>JABDDC010000061.1:0-190 GCA_013287815.1 Chlamydiota bacterium
CCTCGAAGGGGCTAGAAGGGCTGGGAAAAGCACACTGATTTATCAGGTCATCGAGACGTTGTTAAAACAGAAGAATAGTGTACTCTATATTAATTTTGAAGACGAGATCTTAAGGGAGTACACCTTGAATGAAATCGTCACAACTTATCGTGAAAGGGCTCCAGTGCAGAACCTTTTTATTGACGAAATC
>JABDDC010000061.1:200-2914 GCA_013287815.1 Chlamydiota bacterium
TGAGCTATTGGTGGCTAGATAGACCCCTAATTCTTTCATCAGAAAAGAATATGATCGAAAAGAAATTCCACAAATATGGATCAGTGGATCCAATTCTTCATTTATCAAGAAGGAATTCGCAACACTCTTAACAGGTCGAAATATCACGATAAATGTCTTTCCTCTATCTTTTGCGGAATTCTTAGACTTTAAGTCTATCGAGATGAAACCCCCTTTTTCCTCTCAAAAAGAAACCCGAATAAAAAGTCATTTTATGCAATACATGAAAGTGGGAGCTTTCCCTGCAGTTGTTTTACGCCCCGTTCTTCAAAAGGAGTTGCTGATCAATTATTTTGAAGACTTCATTTATAAAGACATTGCTTCTCGCCACGATTTGAATTTACTGAAGATTAAAGAATTAGGGGTCTATCTAGCCACCAATAGCTCAAAATCTTTTAGTTATAGAGGATGTGCAAAAGCACTTGGAATTCATCCCAAAACAGTCATGGACTATTGCTCTTATTTCTATGAAATTTTCCTGTTCAGCGAGCTATATAAATTCGATTATTCGCTAAAAAATCAGATCGGCAGAGACAAGAAAATCTATATTGCCGATACAGGACTAGCAAGTGCTATTTCATTTAGGTTTTCAGAAGATCATGGTAGGATCTTGGAAAACATCGTTTTCAATGAACTTAAGCGTCTCAAAGAAGAAATTTACTTCCATAAACAAAAATATGAATGTGACTTTCTTATCAAAAAGGAATTAAAGATTTCATCTGCCATACAAGTCACGAAAACATTGAATGATCCCGATGTAAAACAACGGGAATTTCGAGGCCTTCTAGAAGCCATGCAGATTTACCAACTAAATGAGGGTTTAATTCTTACAATGGATGAAGAAGGGGTTGAAGAAATCAATCATGAGAATCTGCAAATGCAGATTAAAATCATACCAATCTGGAAATGGCTTCTAAAGGCTTAATCCTAGAAACGGCAATTCTCTCTAAAAAAGCTCTGTACCCTCCTCTGTGACCTCTGTGGTTTTTTAGAGGAAATTGCTTATATTAAAATAATTAATATAGTGATATAATTAAATTTAAAGGGTAACAGTTCACGAAAGGAGGTTTAATATGATTATTCCAAGTGATAGAGGTCAACCACCAAATAAAGTTTTCAGACCTGCCCCCCCCTCCAAAAAAAGAAGCATCCGAAAAAGTAATAAAAACGGCCGAAGCAGCAAAAACCATGCAAAATTTTAATATTACTCGTGATCGTTCAGATGCAGTAATTGAATTGAATGAACATGAAGTGACCTTATTAAAAAAGTATAAGAGTGAGTTATCTAAAATTGTTGAGAGTATAAGAGGGGTCATTGACAGGTACAAATTAGCTCCAATAAAAGAAGCCAGTACGATGGATTTTACAAAGGATATCAGTATTGCCCTGCACAGGATTAATGATTTCGCTAACAAAACTCACAGAAGACCTTTTGAAGATGAGAAACAAGTGAAAGAGCAACTAAAGAAAGATACCGGCTTCATCTATAACATAAAGACGAAATTAGAAGATAAATATAAGGAATATAACAAATAGATTTTTATCTCACGCTATTAGGTTATTCAAATTTGGAGGTTAATAAAAAATAAATATTTGACATAATAAGTTTTTTATGTTAAATATAGTAACAAGGGGAAGTAAGATTATTTCTTCTTTGAAGAGCTGTTTTTTAACATGTTAAAAAACAGTTTTCTATTGAGGTTTGAATGACCTCAAAACCCTATAACCTGGGAGGTTTTATGGGTAGTCTAAGAGAAGCGGTCGCTAAACAAATCACTAGAGATCCAGTCAAAGTGTTAGGTGCACTTAAAACAGCAGGCGTTAGATTGTCTGCTCAAGAAGAAAATTATATTCTTGAAGGTGATCTTGGAGATATGAGCGACTCTCAATTAGAAAAGCTCTTTAATACGAAAGTATTGGGCTTATTAGGTGGCATGGACCGGGGCAGCCAAGATAGCCAAGATAGGCAAGGAGGCCAAGGAGGTGGTGAAACCCGGTAATGGATATTTTTATATCCTAAAAAAGTAATATCCTAAAAAAACGGTTATCAATATATTTGATAACCGTTTATTTGACAATAAATTATATTAGAGCTAAAGTTTTTTTTTCATCCTATCAGGAGTTAAAGATGCCCTACAGAATATTATTAGTAGAAGATAACGAATTGAACCGGGACATGCTTTCGCGTCGATTAGAACGGAAGGGGTTTGAAGTGATTACCGCCGTGGATGGTCAAGCTGCGGTCGATTTAGCAAAATCATCAAAACCAAACCTTATTTTGATGGACATTAGCCTTCCAATCCTGGATGGATGGGATGCTACCCGACAAATCAAAGCAGATGAAAGTACAAAAAGTCTTCCCATTATTGCATTGACAGCTCACGCTATGACGGGAGATAAGGAAAAGTCTCTTGCAGCAGGCTGCGATGATTACGATACAAAACCAATAGATTTTCCACGTCTTTTGGAAAAAATCCATAATTTTCTTCCAAATCCTTAAGGTATAAAATAATGAATGAAGATATCATCTACAAATTAGACGAAATTCGTAATGGACTTGAAACTCACGTCAATTCTATTGTCATTAATTTAGAGCCATTTGTTAATCAACAAGAGCTTTACGATATTCTTATTTCTGTCGAGGAGGCCGTTGTGAATATTATCCAATATGGCTT
>JABDDC010000061.1:2924-8564 GCA_013287815.1 Chlamydiota bacterium
AAGGGATTCGCTTTTTCAGAGAAGTTATCAACAAATACATGCTGAAAGAAGTGTTAGAAGCCAAAATAAAGGATGAAGATTTTGAACAATTTTTGACAAAAACCAGGCATGATTTAAGAAATCCCATCAATGTCATTAGAGGATATACCGAAATCATCATAGAAGAATTCGAACAAAAATTTGGAAAAAATGAACCAAAATTATTTAATTTTAAAGAGAATCTTAAGACTATCGATCAAATGATTACCTTAATTAATGATGTCAAATTTGCTCAGTCTTCATTGTCCTCTTCATCTACAAAAACAATGGTACATACAGAAGAAAAGTCACAAGGCTTACTTGTGGAAGAACAACGCCCGGATAGTGCAGAATTTTCTTCGTTTAAAGAAAAATTTTCCATTTTAATCGTGGACGATCACAATGAAAATTGCCTGATTTTGGAACGGTATCTGAAGCGCAATGGCTATAAAAATATCAAAAGTGTTAATGATGGTTTTCAAGCTTTAACAATGACTAAGCTCTTTGACTTGATCCTTCTCGATGTTGATATGCCTATTATGTCCGGAATCGATGTCTTAATGAAGATTAGAAAAGAGCTCATTAAACAAGAACTTATGGTCCTGATGATATCAGGATCTGATACCCTAGACAATACGATTAAATGCATCAGGCTCGGTGCCCAGGATTTTTTGACAAAGCCCTTTAATGCTGATTTATTACGGGTACGCATCGATTCTTGCGTGGAGAAAGCCTGGCATATTCAAAAAGAAGAGCTTTATCGTCAGCGCATTGAATTAGAAAAAAAACGTTATGAAGGTCTTTTAAATTCGATCTTTCCCCCCTCTGTCGTTCTCGAATTAAGCGAAAAAGGAGAGGTGCCAACGAGATATTATCAAAATGTTGCAATTCTTTTTGCCGATGTTGTTGGATTTACCCCTTTTTGCGATACCCATCAACTTTCAGAGGTCGTGGAAAGTATTCAAGAATTTGCAGCGATGTGCGAAAATGTGGCTGAGCAAAATAATTTGCAGAAAATAAAAACAATCGGAGATTGTTTCCTGGGCGTTGCAGGGATGTTATTTGAGAGTGGAAATCCGACGCTCGATTGCATCAAGTGTGGCGAAGGGTTTATTAAACAAACTCAATTTCTTTCCTCTCATTGGAAATTACACGTTGGCATCCATTTCGGAACAGTCATCGGAGGTATCGTTGGTAAGCAGCAGTATTTGTTCGATATTTGGGGCGATGCTGTTAACACGTCGGCTCGTATACAATCTATTTCTGAGCCGAATACAATCTATTTAAGTAAAACTGCCTGGGAAGAAGTCAAAGACGTCTGTCATGGTGAATCCCTTGGAGAGCTCTCTATTAAAGGAAAATCTGCTATCGAAATTTACAAGTTTATAGGTGTTAAAGAGTAGTGGTCGAGCTCTTTCTCGATCATATGATGGCAGGAGTCAGGAATATACCTCCTGACTCCCAAAACGATTTTTCAAAAAGATAATCTATTGATTATCTTCCTCCACGGTTACCTCCGCCGCCTTTACCGCCGCCTTGGCTTCCCCCACTGCCGGCATCGCCGCTGAAGGAGCCTTTACTGCCTCCTCCGTGACCACTGCCTTGGCTTCCGCCACTGCCGGCGCCACCGCCGAAGGAGCCTTTACTGCCTCCTCCGTGACCACTGCTTTGGCTTCCGCCACTGCCTGCGCCGCCGCCGAAGGAGCCTTTACTGCCCTCTCCACCACTGCTGCCTTGGCCGCCCAATAGTCCCAATACTTTGGTATTAAAGCGTTCTTCTAATTGTCTATCTGAGAATGCGCTCAGATTGCCGTTCATGATATTGTCTTCTTCTTCTGGATTTAAACGTACTCCAGCCGTTCTAAGTGCATCGAGTACTCCATCAGCATCTCGATTGATTTGTTTAGCTATAGTTTCCCTTAAGGTACCCATAAAACCTCCATGGTTTTGCAACAGTTAAAACTACTATGGAATGTTATCATCCCACTTGCCGGTAATCATCATGATGACCTTAATTTGAAAGTAGCACATAATATTTTTTAATCAAATTCTTTTTTTTTATTTTTTTTCTTAACCCAACTTACTCTATATCAATTATTTATAATAACTTACACATGCGAAAACTCCCGCTTCTTCATTCCACCTTTACTCCATCTGTCCTAGTCAGTTTATGAAAAGCATTTAAAAGCTTCTTTGCAACGGGACCGGGCTTTCCGGTCCCAATGACACGACCATCGACCTTCACAACGGGAATTAATTCTGCCGCGGTACCTGTCAAGAAGCATTCGTTTGAATTATACATTTCGTGACGGGTGATGTAACCTTCAAACACTTTGATCTTCATCTTGCGCGCCTGCTCTAGAATGGCAGTGCATGTGATACCCTTTAAACGGCCCAGATGAGGTGTGGAAAGCACCCCATCTTTATATATGAAGATATTATCGGCGGTACATTCACCGATATAACCATTAGCATCGAGCATAACCGCTTCATGGAAACCGCAAAGGGAGGCCTCTATCTTGGCTAAAATATTGTTAAGATAATTTAGCGACTTAAGCTGTGGGTTAAGTGCATTAGGATGATTTTTGGTGGTCGACGCCGAGATGATTTCGATTCCCTTTTGATAAAGATCTTCCGAATATAAAGTGATCTTGTCAGCGATGATCACTACACTCGGTCGGCCAAAACATTTGCTTGGATCAAGTCCTAAATCTCCTTCACCTCGACTGACGATGAGGCGGATATAACTATCTTTGAGCTTATTGACACGCAAGGTGGATATCACAGCGTTAATCATTTCGGCTCTAGTCATTAACGGATCAATCATCAACGTATGTAAAGTTTCATATAAACGGTCAATATGTTCTTTTAACTTGAATACGAGACCATTATAGGAGCGGATGCCTTCAAATGCCCCGTCGCCATAAAGAAAACCGTGATCATAAACGGATACTTTAGCTTGAGCCTTATCAACAAATTTTCCATTAAGATAAATTTTCATAATTTTTCAACTCCAACACTGGATCGGCAATATCATCCGACTATTTTGAGATACTTAACGAAATGAAGATGATTCGTCTCATCTTTCCTTTGGTATTCTATAATATCTATTAACGTACCATAAAGAAAAATTCCGGAGCCGCCAGGCTCCAAATCTTTCTTGAAAGGCTGTCCGGACTTCTTGTATTCATTAATACGAAGAAGCGGGTCAAAAGGGATTCCACTATCCTTAATGTCTAGTATTAGCATTTTATTTTGATCTTTTTGACATGTTATTTCTATACTCCCTCTTTCTTTTTGAGGGAAGCCATATTGGATAATATTCACAACGGCCTCCTCGACAGAAATAAGAATATCGTAAATTTTATCGGAATCGATATTTTCTTGAAGGCAAAAATTTTTAACAAAGGTCAGCATAGGGTGCAGTTGATCAATGTGAGCGTTGAACCTGGAAACGGCGATTGGCAATAACAACAGGGAGGTAGTACCCTCTAAAAAATCGCCCTTGATCGGGTTTAATTGTATCTTCATATTTTTACTTTAGCTCTTTCCTCTAAAAATAAAATCTCAAAGTTAGCAAAGAATCACTTCGGTTGTCTAGTTCTAGTTGACTGATCTTGCTACTTTTTATATCCCGAAAAGATTCTTGAAAAAGCTCTTCATTGCATCCCACGATTCCTTGTCGGCTTTTGGATTATAGGCGATGGGAAGATTAAATTTCTTCGCGATTTCGTCTGCCATAGGATTGGTAAAGACATGCGTCGCTCCTTCGTAGGCGATAAACCGGTATTTGATGCCGGCCTCATCCATCGCTTCTCTGAAGGCTGCCACCTTATCGGGTGTCACCATTTTATCGGCTGCGCCATGGCAGATCAAGATTTTGGCTTTCACATCGCCTGGTTTAATGCCAACAGGAACAGGAGGGAGAGCGCCGTGAAAGCTGACGACGCCTGCCAGATCAACTCCTGCCAGGGCCATCTCTAGAACAATAAATCCTCCAAAGCAATAACCTATCGCTCCAATGCTGTTAGGGTCTGTGTAGCGAAAACCCTTCAAAAGGTTCATCGCAACCAAAAAGCGTTCTTTTGCTGCTTCGGGGTCTTTGACTACAGCCTGTGATAGGCTTGAAGCCTGCTTTGGGTCAGTGGCGTTTATCCCGTCCCCATACATGTCTAACGCCATGGCAGTGTAACCGATTTCGGCCAACATATCGGCGCGATGGCGGGCATAGGCATTCTGTCCCCAATATTCATGCACAACCAGTATCGCAGGGCGCTTACCTGTTACCTGATCATCATAAGCGATATATCCTTTAAATGTCTTGTCGCCCACTTTGTACTCCACATTTTCCCCTTTCACAGCAGCTTGGGAAGACATGGTCAAACTGATCGCTAAGCATAATAAGCAAAAAAAAGGCTTCATTGGAGTCTCCCTGAAGGTAAAGTTCATCTAATTTGCAGCGTAATAAAAAAATAGATTATTGTATATTCTAAGTTGCTTAATATTAGGAAAAATGAATTCCATGAGGTATTTTAAATACCATAATTCTCATCACGAAATTAGAATTTCTTGATTTCATGAGGCGGCATGTGATAAAATCATAAAAACGGCAGTTGAAGATATTCGTTGCTGTTTTACGATTTAGTGGATCTTTTTAAGGGAGACAAATTGTATGGACGAAACACCTTTTTATGGAAGAAAAGACGAGCTTGATCGACTTAATCGGCTGCTTAAAAAAAAGACATCCAGCCTAGTAGTTATCAAAGGAAGGCGGCGCATAGGCAAAAGCCGACTCATCCAGGAATTCGGTAAAGGGTTGAAAACGTTCATTTTTACAGGACTTCCTCCTACAATTAACACCACAGCCCAAACACAACGCGATTATTTTGTTCAGCAAATGGACAGATTGCTCGGCACCAGAGGACTAAAAGCTGATGACTGGGGAGACATTTTTTGGCATCTGTCTCAGGCAACGCAATCACAACAGGTTTTACTAGTTCTTGATGAAATCAACTGGATGGGTTCTTTTGATCATACTTTTCTTGGCAAATTGAAATCGGCATGGGATTTATACTTTAAAAATAACCCAAAGCTTCTGATGTTTCTTAGTGGATCGATGTCAAGCTGGATAGACGATAATATCTTAAGCAGCACAGGTTTTATGGGACGCATTTCTTTGGAGCTTACACTTGAAGAGCTACCTCTTCACATTTGTAATCTGTTCTGGAGAAAAAAAGCATCTTCTATTTCCTCTTACGATAAATTTAAAATCCTCTCTGTCATAGGTGGAGTGCCACGCTATCTGGAAGAAATAGATCCGGATTTATCCGCTGAGGAAAACATTTATAATCTGGCATTTTGCAGGGGTGGGCTGCTAGTCGAAGAATTTGACAGAATTTTTTCAGACCTATTTTCTGCCCGATTTCTGCGCTATAAACAGATTGTGGAACGACTTGTGGAAGGAAGCGCAACGCTGGAGCAAATTTGCTCTGCATTGAATTTAGAAAAAGGGGGAACCATTAGTGAATATCTCGAGGATTTGGTGGAGACAAGCTATATTGTTCGGGATCATACATGGAATATTAAAGTTGGTAAAGAGTCCAATTTGTGCAAGTTCCGCCT
>JABDDC010000062.1 GCA_013287815.1 Chlamydiota bacterium
TGATTCTCTTCAAACTTAACAGCCAGACATGAGTGAAAAATCATTCCGTTACTATAGGCATCTCCCGTAGGACCAAGTCCTGTGGTCCATTTATGACTATTGTAAAGCAATTCGCTACCGTCCTGGATAAATAGTACTTTACCGCTGGATCCTATGGCCTCTTGCCGAACGTTTTTATAATGAGCGGATTGTAGTTTTTGATGACTCATATCTTTCCTATTTAAAAATCGATAACATCCTTTGACCGCACCAACCGACTCAAATCTTTCCGGTATACTGCCGGTAGGAAACCTCATACAAGCTTGAGCAATGAAGATAGTCCTCTCGTGGATTCTTGGATCAAGGAACATTGTAGACGGCCACTGTTTTTCAATCCAGTCTGGTAAATTAAGCATATTCATTCTTTCCTTATGTTGTAGTGCTCACATATCTGTAAGCAGGTTTTAATAAGAACATTATCTATCAAATAATAATTTTAATCAAGATAAAAAACACATCCATATGATATTTTAAGCGTGTTTTCTGTTTATTTTATATGGGTGTTATGGGCAGGAAATGCCTGGTAAAAACCTGGGAAAAATGACTGAGATATTTATTTGATAGTTGTGGGTAACGACAAGCCTTTTCACTAGAAGCTTAGAAGCTTTGTTCTTGAATAAATCTAAGAGTTACATTATAATCACCTTCTTCTTAAGATTGGAAATCCTAACAAGGAGGGTTTATTAACTTACAATCGGTAATAATTTCATTCTTTATTGTTATCTCTTCGACTGTTTTGATTGCTGGTCAAAATAAGTTTGCTATGCTGCAAGATCTTTCAACTGTTAAAACTATCCTTGAAACGAGCTATGCACCAAAAGATTGGAAAAAAAATCATGATGGCTGGGATCTGGAGGGTGAATATCAAAAAGCTGTAGCAGCCATCACAGAAGAAAGGGACCTAAGCCTGAAAGAATTTCAACAAGTGCTGCTTAAATTTATTCAAAGCGCGATGGATTATCATGTCGACATCTCTTTCAATTCCACTGAAAGTGCCAACCTGCCATTTAGAGTCAAAACGATTGATCAGCGGACTTATGTTGATTGGATAGATCCTATAAAACTATCAAAAGAGATTAGCTCTTTACGTGAAGGTGATGAGATCCTTGAGTTTGACGATCAACCTATTGCCGAGGTAATGGCGATGTTGTCCAAGAAAAATTATATGAACAATGAAAATTCCACTGACATGGCACTAAGAGATATTAAATTAACAAATCAGCGAGGTAGCAGGGGTGATGTTGTCTCTACCGGATTTATTAATATTGTATTTCGTTCATTCGGGGATGGTAAAATCAGGACTATTCAGCTGATTTGGGACTACTTTCCAGAATTAGTCAAGGTTCCCTCTAGCCTTATGCAAACAATTCCTTACTTAAATTTAGCGAAACAAAATCATTCAGAATTTAGCGACTATGCAAATCGATTGTTTGCGTCTTATGCTAATGATGAGGATGAAGGAGCGCCGGGTTCCCCCGTAAGTTTTGTTCCTCAATTGGGTAAAGAAATCTGGAGATGGAAGGGAAATTTTGAAGGCGAACAGCCTATCGAGAGTAAGAGTAATTATCCCATGTGGAATGCTTATATCTATGAAAATGATGAAGGGAGGCTTATAGGGTATATTCGTATTCCAGGCTATCAGGGAAGTGATGCAGAGGCTCTAAATTTTGGCATGATTATTGGCTATATGGAAAACAACACCGAAGCCCTTGTGATCGATCAGGTAAATAATTTTGGGGGATCAGCAAATTTTTTATATTCCTTGGCATCTATGCTCACTATGGAGCCTCTAAAAGCTCCAAGGGAACGAGTAAAACTCACTTTATCTCTTGTTCACAAAGCGATCGGTCGGTTAAAAATGATAGATGAAGATTTAAATAGACCAGATTTAAAAGAAGTTTTAAAATTTTGGGAATTAAAAGACAGACAACAACTGCTTATCTATAAACATTACAGTCAATTTATTGTCGATGAATGGAATGCCGGTCAAGATCTAACAGGACCTATTCATATGTTTCGATGTGCAGATATCATCAATCCCAACCCTTCCTACAACTATACTAAGCCAATCCTTTTTCTGATAAATGAATTAGATATTTCGTGTGGAGACATTATGCCTGCAATTTTGCAGGATAATCAGCGTGCTGTTCTTTTTGGATGCAAAACAGCGGGGGCTGGAGGACATGTGCTTCACACCTCTTTTCCTAACAAGCACGGGATCGCCGAAATTAGTTACACAGGTTCAATATTACAAAGAGTCTCGCAGGAAATAATCGAAAGTGTAGGTGTCAGCCCCGACATTGAGTATGTCATTACTGCTGAAGACGTGCAAAATCGTTATGTTAACTATGCGTTAAAAATTAATGAGGTTGTCTCATCGATGTTGCCTAATCAACCTGTTGAAGATACGGTCATAGTCAATTAGGAATATGACCACTCAAACCAAGGGGGTAATATTAGATAAAAGGTGAATGTGCGGCCGGGCTTGTGAAATTCTTAGCTATTCCAGAACAGGGGAAAGTTAACTGATTTAAGGTTCTGCCCTGCCCATGTATTTAATTATTTAAATGGAGTTTATTTGTGTGTAAATTATTAGTTATAATTTTTTCTTTTTTATCTATTTCTATCTTTGCTAATAATCAATATGAGATTTCATTAATAGAGATTGATCATGAATTTGAACAGCATATACAAGTAGAAGCGATTAATGATAAAGGACAGCTTTTAGGTCAATATTGCAATAAGCAAGATGAAATATTTTTATTTGATGCTGTAGAAGGTCTCACAATCATTAATACTGATCATCCTATACCATATAATAACAGTTATCCTATAGCATTTAATAATATGGGACAAGTATTGGGATATGCTTTAAAGCCAAAATTGGACAACCGTGACGGCTGTGTTTACTACTGTTATTTCCCATTTATGTGGAATCGGGCGTTAGGCATTCAATGGTTAGATGTTTTTAATAGCTCTTATATTTTAGCACATGACTTAAACGATTTAGGTCAAGTAATTGGAACCTATTTACCAGATCAAGATTATAAAGAACCTCTTTTTGATATTTTTGAATTTGGACGGCCTTTTTTATGGGATAATAGAATGGCAACTGACTTGGGTGTAGGATCAGAATTTTCTAATTCAATTGAGACCTTCGGCTATCATATAATGGAAATAAATCTTGAGAGAATAAATAATAAAGGAGAAATGGTTGGTTTTTTTGCCTTTGGTAAATACAATAAAAAGAAAAATAAATATGTAAAATCTGGTTTGAATTATTTCTTTTGGGATGGCGAAATGCACGTCATCACATTACCTAAAGACAATCAAAATAAACGCTTTAAAATTGTAAAAGTCAATAATAACGGTGTTGTTTTGATCTCGAACGATTTCAATACTACTTATCTTTGGGATAAACAAAATGATTTAAGGCGTGTTAAATATTTTTCTGGAGTTGATATCAATGATTCAAACGTGCTTTTAGGAACAAGTATATCTGATAATTTTGGAATACCTTATAAGAAGGCAATTTGGAAAGATGGAAATATTTTTACGCTCGAAAAATTGCTTGGTGTAAAGGATATCGGACACATAGATTATTCATACTCTGATTCTATTGTGATTGAAGATATATATACTATGAATAATAAAGGACAAATCCAATGCGATGGTTCTATCAAGGGAGTAAGTCATTTGTTTTTTCTAAATCCTGTCACTACTGAGTAAAAGGAGGCTAAAGGGTCTAGGTTGGTAAAAGGAGAGACCCTTTCATTAGAGGTTGTTTTCTCACAACATTCTGAAGAAACATGCACTTAGAATTTTTGTTCGAGTTTAGAGCTTAATTCGAAGAGAAAGATGCTAGTAATAGTTAAAGTAAGAAGGGGCCAGCCAAGGCTGGTCCTTTCACAACATCAAACTTCTAACGCTCATTTACGCAAATTTTACGCACTTGAGTGCAAAAAACTGGCGTAAAAGAGAACAAAGCAGCATAATCAAAAGCCATGTAAGTAATTGATGGTGTTGCGCCTATGTACTCCAGTTTAAGGCAGTGTGTGGAAGGGGAACCGACTGTAAATCCCTCGACTTCGGTCTCCGCTGGTTCGAGTTCTCATTACTCCTGAATAGAAAGGATTTTTTAGAATAGAATCTATTTGAGATTTTGCAACTTTTTTGCCTTTCTTAGTCCGAAAGCCGTCTTTTTCTGCTTCTTCTTTAAGTTTTAGAAGAGAATAGTTACCTGTTGCATATAGCTCAAATAACTTGATTATGTGACAAGCTCTTTCCGGATCAGGGATAATATTTTTTTCACCTTGTTCATTGAGCACGTGGATATACCCAATAGGAGCTAAGCCAATCCATTCGCCACTTTTCACTGCCTGCTCTTTACTACGCTTAACGTTGTCACTCAGCTGAAGGACATAATTACGCGCAAACATGACTCCCATATCCCAACGAATAATGTCTGAGGAATTAGACTTAATGTTCAATACCAGCCCTTCACGCATAAAGTGAATCTCAACCTTTCCCTGTTTACGAAGCTCTTCTAGGACGACTGACTCTTTAAAGCCACGTTGAACCCTATCAACAGTATCGGCCACTAAAGCAATTGTTTCTTTGGATTTCCGAATTTGCACAAGAATTTTTTCAAATTCCTTACGAGTGTCCCTGGTGGATGATTCTGTGATTTTATAAACTTGATCAACAGTAAACCCTTTTCTGTCAGCATATTCTCGCAAACGACGCTCTTGAGCAGGGATTGATTGGCCTTCTTCTTGTTCTTTACTTGAGACCCGGGCAAGCAGTATCGCTTTCATGTTTAAACCCTTATTACATTTTTAATTGAGGAATTATTGTATCATTTTTTCTCAGCATCTGGGAGATAATTTTAAGGTGAGAGTGGTGAGAAAGTGAGTTTTAATCTCACATTCTCACCTATATCACCACCAAAATAGATCCCATGCCTATTCTTCTTTTCCGCTTGGTATTTTTTGAAACCTATAGCATCTCACAGGCCCTATGCCTGGAAGGCTTTCAGTGCGAGTTGATTTTCCATCTGTTGATGATTTCAAATATCCTTTTTTTATCAAAAGCTTAGCTGCTTTCTTCCAATCAGACCCTTGACAAATTTCATTTTTGAACACTTCTTCAAGAACGTAATATTCGCTTCTATCATCCTCGGTTTTTTTGAATCCCGCACGATTGTAGGTTTTGGTGTCAAAGTCTTTATGCCAAGAGGTAAAACGACTATCTCCATGCATTTCAAAGAATAACTGGATCTTAGAGAGAATTTTCTTTTCCTCTAAATCTTGATCATCACCACAGGCTAAACTGATTTCCCCTGTTGATAAGAATAGGCATCTAAACTTTGCCTTATCACGTGCTCCCCCACTTTTATCTGCTCTAGCTCTAGCTTTACCAGTGCCATTTCCAAGCATATAGGCAACTTCCCCAGCATCTTTAGGGTTGATTTCTCCCATTTCATCTAAAGGAAGTAAAAGATCGTTATACATTTTAGCTGTGGCTTCCAAACCATTTGCTGTCGCTCTCCATCGTTGAATGTAATCCTTTCCCCCAAATAAAGAAGCAGCGACATACAGAGAAGTCGTTTTGCCTGTACTACTTGCACCTCGTAGATGAAATCCGCCATTTTCTTCATGGCAGATACCTAAAAGAGGACCGGCAAAAGCGGCACCTAGAGAAAAGATTAAGCGAGAATTACCTACACAGCGAGCTGCAATGCGAGCTTGCCACGTCTCTAATGTTCCTGTGGAATGGAAAATTGGGCTTCCTATTTGAGGACCTAAGAATAGCAACTTTTCTCCAGTTTGGTTTCCTGTCGGTCCTTCAGGAAGAACTTAAAACTGTCCATGCCATCCCGTTCTGTCCACAGTCCTTACACGATCAATGGGATGACATGATAGAAGGTATCGCGTTAAAAGATCCTTAGCTTGCCGATCCTCACCAATTTTCAATCCCATTGACAATAGAGTCTTTCTAACTTCATTTCCATCGCCTGCAAGCAGTTCTTGAGGCATAAGCCATTCATGAATCTTGCCGTCTGGGTCGCAGAAAGTGAGTAATTTTGAATAGTTTTCGTGACGTTCATTACGAGCGTAGGCTAGTCCATTCTCAAAAGGATGAATAAAAACTAAGCGGTGATGTACTCTTGCAGCCATTTCTACAAACGTAAGCTCAACAGGGTATTGCGACTAAGAGGAAACCTCTAGACAAAGCTCTGCAAGCTGTGTAGGTATCAAGCTGGGGTTGATGCCTATAGATGTTATAGATTTTCTGTATACTCCTGCCCATTCCCACACATTTCCAAACATAGCTTGATGGATAGCTTTAAGCTCTTTCACTTGAAACCAGCTGAGAGGATCACCAATTCTTCCTTGGAGGTATTTTCTTTGTGCATTCAGTATATTTTCTGCTTCCACGCGATTGAGATCATTTAGATGATGAACCCAAACAGGGATGAGGCCGCTGCAATCACCTAGGGGAGTAGCTCCTTCCGGAAATTCAAAACGTTCAGGCATTTTCATCCCATAATTTTGAATTTGGTCCTTGTAGGAGCCGTTCCTCTTCTTGCTTTATTAGTTCTGCAATAAATCTAGAATCAGGTTGTTGGTCTTCTAAGTTCATTGTTCCTTTAAGATAGCTAACTTGTTTTTCAGCCATTTTTCTGGCTTGCTTACGTCGAATAGCATCTATTGAATCTTGTAGGAGTGGAACAATGACAATGTCACATGAAATTGCGCCTAGAATTTTGTTCAATGTTGACAGATTGGCATCTCTTTCTTCTTGCTCAATGCGAGAGATTGTAGATTGAGGGACCCCAGCTCGCTTTGCCAAGGCTTTTTGCGACATCCCTAATTGTACACGAATAGATTTAATGAGAGCTCCAATCGTAAGACCTCTAACGGCAACTCTTGTTTTTTTGAGCGGCTTGCATGATCTCTTCAATAAGAAGCTTTTCCGAGGGAGAGAATGATTTCATAAACTTACCTCATAAACCTAATGATAGCACATACGACATATTTTTCAATAGAAAATATGCCAATTTGACATATAAAAACATGTAAAATATATCATAAAAGCTGTATACTACGAGATAAGAAGCTGACTTGATGCAAATCCTTTCAGTCTGATTAAATTTTCTTAAATCAGGTAATAAAATGTAAGGAAATCTCATGAAAAATGGAGTAACACTAACTAGACGGCAGTTGCATGTTTTACCATTCCTCATGAGTAATCTGACGATTGAGGCGGCTTCTAAACAGTCAGGTGTTTCGGCAAAACAAATATTTGATTGGTTAAATCAACCTCCTTTTCGTCAAGAGTTAGAAACAAGAAAAAATGAAGCGGTTGATCAAGCGGTTGATCGGCTGAAACTCACAGCATCTAAAGCTTGTGATACCCTCATTAACTTGCTTGACAATGCACAATCAGATTCAATCAAACATGCATATATGGTAGACTTTCAATCTCTAAATTTATGGAATAATTCATATAGCTTGAATAGGTAACAAAAAATGTCTAATGTTATTTTTTTATTTGGTCCTTCATGTAGTGGAAAATCGACTTTGGGTCAAGCTCTTCAAAAGAATCTAGGAAGTGAGTGGACGTATATTGATCGAGACGATCTGATTGAACAAAAAGCATGCATTGAATCCACAGCAGATCGAACTTTAGAAGAAAGAATTCAGTCTATTAAAGGTAAAATTATTATAGATGCGCAAATTCCGTGGAGAGAAAAGCACAAAGGTGAGTTTTATTTTATGGTGCTTCCGCCTCTTGAAGTTCTATTAAAACGAGATGCAGAAAGAACTATTAAGCTGCAACGTCCTGAAAGACAGGCATACTACGCGCGAGAATATGTTTTAGAAACCCATAATACTCTAAGTAATATGAAGAGGGAAATTTTTAATCATTGCTTCGATTCATCTCGAGAATCCGTAGTGGATGAAATAAATATGGTTAAAACTATAATAAAATATAATTCTAATTCTTATATTAAATATTTCTGCTTCGCTATAGTAGGTGTTGCATTTAGCATTGTCTGTGCAGTATTGATAAATTCAAATAAAAAATCTTAAACAACGTTTATTAATTTTTCAAGCGCATCCAAGTGGGGAATTCTAAAAGCAGACCAGTCAAAAGTTCTGAATGCGTCCAACCGCCCCCATTCCTTCATAATCAAAGACTTACAAAACTTACCTTTCAGCAGAAAATTCTGAAAGGTGTTTTTTGTCCAACCCCTGTCCAACTTTTTCAAATGGTCAAGATGGATCTTGAAACAGGGAGGGTCAGGGTTATCAATTGTGAAGTTCAAACAAGATGGGATCTTCTTATCGTTTATCAAAGATGTAAAATTATGGATGTAGTTTCGGGGTTGACAGCGATTCAAGCAGCGATCACTTGTTTTAAAGGGGTTTCATCTGCACTAAAGGCCATTAAAGAGGTTGATCAAAAATTTGTTATGCACAGTGTGCGTGAACAGCTT
>JABDDC010000063.1 GCA_013287815.1 Chlamydiota bacterium
GATAAAGAAAAAAATAATTTCCTGCAGCCCGGAAATTCCTAATCCGGAATTCGGTGCTGTCAGTTTTATCCAACGCTTCGGCAATACTCTCAATTTACACCCTCATTTTCACTTTATTGTTGCCGATGGCGTGTTTGAAAAAAATGGTGAGTCATTTAATTTTCATGAAGTCATTCTAACACAGGATGACATTGACGATGCGCAGGATGCAATTGAAAAAAGCGTCCTGAGGCTTTTTAACAGACGAGGCTGGTTTGACGACGATGAAGTAGAAAAAATACTCAGCTATGAAAACACAGGCTTTTCCCTGGATGCCAAAGTACGGATCCAGGCGTTTGACAGGGACGGTCTGGAAAGGTTAATACGATACTGCGCCAGACCTGCCTTCGCGAGTGAAAATCGGCGATGGAATGGCAAATGGCTCAACTATCGACTGCCAAAACCTTGCCATACCGGAAAAATTCAAATAACTATTGAACCATTGGAATTTCTCGATAAAATAGCTGCCTTGATTCCTCCTCCGCGCCGTCATCGACACCATTATCACGGGGCCTTCGCTCCCAATTCACCCTTGAGGCCCTCAATTACCACGGCTGCTATCCAAACACCAGCCAAGGTTGTGCCTCCTGTTTTACAGGAAGCCGCCCAGAAAACTTCTAAAATATCATTCACTTGGGCAAAGTTGATTGCTCGCATCTATGAAACTGATCCGCTCCTTTGCCCCTGTGGGAAGGAAATGAAGATCACTAAAATCGTCACCGACTCCACCGAAATATGGCGCATTTTGACAAAAAATGGATGGCCGACAACGACACCCGAGTTTGATGGACCACTAGATTTAGTAGAATGGGATATCTGTCAGCTGGTACGTGAAACAGCGGATGGATTTCCAGATGATTATGACCAATCCCATACTTCCGGTACAGATCCCCCTGAATCTCATTTCCTGGAGGATAATTTTTCAGGGGATAATGTTGATTCTCCACATTGGGAAGATCAGGTTTTCATTCAATACGACTAAGGCAAATCACCAAATAATGTGAACTGGTACATCATGCCTTTGTTTCTTAAAATTAAAAATAAAATTTATAAAAATTAGCAAAAAAACTAACAATTGAGCAAATCTTTCATTCGATCAGAAAAAAGATAGGCAATTTAAGCAGAAAAGGGGGCTTTTCCTAGCTAGGAAAGCCCCCCTTTTCTGCTTGAATTTCCTATCCTTTTAAGATTTATCAACTCTACCGGGGTGGAAGTCCTGTCCCATCAGTCCCATTCGTCCCTTTTTCGGTTGACATTCTCTTCAAGAAAATGTTACAATTGGCATTGTCCTAAACAAGAAAACACAAAAGGAGTTTTTTATGTCTTCTAAATTGCGGTGTCTAAACCTTATCAACAGTTGTTCCCTGTCTGTCCTCTCTTCTTTTGCTGTTCTTGCCCATCATCATCATATCCATTCTTAATCCTCTTTTTTTTTAGTTTTTCACATTTAATTAATTAATCGCATTTCCAAACACCATTGTGTTTGTATTGCATTCAAATTTAAGGATTTAAAAAATGAATATGATGCTATTTGTAAGTATAGTTTTTGCTCTTCAACTGATATGCTTCATTGCAGGAAAAAGGGCTTCCGGAAACCTCAATAATCAAGAGGACTATTTTCTGGCCGGGAAAGGGATAAAATTCTTTCCTTTGCTGATGACATTTGTGGCTACGCAGATCGGCGGGGGAACCGTCCTTGGCGCTGCCGAAGAGGCCTTCCGCTTTGGCTGGGCGGTGATGCTTTATCCGCTAGGCGCCAGCCTGGGCTTTGCCCTGTTGGCCATGGGGGTTGGTAAACGGCTTGCCCGCTTTCAGGTCTCCACTGTCGCGCAGCTGTTTGAAGTGGTCTATCGCTCTCGCAGGCTGAAGCAGGCCGCTTCCATCCTCTCCATTCTTTCTCTTTTCATGATTTTAGCCGGGCAAGTGATCGCTTCGAAGAAATTCATGATGAGCTTGGGAATGGACCAGCTGCCGTTGTTTCTCCTTTTTTGGGGAATTGTGATCCTCTACACGGCGATGGGTGGTCTCAAGGCTGTGGTCTCGATCGATGTCATTCAGGCAGTGTTTTTCATTGTTGTCTTTGCGGCCGGCTTCTGTTACGTGGTTTACACAACCGATGTCTCGGCGCTGCAGGCGGATAACTCCTTTGACTTCAGTCTGCCGAAGCTGAGCGGATGGCTTCTCATGCCGCTGCTTTTCATGGTCATCGAGCAAGACATGGCGCAACGGTGCTTTGCAGCCAATTCGCCCCGCACAGTGACGCGTGCGGCCGCCTGGGCTGCGGTCATCACCTTGCTGGTATGTGTCATTCCGGTCTACTTTGGAGTGATCGGGAAACAGCTGGGCATTGACCCTTCAGCTGGATCAAGCGTTTTTATGGATGTTGCCCAAGCCTTGACGTCGCCGGCTTTTGCAGCCTTCATCGGCTGCGCTGTCTTAATGGCCGTCATCTCTACGGCAATTTCGCTGATCAATGCGGTCAGCTCGAACATGTCGCAGGATTTCAACCTGTTAGGTAAAGGGATTGGCAGCTCCCGCTGTGTCACTGGGGTGATCGGCGCAGCAGCCGTTGGTGCTTCCTTCTTCTTTGGCGGCATTGTCGACTTGCTGATCCAGAGCTATGAGCTATCGGTCTATTGTTTATTTATTCCGGTCGTTTTTGCTCTCTACAGGCCTCAGGGAAATGCCCGTGCGGCCTTGTTCGCCATGGTCTGCGGAGGAATCGGATTTATCCTTACGAGAATATGGGAAACGCCGGTCCCCAAAGAGGTGATCTGCATTGCTATTTCATTAGCGGGCTTTGTGATTGGAAATTATATTCCAGTTTATATAAGATCCGGACTAAGGGAAGAATTGGGATAAAGCATGAGCCGTTTCTGGAAGCTAAGATGAATATAACACTGTTTATCACTTTAATCTTTTCTTTTCAAATCATCTGCCTGGTTGCAGGGAAAAGAGCTTCCAGAAACCTCAATCTCTTTCAAGGTCGTATTCTTTAAGCCCAAGTACTTCAAGTCCACCTCTTTGTCATGTTCTATGAGTTCAAGAAACTGGTGCATATCATGTTTTATTGATGATGGTGTTATGATCCGATCTGCCGGCGTGAGCAGTTGATACAGACGGATGATATCATTCTTGTGTTTGCGGATATCTTTATTATCGATGTCGGCTCCATTATTGTCTCGGTTCACAAGATCTAGCCATGCACGAGCCTTAAGTGGAATAAGATGGCTTGCTTCTACTACCGTTAGGCCATTAATTTTGCGCTTTTTGGAATGAAGAAATTGGTAATATTCGTCATCCAGTAAAATAGCCGAAAGACTTGCAATAGCTTCAATTGCTTCCTCTTTCATTAAGAATCAATCCGAATCTCAGATCACAGACACGGTCCTTATCATTCTATAAGTAGGGAGTCATTCAAAATGAATTTCAACACGGAAAGACTTGACTTCCGAGTGCTTCCGTGTTAATTTCCTAGTTAAAATCTAATAAAATAGGAAAGACGATGCTAGATGAATTTTTGTCGCAAAATGAAGGAAAAACCCTGGAATTTAAAGAAAATGCAAAATCTATGCCGGGGATAGTTAAGACGATCATCGCTTTCGCGAATACTGCGGGAGGGATTCTGGTTGTCGGGATAAGGGACAAGACAAAAGAAATCGTAGGGGTTGTAGATTCCCTGCAAGAGGAAGAAAGAATTGCCAATGCTGTCAGTGATAGCATTGCTCCTTTGCTTATACCGGATATTGAAATTCATACTTGTCGTGATCGTGAATTAATTATCATACGCGTTCCCCATGCTGCTGGCCCATTTTATTTGAAGGCTGAAGGGCCAAAGAGTGGTGTGTACATTCGTTTTGGCTCAACCAATCGAATTGCTGACAACGAAATGTTGGAATCTCTTAAACTTTTTTCTGAAAATCGCACGTACGATGAATCACCTTCCTCTAAAGGAATAATAGACGAAGATGCGATAAAGAAATCCTTTGCATTAGTCAAGAAAGAACCTACAAGAAAACATCTTGAAGCATTGAATGTCTATACTGATCATCTCGGTAAAACCATACCAACTATTGGTGGAATATTATTATTTGGTAAGAATCGTCTTAATCTATTTCCAGATGCTATTATTCGATGTGCTCGGTTTAAAGGGGTGACAAAAGAAAAAATTATAGACCACATGGAAACATCTTCCTTTCCCCCTTTCGCGATATCGGAGATCATCACTTTCATTGAACGAAATACCCAGACTGAGGGGGTAATCGGAAGAGTACATAGGATAGATGTTGCTGAGTATCCCTCCTTTGCTCTGAGAGAAGCCACAACTAACGCAATTCTTCATTCTGATTATGCCATGAGAGGATGTCATATCCAAATTGCTATTTTTGACGACCGCATCGAATTTACCAATCCTGGTGGGTTACCTTTTGGACAGACGATTCAAAAAGCCCTATCCGGTTTTTCGAGGCTACGCAATCGAGTCATTGGTCGATTATTTCGGGAGCTTCAATTGATTGAACAGTGGGGGTCGGGGCTTCAAAGAATACTTGCTGTTTGCGCAAAAGAAGGCATGAAAACCCCTTTAATCGAAGAGCACAATAATCATTTCCGTCTCACCCTTTACTCCAAACGCGTTGAAAAACGGCGCTTATTGGAATGGGAAGAATCTATCACTCTTTGCCTAATGGATAATTCATCTGTAACAACTAAAGATGCAGCCAGGATATGGAAGGTATCTGACCGAACAGCACGCACAAGATTAAAAGTAATGGTAGAAGCAGGTGTACTTCAGAGAGTCGCTACTTCTGAAAAAGATCCTTTTGCAGTATTTATATTAAAAAAATAATACGTTGGGTTTTGAAATAATATATTAATAAAGCTGATTTTTTAATAACATTATTCAAATATTTTATTTATTGATTTTAAATGCTTGATTTGATAGAATTACTGAAAAAGATTTAACTTTTAACAATGGAGATTAAAATATTTAATAATACTTCTAAAATTTTACCTTATACACAGCCTGATTCCTTAATGAATGGCGTCATCTTACCTCATTCTGATAAAGTTCTTTCATCATCTGACATTGATAAGAAAGTTGAAAAAACAAAAAGTCATATAAGCTACTTAAGTGGGGGTTTAGCGCATCGAAATACGCACGGCGGTAAGAGTTTTCGAGCCAAAAATATTTCTATAAAAGATCAGATTTCTTCCGCTTCTAAAAGATTAGAGCTTCTAGAGTCAGCAAAAACAATTATTACGAAATTAGATCAACAATCCTTTATGACATATTTTTGGTAATGGTAGCCATCGGTCTATCAGTTTTCTCATTTGATCCCATGTTAAAAGTCCTTTCTGTCCTCTTCGTCTTAACGAATGCATCCATCTTTGACTTATTAGGCATCTAAAATCACCCATAGCTTCGCAGTTACCTGGCACACCGAAGTATCGGTAATGTCCAATAACGACTGCTTTGAGCCATCGACCAACTTCTTGGATAGGGTCATGCATACGTTTCTTCAATTCATCTTTGATTTCTTTGATTTTCGCATGCATTCTTTTCTTTATCGTATGCCTGAGAATTATAAATTTACCGTTCTTCCTTGTCTTTCCACATATATGTGTGAATCCAAGAAATGTAAATGTTTCTGGTTTCTCTTCTCCCCGTTTCTTCCGATTTTCCGCAGCAAAACGCCCGAATTCAATCAGTCGAGTCTTGTCCGGATGTAATTCTAGTCCAAACTTGGAGAGTCTCTCTATCAGTTCCTTCTGAAACTGTTTGGCATCCGATTCATATTGAAATCCAACAACAGTATCATCAGCAAAGCGCACGACAACCATATCACCGCGCGCTTTCTGCTTTCCCCATTGTTGTACTCATAAGTCATATACATAATGCAAGAATACGTTCGCAAGTAATGGCGACCCAGAGCTACCTGAGGCGTTCCTTGTTCATTGTATATGATCTTTCCCTCTTCCAATATTCCTGCGTTCAACCATTTCTGGATGAGTCGCACTACTCGTTTATCCGCAATACGGTGTTCGATAAATTTCACTAGCCATTCTCGATTGATCTTATTGAAAAAGTCTCGAATGTCTGCATCGAACACATAATTCACCTTTTTCGTTGTTAATCCGACGTATAAGGCATCCAACGCTTGATGTTGGCTGTGTTTTGGTCGAAATCCGTACGAAAATTATTTAAAGTCCACTTCATAGATTGTATTTAACACCGCTACAGTTGCCCTCTGGACGACTTTATCTTCCAGAGCTGTTACTCCTAATGGTCTGAGTTTTCCATCTGTTTTCGGTATATACACTCTTCTTACTGGCTTTGCTCTATATGCTCTCCTCTTGAGTCTCTCAGAAAGATTCAGAAGGTTTTCTTCCAAATCTTCTCCATAGCTCGTCCACGTTTCATAATCAACACCTGGAGCAGCATTTCTCTTTATTTCAAGATAAGACCATCTCAGCATGTCAATATTGTAGATGTGATGCATTAGAGCGGTGAATTTCATCTTATTATCCGCTTTAGCTCTTTGATGTATAAGCTGCAACTTACTGAGCACACTTTCTCGGCGCAGAGTCCGAAGCATGTTTTGTTGCTGCTTATTCTCTTCAGGCAAAACCCTTCCCTCCATCTTCTCCGCCCCTACTTTGTCAGGTTTGTTCGAAGACTTCCCAGGTACTACGGATTTGTCCGACTTCCTACAACCCTTCATCATTGCTGTACTCCATTTGGATTTTCAACGCGGACCTTGTTCATGTGATTGATCAAGGCCAATTGTAGGATCTCCCGATTCCCGCGCATAAAGTTTCTATACATGTGTAGGGTCTCCGACCACGCAGAGTTCATTAACATCTTGCATAACGATGTTTCTGATGTTGCCTTCCGTGTACCCGGACACCGTCGGCACTCTGATTTCATGCTTTTCGGGGCTCAATACCTAACCTGTACATACCACTGTCGAACGCTTCACGTGTAACCTCTCGACTACCCTCGCATGACTCGTGGCCGTTGTGGTTCGCTACACCTTCAACGTATGGCTCTTTCATCCACAACTCTATGCAGATTTTAATCGGCGCTTTCCCGGGCCTGCATTGTGCATTAGATTAGAGTAATGCATAACGCCCGCCCGGCCCCTTTCACGCCTCTTTCATTAGCGCAGCTATTGGCTACAAAAAGATTGGCGCACGCGCCATTTCTTTTAGATCGTGAACGGTTTCTTAAAAATGGACATGGAATTCGGGGGATAAAATCACATCTATTTTCATTAATAATTGATGATTCGTTTCAGCCCACGCCCGGCCCCTTTCACCCGGCTCCTTTCATGCCTAATGCAGGCCCTGCCCCTTTCACCCCTGACAGCATCTCCCTGATAGTATCTCTCAAGTTCTTGGTAAAATCGATTGATGCTTCAGGCACTGATTTTCTTCCTTTTTGAATGTCGTTATGCAAGGTGAACACGTAGGCTAATACTTGCACAAAATCTGTTCGTGTCTTGTCTCCTGTCTTCCCGTTTATTTGAAAAGGTCTACCGAGGTTACGACTTACACCATATTCCATATTACCGCATTCCCAATCCAGAGGGACACGTGAAATATGATAAATCATAGGCACTTGCTTTTTGATCATTTCGTTAACCGTGCTCCCACCCGGTTTGGAGATTACTGTACAAAGTTCTGGTAAAGATACTAACTCAGCAATGCTAGGTGTGCCGGGACAAGCATGGATAATGACACGCTCATTACGCTTATTCTTTGACTTATTAAGAGTATTCAATTGGACCATCAGAGAATGATTTATCTTTTGGGTCACATCACCACACAGACAAATCATGCGGATCTTATTTTTTTTATTATTTTGCCCTACAATGCGTTCGATTTCGTCCTCCTTCATACTGAGAAGAAGTTTGGCATAAGTCATTGCTGCTTGAGCAGTGTTTCCGCCCATCATTACCAGAACAATATTTTCATCTCTATTAATTTGATACTCTTTCCTCTGTTGATCGAGAACAGACTCTTCAAATATCTCTGAAAATGCATGGCGAGTTGGATATCCAAAGCAATATTGCAACGAAAACTTAACACTGTTGGGAAGGTATTCCCTTCCAAGTTTACTTGCGAAGGGTTTTTTGTTTTATACCTCCCTTCACACTTTTCACTAAATACCCCCGAAATAGTGCACTTATGGTGCAGTAAGCTTCGAAGTGTAATTATCGAACTTATGAAATCTTTATGAATCCAATACCATTTTTCTTATAAGATTATTTTATGATTAAAGGCATGACATTACGTTTAAATAAGGATATTATATTACATTCAAGATATGAAAATAATTTAATTTTTCGAACCGGAAATGGAAATTTAATTACGTTTGAAGCAAATGATTTAGCCTTAGCTGATTTCATAAGCTTATTTGCTATACATGGAGCTTCTGAAATAGAAATAAATAATAACCTAATGAACGTTTGGTGTCTTAATACAAGATTACGAGCCAA
>JABDDC010000064.1 GCA_013287815.1 Chlamydiota bacterium
TAGATTGCCAAAAACATTCCCGATCTATCAGTTTCTCGAATTTCGATGATTTTAGCACTTCCCAATCCACTGAGCGTTTTTGCGTGATTATGTCTATCACCCATTTGAGCCAGGTATAGGGCATGCCCCATTTCATCTTGAATCTCATCGGGAAATTCTTTGAGGTCTTGGCGTGTTATCTCTATTAGTATTTTTTGTTGCCGTAAAGATCATCCATTTTCAGACTTTCGCTTACCTTCAGAGGAATATTTTTTGTAAAACTATGTTAATACAAATGGCAAATAGAAAGACAAAAAATGGTAGTGCACAATACCAATAAAGTTTTTCGTATTGAGCATGGAAATATTGTGACCACATTTTCCAAATACTAACTAACATCGAAAGGGGAACACATAAAAATGCACATATGATTGGAATACCTATCAAAGCGGTTATGCTTGGACTATCAAATATCAAAATACTCCACAGAGCCATCCAAAAAATCAAAGGAAAGAAAATAACGTATAAACAGGTCCAAACAGTCACAAAACGTCTTGCCTTCTTCTGTTCGGATGATATTTCAGTCACAGGATCTTCAGCGTTGTCGTTTTCAAGGTTCATAATTTTTAATTGGCCTTGGGGTTTCTCAAAATATTTTGATATTCATCGATTTTTGATTTGACTTTTTTTTGATAACAGTCGCTTTTGAATTCATGTTTCCACTTGCAATCAGTATCTGGATCCAAGATTGTTACGTTGGCAAGTTGTGCAATTTCTTGATTATAGTGTTTGATACGTTGTCTCAGATATGTTTCAAATACCTTAAGATCAGTAGAATCAAGATCTAGCATTGCATCTTGAAATGCTAATTGATAAATCACTTGTTCTTGACTCTTCCCTTCTTTATTACCAAGATAGATTTGCATGGCCAGAAATCGAAGGTTAGGAGATCCCAAACTACAAACTAAATCAGCTGCACTAGCATAGTTATGGGAATCTGGATGACACTTTCCGGGCGCGATAAATGACCCGCCGCCAAACGTAAATATGCGAATTTTGTTTCTTTCATTGGATTTCAGCAATTCAAGAGCATGTTCACTGATAATAGCTCCTTGGCTATGCACAAATATAATGACAGGTGGATGAGAGCTGTGTACTTCAGATTTCTTTAAGAGATATCGGAAAAATTTTGCAGTCCATTGGACAATGGGTGTATCAATACCAAGCTTTAAAGCAATACATGCAGCACCATCCTTCAATCCAAAAAAATCTGTATCATTTGGCATTGAAAGAACTATTTCATTCTTCGCTGCTTTTGAAATCAATTCTGCCGATGCTAGAGCTTCACCTTTGGTATTACTTACCCCATTAATGAAAGCCCAAATGCATTGATGTTCTGCTTCCTTCCCAAAGGTTCTAATAAGAGTATCAATTTGAACTTCTAAAGGAGGCAGCATGGCCTCATGCATTTTTATGTTCCAAATGCAATGACTAGGCCTGGAACGGAGATGCACCGTCTCATTTTTTCCATGGACAATCACGGCATCTAAGCGATGGGATAAAATCCAATTTATTGCTTCTTCTTTGGATAGAACTACACTATCACCAATCAAATAAGTATCCTCTTGACCTTCTCCATTTTCAATTTTAGCAGTAATTTTGGGGAGCAGTGAGAGACTTTCATTATCAGTAGAAGTATAATCGCAGAGTTTTTCAATCGCCATAACAAGGCGATCGAACTCAAGTCTATTGAGAGATTTAATTTTGCTTTCAGGGGAAACTTTAGCTAGAGAGGAAAGCTGATCAGCAAATGCATCTGCGGCATTAGGTTGATAGTGCTCTCCAATGGTTTTTAAGATCGAGTTGAAATATTTTTTCGATTGAAGCCAAGCTATCAATGCTTGTCGTCCCTCTTGAGGATGCGAAAAAATTGCATAACGACCGCAACTTCCTATCGAACCATTAGCGCGAGAAAAATGACTATGGCTACGTACTAATCCAGGATTATTGATCCGCCATGCCAAATTGCCACCTGAAGCGACATATTTATTCCCGCATGCGTCAAAATAAAAAATAATATCATCATTAAATTTATAAGCAAATTTATACATATTTTCCTGACTTTCTAACTTTCATTGTCTTTCGAATCTATAGATTTTACTGTTGAGATCTCCAAATCTAATTGATGTGAAAGAAAGTTTGATGGGCTAACGACACGTCTGCCACTTTTTGCTTCAAGTTCTTTTCTCGCGTTACCTGCAATTTTTCCTCCTGCGCGTGCAGCTTCTTTATTTTCTTGAAAACCCTGAGCATCTTGCTGAACGGTGATTTCTGTAGTAGATGCTTCACCCAGCATGGTAAAAATCAACTCCAAATCAGTCATGTGATCGCGCAGATTTTCTTTTTTGAGGCTTTTTAATTTTTTATGTTCCGAAGGTTTAAGTCCAAAAGTGGCTTCAGATATTTCAGCCGTTAAGATCGCATATTCTCGTTGTTCTTTAACCCCTCTTTGCTCCCATTCATTCGTCAGTGTTTCTCGGATTGCAATTCCACGCATCCGTTTCTCAATCCAATCATCTGGATATCCTTTAGCCTTGTAAGTCGCACGTATTCTTTTAGAAGCAAGCTCGGGATCTTCAATTTCTTGGATGCGTTCATAGCCCACCTTAGCTAGCCATCTTTTAAAGGGTTCAACTTTTGGTGAAGGAATTGACTGGATAATTCGAAACATGGTTTCTGTATCTGCTGTTTCCGTCTCTCTCATTTTTCCATCATTTGCAACCAATTTCAACTGTACGATTTTATCGTACAGTTGACTAAATCCCTCACTTTCAATAAGTTTACGCTTTAAATCTGACCAATATCTTCTTGGATTGGCGCTTTCCGTCAATAGCTCGATTACATCAATTATCGAAAAATACCACTGATCGTCATGAATGATTTTTCGAATTTTCTTACCTTTAAATATAGCGATATGCTGAGGTGATTCAATTTCATGGCTCATGTGAGACTTTCCTCTTTGAAATTTTCTGGAAGCAAAAGCTCTACAGCTGTCACTTTTCCTTCAGTTTCTTCTTCAATTTTTTTTGCAAGCTTACGACTAGGATGTTTAGTGCAGTGTAGGATTTGGCCGAGATGACCGCGTGAAATTCCCAATCTTTTTGCAAAGTCAACTTGGGTTATTCGCTTCTTAAATAGATACTCTCTTAAGTTCACGGTTACTCTCAATTTTCTTTTTAAAAAGACTAAGAGTACTGCGCAATCATTTTAAATGCAAATGCTATCTTTTATCGTTCATTCAAAAATTCAAGATTCTGTGGACCAACGGTGGACCAAATAGGTGCGACAAACCAATCGAAATTGCATCAAATGACGATAGACTCTTAAGAAAAGATGAGTTATGCATAAGCTATATAAGCGATTTCCACTTTCCCATTGTACCTTTGGGATCACAGGCAATAATTGCGTAGATTTTTTTAAAATTCATATAATCCCCCCAATGAAGCTGATGCCGTAAGAGATCGTTGATGCGCTTCAACGTTGTGTACCCTGAGATAATCTACTCCCTGTTTGCATAAATGATGAGAAATGCCAATTGTTTCAAGATCGCGCTCTGATGTAGGTCGTTTGGAAAGTAAATTTAAAAATGACTTTCTAGAATGTCTGAGATTAAAAGATCGATTTTTTAATTTTTCGGTGATCCGCTCCACAACCATGCTGTAACACAGTACTTGTGATAATTGATCTGACTGACAGCCGATAGGCTCGTTTAAAAAGC
The DNA here is from genome assembly GCA_013287815.1 of Chlamydiota bacterium. Taxonomy (GTDB): domain Bacteria; phylum Chlamydiota; class Chlamydiia; order Chlamydiales; family Parachlamydiaceae; genus JABDDC01. The sequence continues at coordinate 3,758 of JABDDC010000064.1, forward strand.
TAATTTTGATATCGATATCGACAGGTTGCAGATTGAATTTTTCTTCCACGCTACATCCTAAAGAAACCCAAAGACGTAATCCTTGGATGGAAAGTTCATAATGATCAGTGAATGATGACTCCTTGTTGCAAATTTAAACGGGATCATAATGGGTCTGAAATTATATTGCAAGTAGTTCTTTATCTGGCAATGATTAATCTTGCTGCGAGGGACGATGCATTCTACGTAGGATAAAAATTAGGCCTATAATCTTGTCGTTACCCACATCTATCAATCAAATATTTTAAGTCGTTTTTCGCAGTGCCATTTCCATTCCATCACGCATGTCTTGCAGCCTAATCCAGCCTTTCCATATTTTTTGCCATCCTGGGTCCCCGTCTGATTTCCTTGCTAAAAACCCTCCTAACTTTCCAACTCTTCTCCAAAACTCTTTTACTGTTATTTCCCCTCGCAGTTTGTATCGTATTCTTATCACCTCGACAGTCAAATGGTCTATATGCTGCTCAGCGAGAGCTTCGGGCATTATTCGACTCATGTCTCTTAACTGTAAGAGCTGTATCGCTATCACCCCTAATATTTAAAGTCTGCTCACAGGAAAAGTGCTCTTGTGTAGACCTAGCTGTACGTTGTTTTTTTGCCACTGCGGAAAGATTGCGCATATATTGTTTAAGATCATACTCTGATCCATTTACAATAATTTTGCGATTATGCTTTGTTCTCAATACACACCCATAGCCCAATTTTTTCAAATTTTCAACAAAGGAAAAAATATCACTCGCTCTATCTCCTACCGTAATCCAATTACATCCTTCAGGGACTGGACCTGTCCTTTCTAACATCTTTTGCCACACCTTAGCTTCGGAGGCTTCTACATCCTTTTTCTTGTCAGTTTTTTCATCCTCTTCTTCACGAACCCAAGCTTCTTGGGCTGAAAGACCAATAACCTTAGGTTGATTCTCTTCAAACTTAACAGCCAGACATGAGTGAAAAATCATTCCGTTTCCGTACGCATCTCCCGTAGGACCAAGTCCTGTGGTCCATTTATGACTATTGTAAAGCAATTCGCTACCGTCCTGGATAAATAGTTCTCACACATATTGTTTCAAAAGAACAACCTGCATGACAATGCAACAAAATTGTTCCATCATTTGCTTGCGATATTGAAAAGCTCGGCTTTTTATCGCTGTGGCCTTTACAAGGGCACTTTGTTGAATAACCGTTGCCGCTTGCTCTAGCTCTATAGTCCGTTTTAGATTCAATGAGTGAAAGAATTTCATTCAGATCCATGGGTTACTCCTTATTGGATTTAGCCCATTCGAAGAGGGTTGCACGAGGACAAACCTGTAAAGTAGTAGCAGCAGACCCTAGAAATTTATTTCTTATCTCTGGTTCTTCTGCTTTTCGATAAGATTCTTTAGATCGAGCTTTTTTAATCCCAACAGCTTCAAGCAGTTCATCTTCTAACGAGATGGTTTCTTTGGTCGAAGCCCACTTTACCCATGCCTTGCAAGAGGCTCGATACAACCCATGTATTTTATCGAAGACAATGCCTTTAACAGACTCATCACTTTCAGCGGCTCCGACAAGAGTTTTTAAATGGTGACCTTCATTTGTGGCTACGATCTTACCAAAAGATAAAGGGTTGTGAGCATTTTCAATAGGATGTCTTGAAAATACACATATTGCTTCTTGAGATGACCACCATCCCTTTTCAACTAATGGTATATATTTATTTGATAAGTTTTTTGAGGCAATGTCATTAATCGTCGTCGCCTTTTTCCGTTTTTTTGTTTTATTCGCCATTTAGATCTCCAAAAAGTGTTTGATCAAGTTCTTCGACCATTTTTGATTTATATTCTGTTGAAATATGAGCATATCGTGCGGTGCTCCTAGCATCCTTATGACCAAGTAGGGTTCCAATATCGTGCAAATCTTTTCCGTTCATGCGATGGTAGGAAGCCGTTGTATGCCTTAAATCGTGCCGACGGAACTCTTTAATATTGGCTCTTCTTAAAGCAACTCGCCAAGCAGAACGAATATCATAAGGTTTTCTAGGATCATTCGGAGAAGGAAAAAGCAAAGAGTTGGGATCGTCATTCTCTTGAAAATGTTCCATTACTAATTTATAGGCATATCCTTTTAGCGGGATAAATCGAGGCTCCCCATTTTTAGAACTACGGAGAATAATGAGTTCCTGGTCACGGTGAATATCACCTTTTTTCAAGCCCATAATTTCACCATCTCTCATGCCCGTTGACAGAGCAAGTACGGTAGTCGTCAGCAAAATAGGACATTTACTGTTCTTGGTTTCTATGAGCAGTCGACTTAATTCGCTCTGAGTCAAATAACGTTGTCGAGCATTTGAGACTGAGGGTTTAGAAATTTTTTTAACGGGATTTTCAGAGATCCATTCCCATTCTTTCCATGAAATCGTAAATAGATGAGATAATGAGGCTAAATACCTTACTATAGTTGCTGGGGCTAACTTTATTCCTTTTTTTGCCTTCTCTTTTTCTAAAGCTAATAAGGCCTCCTTAATGTCAGAAGATCGAATAAACGAAAATTTCATTTTTCCTAATTGTTTTCCAAACCAATCAAGGTGATATTCTCGATTTTTTGCATCGTTCCCTTTTTTAGGAAGTTCCTCTTCTTTATATCGCTTAATCGCATCTGAAAAAGTATGATTATTCCCCTTGATCATATAGGGATGCAATTCGTCCAAAAAGGCACTTCGATCTTGTTCCGCTAACCATTGCTTAGCTGATTTGAGATCGGAGGTTGTTTTGAAAACTTCTGGATGTCCTTTTCTTCTAAATCGGGCTCGGAACTTCACAACATTTTTACTTGTAATTCGAATATCAATGCCTGGAGGCAAGCTCTTTTTGAGAGCTTCGAGATCTTTCATTGTAACGACCCTATTTTTAATGGTAAAAATTGGGTCAGCTACTGAACTGTTAACGAGACTTGCTGTAGGTTTCAGTGGCTTGCTGTCTTCATTTGGTCCACCATTGGTCCACGGCAGTGGCTTAGCCGAAAGATCCGAAAATGGAGTGCCAAATGAATCGCTTTCTGGCATACCTCTCAACAATTAAAAGTGAATTGCCTAAAACAGGAATCGAACCTGCGACCTTCGCATTACGAATTATGCTGCGTCCCATTCCTCACAATCAATTACAAGACATAACAACATTAAAATAAGCGACTTGAGTTTAGATTGATTGTCGCTGTAATTCTTTATTTATCGCTGTTTTTTGTCTGCCATTGCACCACCAGTGCACCATGGAATTTGGTTATTTGTGTGCTTTTGTCACAAGCTGTGTCACAAGTTTGTCATAAGTTGCGACATGAATTTGTCACAAGTTAATCAAATAACGGCGATCATTTGTGGCGCCTTCTACTTTTAAAAGTCCTAAATCAAGTAAATGTTTTAACTCTCTTTGGAGAGTTCTTTTGCTTGTCTCAGGAAAAAGGAGCTGAAATTCTTTAATGGACAAACCATTTTGATCTAATGCCTGTTCAATAGCTTCTTTCTCTCTCTTGGAAAGATTATGCTGTATAGTAAGAATATCTAATTTCATCACTTGTTGGCCGCGGTTTTGGACTTCTTGCAACTGAGTCGCTAACCCATTAACAAAATATTCTAACCATATAGTCATATCCATATTATTTTCGCGTACTGATTGAATCGCTTTATAGTAATTACCTCGATCTCGATCATAGTACTCACTGATTGTGAAAAGACGTTTAAAATCATAACCTGTTTTGTAAAGGTAAAGCGTTGAAAGCAAACGAGCTGTTCGACCATTCCCATCTAAAAATGGGTGAATGTGGACCAACTGAAATTGAGCTATTCCAGCCATAAGAACAGGGTTAATTTCTTGTTCCTGTTTCAGCCAATCTACTAATTCCGACATCATTAAAGGAACTTGATAAGCTGGTGGTGGAGTATAAATAATTTCTTTTGTTTTAGAGTTAGCTACATAATTTTGAATCTTTCTGTATTCCCCAGGCAACGCCGAATTCCCCCGTACACCTTCAACAAGTCTTTTATGAATTTCGCGAATTAAACCTTCTCTTATGGCTTCACCACTACCTAAATAATCTGCAACCAGATCAAAAGCTTTTTTATAATTTAAAAGCTCTCTCACATCTTCAGGATCAGCACTGGATACTTCATGTCCTGATAAAAGTTGTTCTGATTGGTCCAAAGTTAGATGAGTGCCTTCAATGTGAGTGGTATAATGGGCCTCTAAAATCAATGTTTTGGCCTGCATTTTAGCAATCCACTCATTAGAAAGTCTCGCAGCCTCTAAAAATCCTCTTGTGCGTTCGATTTTCACAAGAGCGGCTGTAATGTTATTCGTAATATTGAATTTGGGAGTAAAAGACATGACTAGACCTCAACTTGTGACAATAATTTACCGATTGTGTCATAGATGTCTTTTCACGTCAAGGATTCGCAAAAGATTTTAAAAATCTGTATTAATCTGATGTAACAAAATCATTTTTAAAAATAAACATCATAAAAACATTAAATAAATTGATTATTCCCTCTGAGCTTAGAATGTGCTTTCTGGGGATGGTAGTTCTATGGATAGTGAAGGCCGTTCAATAGCAAATATATTTATATATCACTTAAAATCAATAACTTAAATCAATTTTTAATTGATCTGGAAAGAAAGGTGGTAGTTTATCAAGATTAATCGAGTTTACCAAATTTTTTCTATTTGCTTTATATGTATAATTTAT
>JABDDC010000065.1 GCA_013287815.1 Chlamydiota bacterium
TTGCCATCTCAGATTAATGTAGCCAGCTGTTCCTGCGCTTTTTTGTAGTGCTCATTCATCTCTTCTACTTGAGTTTTTGATGTAATGTAAAACAGGTGGAATAGAGCGTTATTAGAATAGACAGCAATTCCTTTGATCACCTTTGGTGTTCCTTTATCCATATAACTGATATGGAAGTGAACTCCTGGCTGTCCGTTGACGCTCGTGGAAATGAGCTCAACTTCTCGTGCCTCTTGGAATACAGCCGGATCGTAAAAGAGATGGCTTACCAGGTAGGAAGAAAAATTGCGGATGAAAGCTTCTTCACTCTTTAAAACATCTTCCCTGATAGAAGGGAGCTGAAGAGAGCTTAAAATAAACACCCCGTTTGGTAAGGGAGCTGAATAAACGTGCAGCTCACCTAAAGGTGGGTGATTTTTAAATGGCAAATCAAATGTAAGTTCGACAGCCTGGGCAGGTAGTGCTTTGGCAATATCAGAAAGTTGTGTCATAGAACCTCCTCTCAAACTAGTAGTAAATAAAACGAATCCTAATAGTAATCTCTTTATAATATTCATTATATACCTTATTTAATATTTATTTGAAATCAAAATTTAATAAAATGTAAGATATTATTCATTATTCTGTAAACAAAAATAATAATTTTCTTGAGTTTCATTGCAGAAAGTAGCTATATTTTAATTTTTATCTGAGGAAATGCTATGAAATTCTTGGTGATTGTCCGTTATCCTATTTTAGTTATTTCTATAATATCCTTATTATTAGGTGGTTGCGATAAATCTCTCCAGTACTCTGAATGCCCGCCACCTATTCCTTGCTGCCCGCCTCCTTGTAATGTCCGTGTGGCCCTGGTTTTGGGAGGGGGCGGAGCCAGAGGGATGTCGCACGTTGGGGTCTTGGAAGAATTTGAAAAGGCCGGCATACCGATTGACGTAATTGTTGGCTGCAGCATCGGAAGCATTGTCGGAGCCCTCTATGCTGATTGCCCCGATTCAAGAAGATTAAAAAGTGTTCTCAGCCCCTTAAAAAAGTGGGATATCCTTGATCTGGGTATTTCTCATTGCCGCTGGGGACTTGTCAAGGGAGGGGCGATGGATCGCTTTCTGAAGAGAAATCTCTGCGCCTGCTACTTTGAAGAACTCCAAATTCCTTTTTATGCTGTCTCTACAGACCTTTTAGCCGGCGAGCTAGTGGCAGTCAATAGCGGTCCGATCAGACCGGCCGTCAGGGCCTCCGCCTCTGTCCCTTTTGTCTTTAAACCTGTCGTTCTATATGAAAGGATCCTTGTCGATGGGGGTGTGGTCGACCCCATTCCTGTTGCCACTGCCAAGGCCACCGGGGCCAAAGTCATTATCGCTGTCGACTTAAGCGAACTGCTTCCCAAAACATGCCCAAACCAGCTTTTTGGCATTGCAGCACGCTCTGCAGAGATCAAGCTTTTGAAGCAAAGTGAAAGTTGCACGGCTGGGGCGGATGTGATCCTCCGTCCGGCATTGGGCGATCTAGGCATGTTTGATGATAAGCAATTCGAAAAGGCCTACGAGGCTGGTCGTAAAGCCGCGCGGGATGCCATGCCACAGATCAAGCAGATTCTGTGTGAGAGAGGGATACCTTTATAGAATCTTAATATTAATTTTATTTGAACTTAATTATAAGATCTGGTAAAATCGTTTCATAAAGTTAAACTAACCAAGGAGTTTTTAAATGTCTATTAATACAAATACAGTTAATATGTATCCGGAAATTATCCCTTCTGCACCCCCAGAAGAGTGGCCTTATCTTGCTAAAGAAGATAACTTGCCTATCTCTGATGCGCCGAGCTATACTGAAGCGACTAGTTCTTCAGACAAGCCTTCTTCACCACCTTCTTATAGCTATGCAGCCATCGGCGAAAGAACCTCAAGACTGGTAGAAATGTCTACAGAAGTAGCCAATTCAATCTTGCCTAAAACTGCGGTAAATGCCGAATTTGTTTCTGGCAAAGTGCCTGATTACGTAAGACCTCAGAAAGAAAGCAATTGGTTCTCTTGGGTGCCGACAGTACTCAATATCGACATGTCAAGACGCGAATATAATTTCTTTAGCACTAAGACAGTCGTTCAGGAACCTCCAAGAATTAAATCTAAAGAAGAAATCGTAGAAGAGAAGCAAAATCAAGAAAACACAAAGCGTAAAGCTATAGGAGGCATCGGTCTCGCTATATTGCTCGCAGCATTATATCAGATTGGTACAACAATGCGTGATAATGCTGCCCTTTTTACTAATATTGGCGAGTACAAAGACCATATTTCTTCTTGGAATACGGACAGGAATTTCTATATGCACAACGATAACGTTTTAATTAACAACATCGTTGGAAAAGTTTGTGCCATCTACGAAAGACAAAGAGTCGATGGTATCTTCAAGTTTGTTTGCTATATCCTCGGTGCTATTTCTGGTGGATCTTTGTTAACGGGTGCTCTTTATAATGCTAAAGAATATTACCGCGTGGCGGTTATCTTAGGCGTGATTGCATCTTCAGTCGGTGCCCTAAGATACGGCTATAGACGCAACGACCCTATAGACATCAGAGATGCAAAATTCGTCCAAAAGCAAATCAAAGAATACAATAGAACCTCTGAAAAATAAAGGCAAAAGGCTAAAGGATAAGAATCAATACCTATCCTTTAGCCTTTTTTATTTAAGGGCGCGCAGCGCCTCTGGAGTGTGGTAGCTCTACCCTATACCCACAACTTTGACATCTTACACCGTTGCCGCGGTTACGCCCAGATTAAAGTTATGGGTAAAAGGCAAGCGGTGGCAATCCACACGCACTCCAAAGCGGCTGCTCCGCCTAGCCCTCTAACTTTTTTATACCCTTCATCATGATTTGGATCCCTTTTTCGATGCGGTCGATGCCGAAGTGCTCGTTAGGGGCGTGGATCTGGTCGGAGTCGAGGCCAAGGCCCATCAAGAGGACTTCGCCTCCGCAGGCTTCGGCCAATTCTGTAACGACGGGGATGGAGCCGCCGGCGAGGATATATTCGCATGGCTTATTGAAAACTTCTTGGTAGGCTTCGGCAAAAGCTTTGACCACTTTGGCGGTAGGTTTGATCCGGACAGCTTTGCCGCTGCCGGGACGGATCTGGACATTGATTGTGACTCCAGCCGGAGAATTTTTTCTAAGGTGTTCTGCCACCAGTTTGGCTATATGGGCCGGTTCTTGATCGGGAACGAGGCGGCAGGAGATTTTTGCGGTGGCTTTGGCAGGAATGACAGTTTTGAATCCCTGGCCCCAGTAGCCCCCATTGATCCCATTGATTTCGATTGTAGGCCTAGTCCAGGCCCTTTCATAGGGGGTGAACTGCTTTTCACCGCCGACAGATTCGATGCCGGTGCTGTCTTGATATTCTTTTTGGTCAAAGTGGAAGGTGACATCTCTTTTTTCTTCTTCCGATAGTTCTTTCACTTCGTCATAGAATCCTGGGATCATAATCTTCCCATTATTATCGCGCAGAGTGGCGAGCAGTTCAACCATGGCATGGATCGGATTTTTGGCTATGCCACCGTGTGTGCCTGAATGCAGATCGGTTTTGGATCCGATTATTTCAACATCCATCGTGAGGATGCCGCGGATGCCAAGGGTCAATGCCGGGGATTGCATATCTTTGATTCCCAGATCGACGATGGCAAGGTAGTCGGCTTTTAATTCTTTTTTCCTCTCTTTCAGGATGCCGGAAAGGCCATGGCTGCCGACTTCTTCTTCTCCTTCAATGCAGAGCTTGATGTTGATGGGAAGTTTGCCGTCTTGCTGGATGAGATATTTGAGCGCCTGGATGACGTAAAAGCACTGACCCTTGTTATCTTGGGCGCCTCGGGCATAGACTTGGCCGTTCTTTTCAGTTGGTTTGAAGGGTTCTGATTCCCATAGCTCCAATGGATCGACCGGCTGCACGTCATAGTGGTTGTAGATGAGAAGAGTGGGTTTGTTTGGGCCCGCTTCCAGATTGGATGCGAAGATGGTGGGGTGTCCAGAGGTCTGCCACAGTTCGACGTTAAATTTCAGCTTTTTGAGGTAGTCCATCAGCCAGTCGGCGCAGTCGAGCAGTGGTTTCTTAAATTCAGGCTCGGAGCTGATGCTTGGAAAGCTTAAAAACTGATAGTAATCTTTTAACCACTGTGGGCGGTCTTTCTCGATCATTTCTTTGATGTTGATTTGTTGTTGTGTGCTTGACATGGTTTTTTCCTTTTTATTTCATGTTAGCTGGGCAAAAGATTATTTGCAAAACATGGCGCCCAAATTCAGCAATTCGGACTTAGGGGGAAACGCGAAATGTAGTCCTCATTTAATCAGGATACCAAGAAGTCCCCCATTTTTTATTGATTCTATCAATTTCATCGTCTAACGTCATTGTTTCCTCAAATATTAATGGGTCTTCAATACATCTATACGCAACAGGATGTTAGAAATAAAATATTCAAAATTCTCGAAGAGAAAGTTTCTCCTAATACTGACAAAACCAATGGTCGTCCAAGCATGGATTTATGGAAAATTTTGGTAATGGGCAGCCTACGATTGAATCTCAACTGTGATTATGATCGATTACATGAAATGGTAAATAATCATAAAACAATTAGAGAAATGCTTGGACATTCGCTTTTTGATACCGATGCCCCTTATCATTTGCAGACTATAAAAGACAATGTAAAATTGCTCACCACTGAAACCTTATCTGAAATCAATAAAGTTGTTGTTGATGCCGGCCACGTGCTTGTTAAAAAAAAAGACAAAAGCAACTTAAGAGGTCGCTGTGATTCGTTTGTAGTTGAAACTAATGTGCATTTTCCAACGGATATCAATCTACTGTTTGATGCCACAAGAAAAGTCATTGAATTAACCACTCGGTTATGCGATGACTTTGGTGCTTCAGGATGGCGTCAAAGTAAGCATAATATCAAAGAAATGAAGAAACAAGTCTTTAAACTGGAAAAAGTCTTTTCTGTTTTCGAACCTCATACTGAGTGGGTTTGCAAAGGAAAATCAGGTGTACCAGTAGAATTAGGATTAAAGGTTGCTATACTGGAAGATCAAATTGGATTTATTTTTGGTCACCAAATTATGCAAAATCAAACAGATGAACAAGTTGCCGTACCCATAGTACAAGCAGCCAAAGACAACTTTCCTGCGTTAAATTGTTGCAGCTTTGACAAAGGCTTCCATTCGCCCTTAAATCAAATAGAGCTCAGGAAGATATTGGATGCTGTTGCTTTACCAAAAAAGGGAAAGCTTTCAAAACAAGAAGGCGAATATCAACATTCAGAACAATTTAAAGCCATAAGAAAAAAGCATTCAGCAGTCGAATCAGCGATAAATGCCTTAGAAAGGAGACCGTTATAAGCTATCCTAAGAATATCATAGATGAACTGTTAGCCTATATTGGATCTCGATCGGGAAAGGCTTTTGTCACTAGGTCGGGAGATGGAGTCAGAATAACACAGGTAGCGAATACTTTCACCGCGAAATTGGAGTCGATCGTTCTGTAGTTAAGAAAATTAGAGTTCTTTCGATTCTGCATCATTGGTTGGATACTTCTTCAGCCATGCCAACTGATGAAGAAATCTTCAAGTTTTGGAAGTCAAATTCTATAATTCAAAAACCACATCCTCTTGATCTTCATCGCGATCATCTCGAACAATGGAGGAAAGAAGGTTATTCCTCTGTAGTTATTCATCAATTGGTTAAAGATAAGTGTCCTTGCGATGAACAAGCAATCAGGAGATATCTCAATAAGCATTTTCCTAAACAAGTCGATCCTGTCATGGTTCGTAATACCATTGCTGGCCAGGATTTAGATATTGATTTTGGATATTTGGGAAAGTTTCTGGATGATGAAGAGATAATAAGAAAGGCTTGGGTATTTTCATTCAGACTATGCCATTCGCGGCGAACGTTTCGGAAGGTAGTTTTGGATCAGAGTTCACAAACATTTTTCTTGTCACATATACATGCCTTTGAGTGGTTTGGGGGTGTAAGTAAAAACGTTATTCTGGACAACTGCAAGGCTGCAATCACCCAATGTACTATTGACAATGAGAAGATAAGACGCTCCTACCAAGAGCTAGCAGAACACTATGGGTTTATCATTTCGCCTTGTTTGCCAAGAACACCGGAACACAAGGGAGGGGTAGAAGGCGATGTGAAATATACAAAATCAAATTTCCTTCCTTACTTCTTAGCACGGCAAAAAGAAAAAAACGTTTTCATACCCATGTTAAAAGACCTTATTGAGGCATTGGCTCGTTGGGGTAATGAGGTTGCCGATACTCATATTGTTCATGGAGTAGGCCGCTCACCTTTAGAAATATTTAAATCAGAGGAAGAGAAGGCATTACGTCCACTACCTAAAAGTCGTTGGGAGCTGACTTCCTGGAGTCAATGTATGGTTCATAAAGATTGGCGGGTTATGTATGATTCTTCGTACTATTCCGTGCCTTATGAACTTATTGGAAAATCAGTTTTGGTATGTGCAACAAGATCATTAGTGAGGATTTTTTATGACCACAAAGAAGTTGCTTACCACGAAAGATCAACAAAGAAATGGGAATATAAAAGAAAAGCTGAATATGCACCTCCTCTTCAAGAGGCTGTCTTGCAATGTTCTCGGGAAGGCCTTCTTTCGTTGGCTGAAACGGTAGGGCCTTTTACTTATCAAGTAGCGCATGGGATATTATCTCATCCCAGTATCGATAAGCTAAGACCGGTTCGTCTTCTCTTAAACCTGGCAAATAAATATTCAAAAGAACGACTTGAAAATGGATGTCTTGTCGCACCCCCATCGATGTTGCGAAAACTGGTTCATGAAGTTAATTCAGGGCGACTGAACATTTTTCCACGAAAAGTGATTAGCATTGCTGAGGTGTTAGATCCGATCGATGAGAGGTTTATCTCCTCAGCATTTAATCAAACCGTCCATCAAGTCTACCAGGCAACCGAAGGGTTTTTAGCTACCACTTGCAGTCATGGAACTCTTCACCTAAACGAAGATTTGTTAGTGATCCAAAAAGAAAAAATTCCAGGTGCAGAAGGTAAGTTTTATCCCATAATTACCGACTTCAACCGTTTTTCCCAACCAATCATTCGCTATAGGCTGAATGATGTTTTGCAGGAATGTGATCAGCAGTGCCTTTGTGGATCAATATTCACTGCAGTCAAGTTCATCGAAGGACGTTCTGATGATGTTTTTTACTTTGAATCCAAAAATGGACTAAAACCTATTTATCCTGATTTCATTCGACAGTCAATTATTACTGCCGATCCAAATATTGATGAATATTTTGCCATTCAAACAAGTCCAAAAGATTTAAATATATCTCTTAAAACTTCAGCTGTTGACCACTTAAAAGTTCAAGAAGCTGTAGTCAAAAAATTATACTCCCTCACTCAGGATCATCAAGTCTATGCTCCGCATATTTCTTTTTTTCCTTATGAAGAAATCGAACCAGCAAAAAAACTACGCCGTATCGAACGATGATTTAAAATTGAGGATCAGTCGTGATTAAACTATATGACCGTTCGACTATTGATCAATTGCCGTGGCCAAATACACCGGACGGACAGTATGCCAAAGATTATCTGTTTCCCTTGATCAAGGAAGGAACTCATAAATTCATCGACAATGTTCAAACCAATCTTCAAGCATTGACAATTGACGATCTTGTTTTACCAATTACCATTAATGATGCTGAATATGAAAATAGCTATGTCTGCTCTCCTTATTGTCAATATGTCTCTTATGCAATAGATGAGCTATACTTGCTCAAGAATACAACACTTCAATGTAGTGTAAAGGCGATTTTATTAGGTTTAGGTCGATTATTGAAATGCGTTCAGATCAATAGGGTTGTTATTGTAAACAATTGGTTGTTGTCGACCAACCTATATCCTCGGATCAAACCTCAACAAATAAGGGCAATCACTGATTTTTTGACAAAGCGATTTCCAAATCATCTCATCATGTGGCGATCTCTCAATCATTTTCTGCATAGCTCTATAATAGAAACAATGAAAAGCACAGGCTATCGTGATATTGCAGAGAATGGTCTATATGTTCAATCCGACAGACGTACAAGTGATAAAAAAACGTAACTTAAAAAATGACCAAAGATTACTCGATAAAGGGGACTACGCAGTACACACAATTCAAGATACACAATACTTACATCAAATTACAGATCTCTATCATCAACTTTA
>JABDDC010000066.1 GCA_013287815.1 Chlamydiota bacterium
ATATTTGAAATTTTTTTGCATTACAAACCATTGTATAAAAAGATCATGGATTTGAGAAATGATGATGAACATGACAAAGATATAGAATCTTTTTTATTTAATTATGAAATTAAACAAGGGGAAGGTTTTTACTATCTTGACAGGCCTAGATTTTATGATGGTACTAAAGTCTATGAGTTGTTGGTGAATTCCTTATCACTGATTTTGCCCTTTTGCGAAGATCTTGTACTTGCTTGTTTAATTGATTATCTCCCAGAAATGGTAGAAGTTGTGGAAGTCCCGCGAGAAAAAAGGAATCTTCAGTGCCCAAAAAGATTTCGTCTTACGTTGTCTGGTCATGTAAATAATATAAAGCAGGGTTAGGCAAATCTAGAATGGCAAAGATACAGTGAAATTGTCAAAAAAACGCAGAAATTTTTTTATTGGAGAATTTTAAATGGATGTGACATATCGATTTGCTTGGAAAGAAGGCGACACTGCTCTGTATATGGATGCTTCTGATTGCAAGCATGCCGCAAAAAATGGAAATTTGGCATGGCGTATCAATAATCCTGGACTGGTTAAGCATCACTGTCATTTTGCAAAGAAAAATGGCTCAATAGGAGCTTGGGAAAAATTAGCAATTTTTTCAAATCCTCTTCAAGGTCATCAAGCCTTGAAGGAATGGTTGCATTCTAAAACAATGCTTCAATCAGATCTATATGGCATTGGCAAACATTATCAACCTGCCTCCCCAGAACAATTTGCTCAGAATTTAGCATCATCCAGTGGAATACCTCCTAAGACTAAGCTAAAGGATTTAACACAGGCTGAATTTGAAATTTTGCTCACTGCTATAGAGAAACTATGTGGTTTTTTGCGAGTAGGGAATGAAGAGTTTCTTTTACTGCCTAAAATAGCAGCTAGAATTGAATGCCCTGACAAAGAAGATCTTTATCTTATTGGTAAAGATCTGACTTTAACCCAGAAAGAGGCGATAAATTGGATAGCCTCCCATCGTCTTGACGGTGTTGTTGTTCATCATTCAAATGGCGATATCCATTTGCGATCTAGACCCCGGTATCGGATGCAGACTTTGAAATTAACATGGGAACAGCATTGTGACACAGCAGGAGAAATAGAAACATTAGCCCGTGCATTAGGTAAAAAAATTCCTGGTCAATGCATATGGGGATTTATTAATGGCGTTAGCAATACACGAGAAAAAGCCATTGAATCTTGTACATTAATTTCTAATACAGCTGGAAATGAACAGATTTTTTCGCTAAAAAATGATGAGCTGCTCAAAGGCATTAATGACATTATCATTGCGTTAATTCTGAAAATGGGGATTGATACCCCAATCATTAAAAATGCAGTCCAATTTCTCCGCTTTTTGCTTGCAACATCTGAAAGCCAAGAGAACAACCCCCCGGTTATTGTATTTGCACACAGTCAAGGTGCGGAGATTGTTGAGCATGCTCTCGCATTGCTGTCCAATCAAGAAAAACAGAAGATTCGAATTTTTACGTTTGGAGGATGGTCCTTTATCCCTCCTGGTGTTACTCATACAGAATCACATAATTATGCTAGCGTTGGCGATCTAATTCCTCGAATAGGGTCCTTTAATCTTCAATATCTTGCGCTAAGAAGATATGAAGGACTTAAAGAGGGGTTAAATCAAGAGGAAATCATTAAGCGTTTGGCTTTCGGAGATGCTATTCACGATCTCGATTGTTTAGATCCTCATGTTCTTGAAAGATATACCCAAGACCGATGTAAACATTATAAAAATGAATTCGAAAAAATTAGCAATGTCACAGTTGTTGATTCAGGAAGCCTGTGGGAGCATTCATTTAACAATGAAAGTTATCAAAATATTGTTCGTGAAAAGATTGAAAAATATAGGAAAGGTTCAACAAAAGTATCGCTTATGGATTCTCAAAAATTGCTTATCGAATCTTTTGTTTAAAGGGTTGAAATGAATCTCTCCAATTGTGTTAAACAAGATAAAAGAAAGACAAAAAAGTATGCTTGGGTGGCAACGGTTGTCTATTGTTTGCTGTTTCCTTTTCTATTTATGTTTGCTGCTGCGAGTGCAATGATATTTGATGATCCTAGCATGCCGACACCTCTCGGTTTATCGATTATATTCCTGTGCTTTTGTATACCTTTGTCCATTCCGTTTACTTTTTATTTTGTCTGGTCTCGTTATTCGCAAGGTGAATACAAAAAAAGCCGTCAATTTTGTCTAATACCTACGTATATTGCTATAGGTGCGCTTAGCTATCATATTTTGACAGATACTATTCGTTCATTGTTTTAACGAGAGTAAATTTGGGCCACTCCTGGGTCAGTACATTTGCCACATCCCATAACTTTTGCTAACATTTTGCTGCCACGAAACGCCTATCTCTGCTATATTCTCTCTCGAGAAGTTAGGCTGCGTTATGTAGCATTATGTAAGCTTCGGAGACTTAAAATCCCTTGGGAGCAATCCCGTGCCGGTTCGAGTCCGGCTCTGAGCATGCCAAACCGCAAGAGGGTAAGTCCTTGAACAAGACTTAGTTACCCTCTTTTCTAAAGAGTTTAGGTCAGTAATGGCTTAAGCTGCTTTATTATTGAGATCAGTTTTTGTCCAACCCCTGTCCAACTTTTTAAGGCGAAGCAGAAGAGCCTTGATTGAGAAAAAAGTATGATTTTCCTAAGTTATTCTCATAAAGATAAAGCTATTGTAATGCCTATGGCCGAAGCTTTTCGCAAGACTTTCGGTGAAGGCAAGGTATTCTTCGATCAATGGTCTATTCAGCCGGGAGACTCTCTTATCGATAGAATGGGTGAAGGACTTGCTAACTGTCGTTATTTCTTCTTTCTAGTTAGTAAAAGTTCCTTGTCTAGTCAAATGGTGGGACTAGAGTGGAAGAATGCACTTCTTAAGCATATAAAGGGAGACACCCTCTTTGTGCCAGTCAAACTTGATGACTGCGACATGCCTGTCATCTTATTGCAAAATCTTTACATTAATCTATATGGTAACGGAATGGAATTTGCTGTCCGCCAGATGGTGGACGTCGCTTCAGGTCGGAATACCTACCGAGCCGATGAAGTAACTGGCTTTCAAAACGTGAGAGCGTATGCTACTGGAACTAATCACGAAATAGCTATTGAGTTTAGAGCTGAAGCATATGCTGAACCTCACTCTAAATATATGGTATTGCTCGATAATGATGAGAGCGAAGTGTCCTGTTCTTATGGTGAGGCGGCTGGTATGTTTATAATGGGATTTCAAAAAAATGTTAGTCTTAATAATGGGGAGACTTGGAACGCTTTTCAAATAAGTAGAAGCGAGGCGACTTCCCCAGGCTTTCCATTTGTAGTGAAACTTTCTGCTTCAAACGATGCGAGAATATCATTAAAGTATACAATGCGTGCTGTCACTATCGATTCGTTCAAGGCAGTTCCGCTGATTAGTAATTTACAAAACATGACCAAAGAAATCCCACCAAATTGATTGCTGCAGAATTTGCTTCAACAGCATTCTTCTGTACTCTCAAAGGAAGTAGTTAAATTGAATTTTGAGGGCTGTACTATTCCAAAAGCTGGCCAAAATCGATTACCTTGTCGAAATATCCTTCATCCAAAACGCTTTCTTCCACCCCATTAACATGGATTAGTACTGGTCGAATAGAGCAAAATTTTGGAATCTTTAAACGTTTTCTTTTTTCTTCCATCTCATTGATTATTTTCTGTCCTATAGGATTTCTGGAAAATTTAACTTCACAGAGGTAGAGATTATGAAAACGTGTCTGGATTAAGTAATCAATTTGGCATCCCGCTTGTCTGGCTGTGGGGTTTTGAAAAAATGGGCCATCCATAACGATTTCGTCTGGGGATAGATTTAATAAGGTCCAAAGAGCTTTACGATTGTGTGCCACAAGATTTTCAAATTGTAATCCCATTAGGGATTCCCATCCAGGAAAGCGGCTTAATGCTGCATTTGCAAAAGCTCCCTTTTCTATTTTGGAGCGATTTGGAGCGATGTACTTCAAGTAGAAACGCAGGTAGTTATCACTTAACCGGTACTTGCTCAACTTGCTTTCCTTGCCGCCATCTAAACTCCAAGTAAAATCTCTCTGGACAAATCCAGCTTTTACAAGATCATCTAAATGTCTGCTATAACCTCCTCCCAGCTCTTTCTTTAAATCTTTGCAGATCTGGCCAAGATCTTTAGGGCCGTTTGCGAGACAGGCTACAATTTCTTTGTGACTTGCATTTTTCCGAGAGAAAAGATCTGAAAATATTTCATCGAATTCTCGTACCAACAAGCCTCCTTGCATGAAGCAAAGATCTCGAATGTTTTGTTCTGCAGGAAGCTCGGGTTTAATACGTTCTAGATAAAGAGGAACGCCCCCCGTAACAGATAATAATTTAAATTTTTCATATGCGGTAATTCGCTTCTCTTTGGGATGCCAAAAAGCATTACAGACATTTAAAGGCAGCTCTTCAAGAATAAGATCTATGGTAATTCGCCCCACAAAGCCAGTATTACTCAAAATGTTTTCTTCGATCCAAGAGGAGATTGAGCCGCAAAGCACGAGAATTAGCTGAGGATTCTTGCTAAAATACATATCCCAGGCTGTTTTTAGTTTACCTAAAAAATCAGGGTCTTTTTCTCCCATCCATGATATCTCATCCAATACGATCAAAACAGGTCCATCAGCGGTGTATTTAGAAAGGTGCCAGAAAATATTTCCCCAATCATCTGGTTTGATGTCGGGCAGTCCTGCCCGTTCTAGTTGATAGGTAAATTCATTGCGTTGAGATTGCGCCGTTGTCTTTCGAGCTGGAGGAATTCCGGAAAAGAAAAGGCTTCTGATCTCCTTTCCGAATTCTGCAAGAAGTCTACTTTTGCCAATTCGTCTTCTCCCGCGAACTACGATGAGGCTTGCACTTCTTGAAGTTAACAGCCCCTTAAGTCTAGCCATCTCGGCTTCACGGCCAATGAACTTGGAAAGGCTCATTTTTTTCTCCATCTTTGGAACCCTATCATATGCTGCATGTGATATAAAATCAATCAAGAAAATAGCTTTTGTCGATTTGTTGATCGATTTCAGACGAAACACACCGATTTACAATGGAGAACACTTCCGTATACCGGTGTGTTACCGACTGAAGCACACCCGTGTATTTATATACTCCAAAACCGTATGAGTTAAAAAACTTTAGTTAATAGTTTTATTAAATAAAAGTACAGAAAGAAGGAAGGGAATGGCCTGCATTGAATCAAGCTATGGGAAAATTGGTGAAAGACATCGATGCGGCCCGAAGTCAAGCAGCACATGGACATTTTGCTGAAGCAGAAAAGACCTGTAGCGAAGCGTTGGAAACCTTCCAACAAGCATACGATCCTTTGGAAAGAGAATTTTCTGATCGCATTGACGCAAACTTTGATAAAGAAATCCTTTCAACCCTTTTTGCTCAAGCAAAGGATGTTATTAAAAATTCATTAGACTCTGCCACGAGTATATCTAGAGATTGTGAATTCTACTTAGCAGAGTTAAACAAGGCTGCAAGTGTTGTTGTGGAAGTACCAGATAAATCAATAGTTGAAGCCGCCTTTAAAGAATTACATAACGCACGAGAATCTCTTCAGGAAATTTTGGATGGAAAAAAAGAAGGGAAAGTTGAGAAAGCAAAAGAAAAAGCAAAAGTGAAGAAAGTCATCCCATTGCAGCAGGGGGCGAAATAACGGCTCTACATACGATTCCAAAGAGCTATATTCATCCTCTATCTTTCCCATATCATCCCAGAGTTAGGGATTGGTTTTCGGTCAGTCCTGAACATTTAAAAACGGAAAATTATGCCCATTTAAGTGGTAACCATGAATTAAAAGCAAAACAAATAGCTTATCATGCTTTTAGCAGACATGTGGACCTGTTTGTTTTAAGTTACGGAATAAAAACACTTTGGAAAAACCAAGATACCCTTTACTGCATACCCGGTGAAATCCTATTCACAAAAACAAATCAGCAGGAAAGGGGGATATTTACCTATTGTATTGATAAGTCGGGTCAACTATATCATCGCCATTTTACAATTAAAACAACAGAGCTGTTGATAGAAACAATCATCCAGCAAACTTTTAAAGAAGTAGATTTTCCTGAAGTGCACAAAGCATATGAGATGATCAAAGCCGGTGAAGTGTGGCAAAATAGGTCTATCTCAAGTCAGGAGGAAAATGAGCCCACGACTTTCAATCCATTCTCTGAGTCTTTGACAATTCATGACAGAAAAAATGAGGCGGTGCTGACCCTCTTCAAGTCATCTTAATGTTATTGTGGCATAGACCTTATTACAAGGGACAACGCAGGCCCGGATCCTTTCATTAAGAACCGGAATGATGATGTTCTTTTTGTGCGACTTCAAAACCTTTAGTTGTACTTCCGTATATTGTCCAAGGGCCACTGGTTAAAGTATTCTCTTCAATTTTGTAGAGTTGAACGCCAGTGAGGGGATTGTTATTTGCATCGACACCGACAAAAACAATCGCTAGGTTATCACCTTTCCGTACTCCGGTTCCTGTACTCGATCCATCGCTCAACATCCAACTTGCAGTGTAAACTTCATCTACTTTTTCAATCACTAGTGTTCCGGTATATGTGGAACCATCAGATGGATCGCCTCCATGGACTTGATAGGTTCCTGAGATGCCGGCAAATAAGAATGATAATGGTAGCATAACCAACATTGATAACATGGCGAAGAATTGCATGAGATGTCTCCTAAAAAAAAGTTTAATGAAAGCCTCATTTTATTACTTCTTGCAATGATGTCAAGAAAAATGAAAAGGCTTCACAAGCAAAGTATACCCTGGCCTGCATCAATATTCAATTCTCGGATGGAGTAGAAGTTCCATTGGCCGGAAGAGTCGCGTTTTGGGATATATTTGAAGTCGTGAAAGGATTTTCCGATGGCATTTTCTAAGAGGGATAATATTTTCAAGGTGCCTTCGAGATGTTGGCAATCTTCTCCATTTTCGTTGCGGATCATGATACAATTTGGTAGCGGATTATTCTGCCTCTTGGGATCCTGTAGTTTATCCTGTAAATTTAGACTAATTCGATAAGCCTATTTATTTCCAAGATGTTTTTATTATTTATATGTAAATTAGTTAAGTGATATAATCTGGATTAGAGGTTTTATTATGGTTATATCTAAAATATTGCATAATTTAAGTCAAAATCCCTTATTTTCCCTTGAAACACGACAATCCTTGTGCGATTTAGAAAAAGTAAATATTCATTTATTGCGACAATTAGATGATAAGTCAGTAAGTAACAATGAGTTACTGATTGAAGTATGTCAGCTAACAAGCAATTGGCGTTCACTAATGCGGGAAAATCATCTTGAGATAGGGAAATCGGTCCATCGGCTTCGCTTTTTTCATGTTTTTGAAAATATTTTGGATCGGGTCAAGCTTGCTCTTCTAGAGAAAAAGTTAGAAGAGGTGAAAGAGCTCAAAAATAAAACATTAGTGGACACTTTTATAGAGATCGGAACTCGTGTCGCCCGTGTTTCGTTGATTTTGTTGAATAAGGCTGTTGATTATGCTACTCCACTTTCATTTCAAGAATGGATTAAAGATACCAGGGATCAATTTCTTGATCAGGCGAATCAGTTAATAGGGCAAGGAGATGTTCCGCTCGACCAGGTTTTAAAATGGCGGAAGGAGGTTATTTTCTTCAGGACCAGGGAATTCACGCCATCGAGATGATTGCACAAAAAGCTCGAGAGACGATGCTATACGTCTCTCAGAAAGCATGGAGTGCTCATCAGACGATGGTCGCGAAAAAAAATAGTTATATTGCTGAACAGCTAAAGCCTTTCACTCCGCAAGAGGTGTTGAATAATCCGGCTCTTGTTCAAGCCTTAAGAGAATGGGAAAAGAAGACCCATAAGATTATCCCGTATTTAGAGGATATCAACTTAAACATAAAGAATAGTTTTTCATTACTGCTTGAAGAG
>JABDDC010000067.1:0-711 GCA_013287815.1 Chlamydiota bacterium
AAAAATTGGTGAAGGATCAACTCGTTGGTGTTTAGGTGACCTCGAAGTATGGGAACAACTTCAAGTTCAGAAGGTCAGACCGTGAGAATTTATCTATATAGAAGTATATGAGAGGGTTATGTCTGATCATCCAACCATTCCATTTATTTTTGTTGCATTCCCTTACGAGGTTTTGACAGATAAATTTTTGGAAGATGCCAACATGATGCGATTCGTCGCGTGGATGATGAAGCGTCTTTCTATTTACTCTACAAAAGTTCCTTTAAAAGAGAGTCGCAAACATTTGTTGTTAGAACCGTACGAATTTATGTATGGACGGAATAAATGTGCCATTGATGCAGGTATGTCACTTGCAATTGCCCGCAGGAGACTGGATCAACTTGTTGGCCTGGGTTATGTAGAAAAAGTGGTCAGTAAATGCACCAGCAATTATTCAGTGTACAGATTAGTAACAACAGCATTTAGGCAAAATGCAGGCCAGCCCAAAAGCCAACAACCCAACCAGCAGAAAGGCCAACCATCAGACCACAAACGAGAAACGAAGATTAAAGAAGAGAAAAATATAGAGGGAGCGTTTATCGATCCCGAGAAAAACGATAATTCGCCCCTTTCTGACAAACAGGAAGAAAACCTTTCAACTTTACTAGCTTATTTTGAGGGAATTGGTTTGCAAATTCATGAACCTTCGCTAACTCGATGGATCCGTATGTA
>JABDDC010000067.1:721-7990 GCA_013287815.1 Chlamydiota bacterium
ATCATTTCTCATTTACCTTTGTTATTGGCGGCTAAAGATGTGAAAAATAACGAGGCTTGGCTGGAAATCGCATTACGTGAAAATTATGTACAACAGAACCAGAACATCATAGTAAATAGAGAGTTTTCAAAAAAATTTAAAGGTTGGAAAGACTTAAAAATCACTAAAACTTACTGCAGACATACACCTTCGGGAAAAGAATTTTATTTTAAGTTACCATCGGATAATTTCAAAAAAATGATAGAAGAATGTTTTGGGCAATTTGGGAACTAAGTGTCTCGATTACGATAGGAGCATAACATGTCTGAAAATGCAGAGAAAAAGCAGGGAAATAGTAAATTCAAAAAAGGACAGTCAGGAAATCCAAAAGGAAAAACTAAGGGCACTAAAAATAAAGTCACTTTAGCTGCAGAGATATTATTAGAGGGAGAACTAGAAAATATTTGTCGATGTTTGATTCAAGAAGCATTAGCGGGAAATATGCAAGCTATCAAAATGGTTCTAGATCGCATTATGCCAGCTAGAAAAGATCGTCCAATAGAGATTAAACTTCCTGAGCTACAAAATTCTTCAGATGCTTTGCGGGCAATCGCAGCTATTGCGGAGTCTGTAGGGTGTGGTTATATCTCACCAAGCGAAGGAGAAGCTTTATCAAGGATTGTTGATGCTTATGTGAAAGCAATGGAAGCTCATGATTATGAAAGTAGATTGATCATGCTGGAGGAGAAGTCTAAGCAATGAAATTATCGACTAAAAAACGACTGCAAAGTCTAGAGGGTGCCTTAAAAATGAATCAGAGGCCTACATGTGCCTTGATTGTCTGCGATCCTGATATTCTACAATCATTTGATTTTTCCTTTATTGAAGCCGATAATAAGATCATCTTGCCAGACAATGGGTACAGAATGCTTGGAGACCAGGCTGTTCCGAAAGGTTCTTATTGCGTTCACTATTCCTGAGATTTTATGATGAGCTATGATTGAAAAAAACGCTAATTACATTCCTTAACTCATTAGCTTATATAAGATTTGCCCTCGGTAAGGATCTTCCTTACCCCTTCAGGCCAAAGTGCGCGATCGAATCCAAATCCATCTTTTCCTATGGTGTTGGCAAAGCTATCATAGAACCAATCGAGAATAAAAATTATTTTTAAAAAAATCAGCTTAAGATATAACTTACATCGATCAAGTCAATCCAACAAATAGGGGTTTTAACAGTGAGTAAGAAAAAATATTTATTTCTTTTTATCGTTTTTGTTTTTGGACTCTTTATTTCATTTATACAAATGGGCACAAATTCAGATACAGAAATCCGAGCCGTTATTGATCTTGGGCGCAGTTACACGCATTTGAAGATAGCTGAGATCAATCCCAAGTCCAATAAACTTGTTAAAATGCTTTTTCAGCAAAGCGTCGCTGTTCCCTACCAGCAACAGTTACTGATCGCAAAAAATAAAAATTTAAACCCATCTATAATAGAGCATGGCATTAGGACCATACAACAGATGAAAGAGACTGCAAACCTCTATAAGGCAAATAAAATTATTGTAGTTGCCTCGCATGTGTTAGGAACAGCTGCAAATATTCAGGACTTCAGCAATAAAATTAAGCAAAAAACAGGGCTTGGTCTTAAAGTCATAACGAAAGATGAATCACCGCAGATTATCTTGGAGGCTGCTTTATCGTTGACGTCAGTAGCTAAGGAAAATGCTGTTCTTTGGTATTTGGGACAAAGTGAAGATGAAACGAAGCTGATCACCCTAGATAAAAATAAACAATTGAAGGTCGATTATGATAAAGACTTAACAGCCATAATCTTTAAAGACTACATTACTAAAAATATTCAAAAAAAAACACCTGCTGTTTCTTCACCAAATCCGATGTCTGCAGAGGATATAAGTAAAGCTTTGGATTTCGTTAAACAAAATGCTTCAAAATTACCATCGATTTTTAAAGAGAAAATCGGTGATAAAAATAATTCCGTCATAGCATATGGCAAATTATTTCAATATTATATCAAAGATCTCGTTTTGGGTTTTCCTGCAGATAATGGTTCCACACCAAAAATTATTACACGTAAACAAGTGGAAGTCTTCCTAGGGCAGCTGAAAGGTCAGGATGATGCAAACTTGTCCCAATCCGTGGAGCTTTATCCTGAAATTGTTGTATCAAATGTCATTATTGTTTTGGGATTCATGCAAGAACTTGGAATCGAACAAATTGAAGTCATAGAACTGAATGAAACCTATGCATCCCTATTCTCAGCAGACTTCAATTAGAGGCTGCAATAGACCCCTGTCTATCGCTCTCTACGCAATAGACGGGGGATCCGTACCACAATATTATGCATTACCTAATCGCTCGGGGTATATTCACGAGAGGCTTTTACAATAAATTTCCATGGGATACTTTGAATTAAAAAAACAGTTGGAATGATCTGCTCACTTTTAACACCAAAATTTGCCAATATTTTAATCACATGCTCATAGGAGATGTAATCGGGACAATAGTGGCCTGAGGTTGTGCTAACCTGGTATATTTTCTTATTTCCAATCCCCATTACAACCATTTCGCCAGCAGCTAAAATCGGTTGACCCTCAGCAAGCACTGGGTGGTTAGGAGCAATTAGCCGTTTAACATTTCCATCAGCAATCCAATCGAAATCTTGTAACTCACAATAAAGCAGCTCTCCAGTTAATGTGACAACATAGCAATACTTGACATCCAATTTTAAACAATTGAAATTTTCGGCAGTTAGTAGCCTTCGACTAAATATGCCATGCTCCCTATAACTTTCAACTTCTTTTGCATAACGACTTTCAAGTGTATTGCAGAAGGCTTTAGTGCTTTTACCCTCAAATGTAACTTCTATACTTTTACACTCATATCCGGGATAAAGAAAATGTGCAATATCGTGACCATAAGGCGAAATGCAGTGGATGGAAGGCTGAGCCTGTTTTAAAAGATCATAAAATTCCAGATCAGTGAGGTCTGTTTTCATCAATAGGAATAGCCACTGATTGATCTTGTCAAGAAAAATAGCTTTATTATATATGTTAGAAGTCTTGCTGGATTCATTTTCAATATGTTCGATTGCATCCTTTAAGAAAGTCGTATTGTCGGCTGCTATCAGCATAGTATTTATTAACAGTAAGTAATAAAAAAAGATGTAATTTTTTTTGCAGGTATACATGAATTCAAAACTCCTAATTTTTTTTCTTGAAGGTGTTCTTTTTTATGATAAACTTCTTTTTTTATTCGTTATTCGTACCAGCTATTTCAATCACTCTACAACCCCCGACCAAAGCCTTGCCATGCCATATTTGTGAAAAGAATGATCAGGGTGATTTGTCAATTCCGGAACAAATTAACGTTTCAGTTGATGAGGAATGGGCCCGGATTCTATTCAATCAAGCAAGGACTGAATTTAATGATCATTTTAATTTTGATACCTTAGGTAAAGAGTTAGAAAACTTAATCGCTGGAAATTATAAAGACATAACACCAGAAATAAAGTTTGATCTTAAACTTCAACGTAAAAAACTCTCGATTCTTCGCCGATAGAAATACAAATAATTGATCATGCATTTGGCAATCTCAATGATGCGATTGCAAATAATTTATCACAAAAAATCATGATATCTGCACTAGAGCTACAATCTTCCCTCAATATTGAAAACATAATTCATGTTTTGAGTAGCTTTGAACCTACTTCACAAGCTTCTTTTAATAGTTATTGTTCGGAACTTATCAATAATATTCAAAAACTGATTAATAATTCAGAGCTCAGTGCTGAAAAATTTCATGAGGTTCGATGGTCCTTAAAGAAATTTTTAAATCTTTTCTATCTTTTAAAGCAAGCAGGCAGCGAGTATACTAATAAGGCTGTCTACGAATATCTCTATAGGCTCAATTTGGAGCTGGGAGTAATTCATGACGATGTGGTGGCAGCAGACCTTAGAGGAGAATGTAATTACTATGATCAGATCATTAAAGTCCCGCCACACATTCAGTCTCTCGTGAGAATATTCTGTGCTTCTTTCACAATTGTTACTGCTGCCAGGGTCCCTGCCACTCTTTGATTACCGGCATGATTTTATAGACCTTATTTTCTAAGAAAGCCTGTACGGCCAAAGCGCGTGCGTTGTAGCAATCTGGTTTATCCTCGGCAAGTGTCTTTCCTGCCTCTTCAGGCATAAATACCGGATCGAATCCAAATCCTTTTTCCCCCTGCTGTGGAACTATGCGTCCTGTAATAGCTCCTTGATAGACGTATACTTGCTCTCCCTTGCGATAAGCCAGTAGCACCTCCCAAACCGCCTTTCTACCTATATATTCGGGCAAACGATCGAGGAGCCATCGAACGTTAACTCCGATATCTGCCCCTTCGATGACAAGAGAGGTGTCCTCCACCAGAACGCATTCCTCCATTTGACTGGCTTTATGAGCCACAACTTGTACAGCGTCTGCTTGAATTTCATCTAGGTCGTGGTGTGTGGCTTCTAATGTGCACCCTTGGGAAGCAAAGAGGCTTTTGAATTCTTCAAATTTGCCTTGGTTGCTCGTGTTGAGCTTCCATTTAATGTGGTTGTTCATCTCTTGTCCTCTCATTTCTAGCTCAATTTTATGTTCCAAGTCTTCGATCGTCCCATCATTAATAATGATCACGTCATACCCCACGACAGAGGGTACATTGGCTTCTGAGACATGTTGATCTGTGATCGCTAAGGATGGACGATCGATACGGATGATGAAGGCCCCCATTTTTTTGAGTGCGTCTACATCTTCTTGCATGCGCAAATCGCTAATGGCAACTATTTCCTCTGGGTTCTGCTCCCGCCAATGCTCCAAAGAACGGATACAAAATGAATTGCCTATCTGTGGAAACCGATTCCCTAACCCATCATAGAGCATTTCAATGCCGATAAATTGCATAAGCTCCCGCGGTGTAACACCCCAGTAGAGATCAATGATCTCTTTTTCATCGCCCCAGAGCTGCTGATCGCTCAAGTGAAACAACTGTTGAACGGCCTTTTTCATGGGATCCGCGAGGGCATACTTTTTATAACCGTATGTCCTTGTAAGGTAGTCGACAGCAGTATCTTTGCCCACCCGCTTAGGTCCTAAAAAAGCCACAACCTGAGGAAGCGCCTGAACCTGTACAGTCCACGTGAAAGCTATAATGACAAAACATAGATTTAGATAGCGAGCAAAGATACATTTCATTTTATATTCCCCCTATTGAATATTTTTTTGGAACATTTGTTGAAGCTCTTCCGGCGAATAGTCAATCCACCCATGGTCAAGCGCTGACAGACTGTCATACCAAACATACTCAGAGATAGTTTTTATAACTCTAAAGGCCTTACTACTATTAATTTCCGATTCAATTGCACGGACATGTGTTTTAACTGTATCGAATCCGATATTTCTGAAGCGAGCGTTCAAAAAACGTTGATATCCCAGTCCATCTTTATGCATCTTATCTGCATTTTTATTATATGAAAGGGGGATAGGTATTTGAAACCGTTCTGTACTAATCTTTGAAATGGACTTGAGCTCATCGATTTCAGTTTCTGTGAGTTCACTTGTATCCGTTTTATCGATGCGTCCAACTTTGATATGGAACTCGAAGTATTTGGTCGGATACTTTTCCATTTCTTCGTTGGAATTGGGAATTCCAATAATGCCATAAGCCGTCGCTTCAATTTTTTCACGAATCACCGTGAAGCCATGGTCTGCGAACCATTTTGCATCTTCATGAGCTTGACTCACAACAAATGCGGTATCGTTAGATCTTAGATAACGGGCTGATTGCATAACAGAAACGGTATTTTCTGCTCCTGATGGATCGCGGAAAACGAGAGCTAAGTAACAAGCTTTCATTTTATCCGTGAGGTTGGGATGAAGATCGTTCCATTCGTTAACGAGAGTATAGTAGCGCTGCACCCGTTCTTCGCTTGGATTAAGTTCATTTAAAAAGATATGCAATTCCTGAGTCGCCTCCATTGTGCCACTTCCAGTCATTTGTGGATAAGTTTTGCTATATAAAGCATCATCTCCAATGCGATTGAGAACAGTTCCTTGTATAGATGACATAATATTTTCTCCTTTTGGTTTATTGTTAGTTAAAATGAATGGGCCAAGCAATATCCCGAGAGCATACTGGGGATGATACCTCTATATGAGCCCCCACTGTCTCCGATGACAGAAACATTGTCGGACCCTTCGAGACGAAAATTTTCATCTACAGCAGGGTAGTCACCAACCCCTTCGATCGTCGGACCAATAACGTTTACGCTATCATTTTTAAGTCCGCTGAATCTTTCTAAAAGTCTGCTCAGGCCATAGTCAATCAAGGCTGCAGCTTTCGCAGGATAATAGTTCTGTAGATTATTGACAAAGTGTCTAAGGCTGATTTCAAAGGGGGCTATTTTCATCAGTTTTCGAAAATCAGACTCAGCAAGTAGTAAACTATTTTTCACTCTGATATTAAAGCCGAAGTTGCTGAATTCGGTTGGAGAACAGTCGGAACGTCCCGAAAAGCTTTCTATCCCTTTAAATGAAGTCTTTACCACCTCACCTCGGTCACACCAGCAAAATGTTCGGTATTCAACATCCGGTTGGAAGAAGATATACTTGGGATCATTAAGTATGACTTCCTTTTTAAAGTGATGCGATGGCCCTGCTATGCGAAAGCCAAACTCATAGCGACGAAAGCGCTTTCGGCTTTTGAAAAAAAGCGGCATGAAGCGCCCTCCGGCTAAAACCAGTTTGTGTGTTTTCACGTAAAAGTGTTGGCCTGTCGATCGATTCTTAAGTTTCACAACAAATCCATCTTCTGTTTCTTGCTCATGCAAAAACTCGGTTTCATACAAGATGCGAGGACAACGATTTGCAAGCTTTGTGATCAAATCCATCCGATCTTCAAGGCTCAGGTAAAGGGATGGATAGGGCTTTAATTGCCATCCAGATTTATCTAAGAGGCATTTATTGTTAGTTGTGATTTCCGGGAATCTTGGCATTTCTCCATATGGATTGAGGTCGCGTTCTAGGGCCTTATATCCTGCTTGGAGCCTATCAAGATTTCCCTTCCATATCTCGGTTCCAGCCGGATAAAATGAAAATTTGCCATCAGAAAAAAGACCGGCACCCCCGGCTCCTTGGACGCAATCTTCTGAGTGAAAACGATCTCTTTCTGAAACAGGCTTTCCTAAATCAATAACTAAGACGCGTTTAGATTTAATTGTAGATGCAAAAGCAAGACCAG
>JABDDC010000068.1 GCA_013287815.1 Chlamydiota bacterium
TATTTTTTCAAAATCACGATCGATATGACCGAGGCATAACTGCCTCTCACCTTGATGATCGTTGTAAGATGCATAGCGAGAAGATGAAAGACTTGAAGGCAATAATAATGAAGATGTCAATTCAGAATTTATGTATAAATCTGAAGGAATTGTTGAAGATGCAGAAGGCATTTATCCTGCTATGACAATATTAGGAAAACCGGAACTTTCTGATGATGAGGAAGATAATGAAGTGCCCGTCGTCCTCGAACCCCTCGAAGCAGCACACGCAGGCGAATCCAATGGAATAATCACACCCCACCAAATGAAATTTGTTGCTCATAATTTATAATTGGTTTATGCTTTTTTTCTACTTTCAAAATCAGGAGACGTTTATGAACCAAGTTCAAAATTATATCAGCCCTATCACAAATAAAATTGCTCAATATATCCCAGACACTGTCAAGTCTACCGTTGGATCAATGGGTGCAACAACTGTGCAATTCTTTCAGTCTGGCTCTCTTGCAGCAATCACAAGTCAAGCTGCAATCAATTTCACAAATTGTCACCTTCTTGGAAAATTGGCTGTAGCATATCGCAACTCTATTTTTATAAATGGAAAGCTACAACTTTGTGAACTGAACAAAAAACATAAATTCATTGCATTGACCGCTGGCGTAGCTCAATTCGCTTTTAGCGAATTATTTAATAACCTGACAGGATTTAAAAACCCTTATCTTAATAATCGCTATCTTAGTCTTATTTATTCTGGATTCGCTACCTGTTACGTTTGGTCTATGCTCTCGAGTACTATGAACATAAACACTAAGAAGTCATCAACCTCCTCCTCTCCTGCTCCTACCACTCCACCAACGTCCACCTCCTCGTCTAACTCCTCCACCTACCCCGTTGATAATAAGGGGCACATAGATGGAAATAAAGAAGTTAAAGAAGAAATAGAAGAAAAAACCCCCTCATCTACCTCCACAACCTCAACCGACCCGTTAACTTCCTCCTCCACCTCTTCCGTTGAAGACAATAGTGTAGCTGATATTGAAGATGTTGAAGAAGAAGTTAAAGTTCGCAAAGATGCCACATCTCCAACGATAGACCAACCAATCTTTCATGATACTGATGAAAACCAATCAGTGCCTGAAGATCTCCATGCACAAACAAAAGAGAATTTAGAAATAACTAATGCAGCGCTAGTTAAGGAAGGAAAATAATTAAGGAGCAATACATGTCACATATACAAAGTATTATTTCTTTCATCCAAAACAATTATACACCTGTGATGGCATCCATAGGTAGATTGAACTCAAGATCGTATGAGTTTTTACAGTGCCATCCAAAATGTGCAACGGCAACGATTTTTTCAGTTAACTTGCTGTTTATTACTGTTATCTATGGAGTGCCTAGTGGGATCAATCAGGATATCAATAAGAGAAAACCCAATCTCGATGCAGAACAATTGACGCCAGTACATGGTGTCTTGGGGGTACTGACAGGGGGAATTACCTTCGTCTTCAATATGAGGTTAAGTAAGGCAACCGGTTATAAGATGTCCCTTTGTACGCAGATTTTCATTTCTTCTATATCTATGGTCTATGTCCATTGGAAATTGCAAGGCTTGGCCAAAGCTAATGATAAAAACGCCGCGGAAAAAAGATCTGCCCAAGTTCAAAAAGAAAAAGCAGGCTCGAATGAAAGTAAAGAAACTGAAAAAAAATTTTAAGCAGATATAACAAAATAGATGTCAGCAACTAGTCCAATCAATAACTTTTTGCAATTCAATAGTCTTGGCATCAGCCCGACAGAAGAGGTACTCATTTCATGCAACATTGCTTATTTGAGTACGGAATGGCTCACATCGGTCAATCCATTTTTGGGAGCCACCTTTATTACAATGGTTTCGCTGGTCAGCCTTGCCGTGACTCCGACAATTTCATCGTGGCTATATGAATACCGGGAAAATACCCTACAACCTACAGCAACTAAGATGCTGAACATCACCATTTCTTGTTTGTCAGCTAAGACTATCTGCTATGCCTTTGGATTAAACATCACATTCAATCAAATGATAAAGGTCTCTACTGCTTTTATTGTCAGCGTCATCGTCGTCCAGTGCACCATCAAAGCCCTCAACGACAAATGGAGCAAATAGAATAAGTCATTAACCTAACGAGGAATTATGGGCGAATCGAAGACCGAGTTATCAAAAGCTTATGAAGCCAGGACAGTTGATTCCAAGTGGTATCAATTTTGGATTGCACATCAATTTTTCCATGCAGACACCAACTCTAAAAAGCCTGCCTATTGTATCGTCATCCCCCCTCCGAACGTGACTGGAGTGTTGCACATGGGCCATGCCCTCGTCAATACACTGCAAGACATATTAATCCGCTGGAAAAGGATGCTCGGGTATGAAACATTGTGGGTGCCGGGCACCGACCATGCGGGCATTTCCACGCAGACTGTTGTTGAACGCCATCTGATGCAGACCCTCAACAAAAAGCGTAAAGACTTTTCCAGAGAAGAGTTTTTGGCCCATGTTTGGGAATGGAAGGATAAGAGTGAAGCGCGCATCATCGAGCAGATTAAGCGCCTTGGGTGTTCATGCGACTGGTCGCGGCTCCGTTTCACGATGGATGAAGGGAACAACCGTTCTGTCAGGACCATGTTCAAAAAACTGTATGACGCCAATCTCATCTATCAAGGCGACTATTTGGTCAACTGGGATCCGGTCACGCAAACAGCTTTAGCCGACGATGAGGTAGAATATGAAGAAAGAAACTCATTTCTCTGGCATTTAAAATACCCCCTCGAAGATGGCTCTGGATATGTCCATGTGGCCACAACACGTCCGGAAACCATGCTGGGTGATACTGCAGTAGCTGTCAATTCCAAGGACGACCGTTTCAAACACATGGTAGGCAAAATGATCGCCCATCCCCTGACCGGACGTAAAATACCGATCATTGCAGACGACCATGTAGACCCTGCCTTCGGAACTGGGATGGTGAAGATTACTCCTGCGCATGATTTCAACGACTACCAGATGTCCTTCCGCCACAACCTTCCACTGATCAACATCATGACACCGGATGCCAGAGTCAACGAAAACGGCGGCAAATTTAAGGATATGCCTTTCGCAAAAGCTCGCGAAGCTATCGTCGCCGCCCTCAAAGAACTCGGACTAGTTGAAAAGATCGAGCCTCACGTTAACCGTGTCGGTGTCTCATATCGCTCTAAAGCGGTCATCGAACCGTACCTCTCGAAGCAGTGGTTTGTCAGAATGGAGCAATTCGGTAAGCAGCTGCGCCATATCGTCGAGTCAGGCGAGGTTAAACTGATCCCTCCTCATTGGGACAACACCTACTTCCATTGGATTGATAACCTGCGCGACTGGTGCATCAGTCGTCAGCTCTGGTGGGGACATCGTATCCCTATCTGGCACTTTAAGGCCGATCCCACTCGGATGATTTGCTACGATGGACCTGACATCCCCGATGAAGTAAAAAAAGCACCTGATGAATGGGAGCAAGAATCTGATGTCCTTGATACCTGGTTCTCGTCTGCGCTGTGGCCTTTCGCCACTTTAGGATGGCCTGACAAGACCCCAGAGCTCGATCGATTCTATCCTAACTCGGTCCTGGTCACCGGACATGACATCCTCTTCTTCTGGGTAGCACGCATGATTTTCATGGGTAAGCATGCCCTCGGTAAGGCCCCATTCCCCGAATCTTTCCTCCACGGCTTGATCTATGGCAAGTCGTACTGGCGACAGCATCCTGACGGCGGAGTCGTCTACGTCAATACGCAAGAACAGCTCGATTACGACATTGGCAAACCCGTTCCAAAAGATGTCTTTTCAAAATGGGAAAAGATGTCCAAATCAAAGGGCAATATCATCGATCCCTTAGAGATGATCGATCAGTACGGAACCGATGCGGTCCGGATGGCCCTCTGTGCAAGTGCGACGCAGGCGCGCCAGATTGACCTCGACAGACGCCGGTTCGAGGAATTTAAAAACTTCGCCAACAAAATCTGGAATGGAGCCCGCTTCGTTATGATGAATCTGGAAGCGAACGACCAAGCCCCTGGACTTGAGTCCAATTCCTTCTCACAAGGGCTTGACGAGTCGCTCCTGACTCTCGAAGACCACTGGATCTTATCTACCCTGAACCGCACTGTCAAAAGTGTCCATAACCATCTTGGCGCTTACCAGTTTGACCAGGCTGCCCTGGAGGCCTATGACTTCTTCTGGAAAGAGTTTTGCGCCTACTACGTTGAGATCTCAAAGCCGATCCTTTTCGGCAAATTAGGAACCCTGCAAGAACGGAATAACAAACAAAAGCTGCTTGTCATTATCTTATGCCAAGCGATCAGGCTGATTCACCCCATCGCCCCTTTTATCACTGAAGAGCTTTTTCATGTTCTGAAAGAACGGTTGAACAACGTCGAATTGTTAGAAGAAAGCGACCCCTATACGAAAGAGTGCATCAAGGCCCTTCAGGCTTCAGCCTGCATTGTGGCGCCCTACCCCACGATAATCCGGGAGTCTGATATCAATCCGAAAATTGATGCGGCCTTTGCACTTATGGAACAATTGGTCTACACCATCCGCAACATCAGAGGCGAGATGAAGATTCCACCCGGTACTCCGACCGATGTCTACATCATTGGCAAGAAAGACGACCCCAACTACCAACTCGTCAGCGAATACTATCCGATCATTTCGGCTCTTGTCCGCACCCAAAAGGTAGCTGTTGTTACTGAAGAGCCTCATGTCGGATTTTCCAGCACAGGTGTGTGCAATACACTCAAGATTATGCTTCCCCTGCCGGCCGATATGCTGCAGCAAGAAAAGACCCGTCTTGTCAAGGAAAAGGAAAAGCTGGAAGCTAACCTCGAGAAACTGCAAACACAGCTGGGCAACGAAGAATTCGTTTCCAAAGCCCCTGTCCAGCTGATCGACAAGCAGAAAGCATTGCTTCAGCAAAGCCAAAACGAACTGACCGAAATTGCCAAGAAACTAAAAAACATTTAGTAAAATTGTAGCCAAATTTTTGTGTTTGCGATGCCTGGTTAATTCATGTGAACTTCAAGAATTATTGACTCTTCATCCTGCATTTTTGACTCTATTAGCCTGGCTAAAGTGCGGGAATCGTCTGTACTGTTCAAATACTCTACTATTAACTCAGAAATGACTTTGGGGAAGAAATTCGAATTTTCAACTTCATTAACGAGAGGTTTTTTTTCCTTTTCATAAAACACTTTCTTTTACACCTGCCTTACTGAAAATCTGTCATTTGTTAAAATTTCAGAATTTCGAAAGCACCCTAAGGCTGAATTTCTAGAAGGTAATTTTGAATGTTATTTTTTGATACTTCGGGGATTTTTCTTGGTATAAGTGAATCAATATCTCTTGTTCCTACGGGCTGATTTTTTAATTTTGGATCAGATAGATAAAGTTTGTAGACAAAAAGAGCAAAACCACCTCCAATGACGACAAAATCTCGCCATGGACCAATAGATTCTAAAAATTCCGAAATGATTTTGTCTTCTTGATTAGATGTCATGACGATTTACCGCCTTTAAAAATACGTTTAAGCTCAGGAAGACGTTCTGCCATAAATTCTGCTTGTTCTTGCCCACGTAAAGGAAAGTGATATAAATCCAAAAAAGTCAAAATGGAAGGAGAGACATTGATGTCTAGATCGGAGTCAGAGTTGTTTTTAAGCAAGCTTTTGTAGTAAGGCTCTATAAGCAAAACTTCATAGCCTCTTTCTTGAGGTTCTAATAGTAGCTTTTCCTCAAGCTGTGGTCTGACCAAAGGATCAAGCAGGTATAATTCAAGGGTGTTTAAGTTTGTGTTTTTATATCCATGCGCTTCAACAGCAGAATGAAGAGCCAATGCTACCTTATTGCTTAGCTTGGACTTATTGATCGCCTCTAAAAGCTCTGATTTATCTTGAAAACCTGAACGATAGGTTCTCATTTTGCATTTTTTGACTATGCTGTAATGTTCTAACCAGCCTTCAAGAAGGCGTTTGGGTTCTTTCAAAAAGAACTTTTTGGCCGTTCTTATTCCTTCGACTTGCAAAATTCCTTTTAAAACTAAAGTCTCAAAAACGCGTTGCACTGATCCAAGACTTACCCCCGCTTCTTTAGACACATTTCGCACGGATAACTCTCGACTCTTTATGCCTCCTCTCATTAACCAATCAAGAACCACTGCAGATTTATCCGAATAGATATTCCATTCCGCAGGTTTTTCATTCGAGTCTATCAAAAACCGACCTACCATACTTCCTCCTTACCTGTTCATTATTTTATACTGTTCAATATTTATGGAACAGATTAAAATATGGAACAGAGAATAGTAAGGAGAGAGAGGAAGTTTAAAAGAGACTCTGCAAAGGATAAACAAAATGAAGAAATGGTTTATTTCAGATACGCATTTTTCCCATTCCAATATCATTAGGTACTGAGTGCACCCCTGAAAATCTGCTTTCTGAGGCAAAAAAGATCGGAGAAGATACTGAGAGCTGGGTTAGAACTGTCTTGGACGATCCGTCAGAGTATTCCATGCAGAAGATAAGAACCTGCACCGGAACGTTAAGATTATCAAAATCATACGGCAATAGCCGATTAAATGCGGCCTGTGGCCGCGGGATTCACTTAGGTGTTTTTTCTTACAGGCGCATTGAATCAATGCTGAAAACCTGTCTGGATAAACAACCTCTGCAAAAGCCGGAAGAAACGGCAACCATTCCTGATCACGAATTTATTCGTGGTTCAAACTATTACACACAAAAGGAGAATTGTAATGTTATTACATCCAACTGTTGACAAGCTCAAGGATTTAAAGCTGAAAGGCATGTCCAGAGCCCTGGAAATCCAGGCCAGTAATTCCGAATACCAAAGCTTGAGATGTGATCATCGTAGGTGCCACAGGCACGGGTAAAACATTTGTCGCCCAGGCTTTAGCACATAATGCCTGTATGAAAGGCTATTCTTCACACTGTCTGAGATTGCCGAAATTTTTCAATGAAGTTGTTTTGGCAAAAGCTGATGGAAGCTATCTCAAGCTAATGAAGACCTTAGCCAATTATGACGTCCTCATTTTAGACGACATGGCCATTTTTCCTCTTACAGAGGATCAAAGGCGCGATTTATTGGAAATTGTGGAAGAGCGATATGAAAAGAAATCCACGATCATCACA
The DNA here is from genome assembly GCA_013287815.1 of Chlamydiota bacterium. Classification (GTDB taxonomy): domain Bacteria; phylum Chlamydiota; class Chlamydiia; order Chlamydiales; family Parachlamydiaceae; genus JABDDC01. The sequence continues at coordinate 7,209 of JABDDC010000068.1, forward strand.
AGCCAATTACCGACAGCGCTATGGCATGAAGCCATCGGCAATTCAACAATTGCGGATGCGATTTTGGATCGTCTTTTCCACAACGCGTACCGCATCGAACTTAGAGGCGAAACAAGAAGAAAACCCCAAGAAATGGATGACAATAAAGTCACCTAAATAAGGAGCATATAATGAAAAAAAATAAACCGGATAACCTTGGACTACCACGTGAAGGCTGTCTGACTCCAATAATAATGGCAGACATTGCCATCAAAGCTTTAAAGACCGGAGATATTCAAAAGGTTGCTTATGAATATGGAATAGAGGTCGCGACAGTGCAATTCTTACAGGATACCCTGGAGGAAAATGCGGCTGATCTTTTTCTTACGATAACTCCCGAATCGACCATCGGATTCACCGGAATACGCAAGAGTAAAGCTATCAAAATGCCTACCAGGAGCTTCTCCTGTTAATTCAATCATTAGCTCTGCAAAACTGCCATGAGCAGTTTTATTTCGAGGTGGGCGGCAACTTCTGATTATATTATGTTCAACTTGATCAAGCTTATCTTGGAACACATCAAGGACTGCAGAAATAAGGTGATCGAGTTCAGCCTTATGAAAAGCTTTCTTTGTTTTTTTTCTTAATTCATCGCGAACTTTTACTTCCAGTTGGGCGATAATGCGCAGTCGCAGCTCTAATGCTGTCGCAGCCCCAGCAGCAGTATCAATTTTCAGTTGAATGTTAT
>JABDDC010000069.1 GCA_013287815.1 Chlamydiota bacterium
TTTCGCGCAGTCGAAATTCGAATTCTGATGCAGGCTAGGGTATAGGAGAATCGCTCACAGCCCCAACTGGACTAACAATTCTCCTGACTCCTGGCTCCTATATTTTAGATTGTTGATTTACCTTGTTTTTTCTCTTGTTTTTTTGCTTTCTTCTCTTTAGTAGTTAATGTTGGTTTCTTTTTCTCATCTTTACGATGCTTAACTTGTTCTTTACTCATAAAAATTCTCCAGGTTGAATTGTTAAAAACAAAAAATACATTTCCTAAAAGTCTATGCAAATAAAAAAGCGGCAAAATATACCCTAGCCTGCATCAATATTTGAATTTGTTTAGCCATAGATAAATTTAATATGCTATAAACAAATTAAACACAAGAAGGGTAAGATGGAAATGCTTGTCACAGGACTGCATCACGTCACAGCTATCGCATCCAATGGGCAAAAGAACCTCGACTTCTATGGCGGAATCCTCGGTTTGCGACTGGTAAAGAAAACAATAAACTTCGATGCTCCGGATGTCTACCACCTTTATTATGGCAATGAAAGTGGATCTCCAGGAACAATTTTGACTTTCTTCATTTTTCTAGACATCATAAAAGGAAAAAAAGGGAAAGGGCAATTGACGGTCACCTCTTTTTCCATTCCTGAAAACTCAATCGACTACTGGATCAAAAGGCTCGACAAATTCCATGTCAAACATCAAAATCCACAGCAACGATTCAACGATGAGGTTTTCATTTATCTGGAAGACTTTGACGGACTCGGACTGGAACTGGTAGCTAATAAAAAAGACAGTCGCCCTCCTTTTTCTTATGGGAATATACCCCTGGAACATTCCATCAGAGGATTTTATTCAATTACACTATCAGAAGAATGCTATGAAAAAACGGCCCATCTGCTCACAGAATACATGGACCATTCCTTGGTAGTCCAAAAGGAAAACCGGATCCGTTTTTCTACCGGCGGTAAACCTGGCGAATATGTCGATATCCTGTGCGTCCCCGATCTCTTTCTTGGACAAGGAGGTACAGGCACAGTTCACCATGTCGCCTATGCCACGGCTAATAACAAGACCCAGCTACAAGCACGTGAGAAATTACTAAAAGGCGGATTGAACGTCACACCGGTGTTAGATCGGCAATATTTCCATTCAATCTATTATCGAGAACCAGGTGGCGTCTTATTTGAAATTGCTACCATTCCGCCAGGTTTTGCAATCGATGAGCCACTCCCCCACCTTGGCGAACAGCTTAAACTCCCTCCCTGGGAAGAAGAGAACCGCAAAATTTTGGAGCGGCTCTTACCACCAATTCATCTGCAACTTAAACAATTCGAGGACTAATGAAAATATTAACAGGTGGACAACCACTCAATAAAGCGTCCAAAGGGCTGATCTTATTACATGGTCGCGGGAGTAATCCTGAAGACATCATGTCTTTGTCTTACAGATTAGACACCCATGATTGTTATATCATCGCACCGGAGGCTCCAGGCCGACAGTGGTATCCCCAGAGTTTTATGGCCGAAGACAGGCTCAATGAACCTTACCTAACCAAGTCAATCGCTATCGTCAAGTCATTGATTGATGACTTGTCTCAGCATTTTGCCAAAGAAAATATCTTCATCATGGGATTTTCTCAAGGTGCTTGTCTCGCACTAGAAACTACTGCTCGATACGCTGAAAAATTTGGAGGCGTTGCTGCCTTTTCCGGTGCCCTGATTGGCCACAACCTCGATAAAAGCCGTTACCAAGACAATTATTATGGCACCAAAATTTTCATCGGCAATAGCAACATCGACCCTCATATTCCCCTAGAAAGGACAGAAGAATCAGCGCGGCTCCTCCAGAGCCTTGGCGCCCAAGTCACACTCAAGATCTATCCCGGCATGGGCCACTACATCAATGATGACGAAATCGACTGCGTCAACACACACATTTTAAAGGCTAAGGACTGAGGACTGAAAGCCTGCTACAAGCTAGCCCTGCCCTTTACCCACTACTTTTATCTTGGCGTAACCGCGGTAGCGGTGTAAGATGTTGGGGGTAAAGGGCAGAGCTGGCCCTATAGCGGCTGTCCTTTACCCACAACTGTAAACTTTCTTTAATATTCTTATCCCACTGATCTTAAATGGATTAAAACAAATACACATTTTTAATAAGTAAATTATTACTTATTTTAGTTAAATTAATAGAATTAAATATTTAATAAGGAGTATAATAATGATAGATAGATAATTTATAATTAAGGGAGTTTTATATGAGCCTTCCTTTAAATCTTTTTCATGTTGGTGGTGTTGCATTTACTGGCGCTTTAGCTCGCTCATTATTAACTAATCCTAAAGGTTGGAAAGAGGTTTTTACCAGTAAAAGCCTTATATGGCGGGACACCGATACTACTAAATTTTATGCCAATTCTGAAATGTCAAAGTTGTCTGATAAAATGTTTAAGGGTTTGATTAAAGACTTAAATCCAGTCTATAGAACTCAGCTCATGGAAAACTTTCACCATCTCCCCCCCGAAAAAAAAGATAACTTATTCAAACAGTTTAAAAGCCTATACGAAGATTACGACACCTTCAAATTTGCTAAGCAGCAAGCCCATAAACTGACTCCAAATGCCGGTAAATTAGAGACTCTCATAAACGAAGAAAATATCATCATTAGTAAGTTTAAAAATATCTCCAAAGAGCTGTATCGAGATCTTGCCTTACAAGAAGGCATCAAAAAACATGAAAAAAACGAAATAAGAATCTTGAAAAATCTCAATAAAAGCGTTGAACATATGAAGTTATTAACCGAAAATGAAGCTAGTGATAAAGAGATTCATCAAGCACGTGAAACAATTGCCAATCACTTTGATGAACTATGCACTGAATTAGGGCATGATTCTACAGAGATGTTGGAAAAACTGGAAAAATTCTATGAACACCATCAGGATTACGAAAAGGCCAAAAAATTCAGCTACACCGACAGCACCGAATGGGCTTTGATCAGTAATGCCCTCAACACATTAGGCTGCGGGTTGGCCAGCCTGGGTATCGTGTGGGCCATCAAATACTATGAAAAAGAGGATGTAGAAGCACGCCAAAAAATAAAAAAAGTAAAAGAACTAAATGAAGAAATGATCACTAACCGCCAGCGAAAGATATCTGATATTAAATTGCGACTGGAATTGATAGAACTCGATTTATCTTATCCCGAAGTTTATGAAAAAGTATCAAAGGAGCGACGGATTAAAAGAACTCAAAGATGAAAATGTGACCAGACATAATAAAGAAGAATATGTGGCAAAGCTTAACGAACTTTTAAAAATTGAAGAAAAATTCAATGACTACGTCGATAAAATAGATAAAATGATCTTGCCTATCCAAGCCAATAGGTTAGTTGATAAAAATGCGCACCACTATACCACTCTTGCAAACCACAAAAAAGAATTATCTAAAGAGAGCAGAGAAAAAATTATCGAGTTGGATAAAAGATCACGAACGTTCCATAATATGGAATACGTCACTAAAAAAGATATCACTGAACTGCATGAAATCAACAAGGAATTAAAGACACAATTAAAAATGATCAAATCCTTCACGATAGAAGATATCGAATCCGATGAAGCTGTCGTGAAGAAATATCACGAAGCTCAAACTACTATGGAAGGTTCAGGCATCAATGGATTCTTCAAACATCTGCTTGGATACTAACTGTATTTTTTAAGCCATAGCCTTTCGTAAGCCCTCAAAGCAATTTCTATATCTGTGTTGGAATTTGTCGAAAGATGAGATAAAGCTGAGAATTCTACTCTTGTTGAAATCGAAGATAAGGGAGCTGAGTTTTGGGTGGGCTGGGTTGACGAGATTGGATTGCTAGGTACTGTTGTAATTGGCTTAGTAATTGAATTAGTAGCTGGTGAACTCATATTTATCCCCTTATTTTATAATATTAAATCAAATTGTACATTATTATTTAAATGAATGCAATAAAAAATAAAAAAAATTACAATTTGACTATAAAACCTCTCTGTATTATATAATATTTAAATGAGGAGTTTATGGATAAAGACGCTTTAAAAATCGCTCTCCAGGCAGAAGAGCCTACTATCAGAAAGGATCTAGCCCTCGTCACCAGCGACCGCTTTAAATCGGCTAAAACAACCCCCTTTATCTTTCTTTTTGAACCCAATCGCTACATGTCCCCTTCTATAAGACTGCAAGACAGTCTTATAAAGCACCTGACGGTCTCCGGCAAGGATGTTTACTCCATCGATAACTTTTCATCGTTCGTGAAGAATTGATGAATACACTTAAGAACAGAAAAAAAACCTAAGAATGTTGATGATAAATTAATCCTTTGCTATATGGGGATATAAGAACATTATAGCGTAAAATAACTCAACAAGAAGGAAAACCCATGTCTATTCTATCCAAGAAAACCTTTTTATCTCTTTTGTTACCCTTGGCATGTTTTGCCGGCAATCCAGACTCTTCGCAAGTCGCCAATCGTGGCGGAGAAGATAGAGGCGGTGGAGGATTTGACAGAAGTGGAAATCGGGACGAAAATTTCGACAGAGGTGGAGAAGATCGCAATGGCAGATCTTCACAAGTCGCCTTTCGCGGCGGAGATGATCGAGGCGTAGGATTTAACAGAGGCGGCGATCGCAATGATAGAGGTGGAGAAGATCGCAGATATGGCGATCAAGGACGTTATGGTGAAGCTGGACGCTATGGACAACCAAGTGTAAACCTGAACGGACAACAACAGCCAACGACCGTCGTTGTTCCTCAGCCCACACCTGTACCCATCCCACAGTAATCAAAAAGGTGGCGCAGCCGCTTTGGAGTGCGTGTAGCTGGCTACCGCACTCTAAAAGGGCTTCGTCCTCAACCTTCTGTTTGATGAGAGCTCGCACGATGAATAAAGAATGCAAGAGCAATAGCAACCACCACGGCTCCGCCGCCTCCTACTAAGCACCCAAAATATGGACTTGTTGACCTATCATTTTTTGGAATACCAGCCTTAGGTTTATTGGCAGGAGGCGTCTCCTGTTTCTTGATTTCTTTAGCCTTCAAGACCTCTGCATTATATTCTTTCTTATCTCGATGTCTATTAGCTTCTGCAAAAACAATTAAAGGGTTTAAAGTCCATTTTGGATTATACCCTAAAGCTTCAGTGATTAAATTATAGGAATGCTTATCCAACCCTTTACTCTTATGTTCATTCAATCCATCAACAAATCTAATAAGCTCCTCTGAATTTTGCGCTGTCCGGCAAATTTTATTTGCAACTAAAAGATCATCATAAGGCTTATCACCGATTTGCAAGGTAGGAATGCCAACCAAAGGGGCTAGTGGCGCCATGCTTGTTTGATGGTAAAGGAAGCCGTCAGCCACAACTAATGCCTCTTCAGGTTTAAAAATGGAAAAAGCAATTTTGGGAGCATTAATCGTCTCGCCTGCTTCATTGACCCATCCATGCTCTTTTTCCCATTCGGTTACCTGCAGTCTATCTTTATCTTCTTGAGCTGCACCCGGATGCTGCTGAAACAAAATCACCAATTGAGAAAAATGAGTTTGAGCCATACCACCGATGGATTTTAAAAAGGCAGGAAAAGCATGATTAAAGTACTCTTCATTATTTCCTCCGAAGTAGACCAGGATTTTCTCGCCTTTGTCTTCCCAGCCATTATCTTTGAATAGACGGGAACGCAGTATATTGTCATTGGCACTACGCATTTTTACGAGAGCTTCGGCTTGATGCATTGGATAATATCCAATACCATAGTTGAGAATACCTTCAAAAATAGACGATTTAATGTTGGCATTAGCAAAAATGACGCCGCTAGAAGCTTTCATGACTTTATCAGCAACTTCAGAGTACACCGGAACATGTTTATTGTAATTGTCATAATAAGAGTAATGGAAGATATTGATGGGAAGCTGTTCGATCGCAAGGTGGATTTTGACCGCAAATAAATGGCCGAGGTCAGTAATGACAATTAAGGCTGTAGACGCTATCTCAGCAATCTCCTGAGCCAGTGCGCCTTCATCGGTAGTTGCATCCAAAACGAATGATTTCCCTACTTTTATTTGCCTATCATCGAATTTTTTCTTGGCCTGCCCTGAGGCGATGATATAAACATCCCGCCCTTCAAGCCTTAAGGCTTCTGCAAAGACCGAAAAGTCCTCGGCCGGTCTGCCATGACATGCAATAAAACATACTGAAGAAGTGGAAACTAGTGAAGCTGAAGACATAATCATTACTCCTTTTAAAGATGAAGATTACTGCTTAGGATAGCATAAAGTATCTTTTTGATGCAAACTCATGATAATGAAGGCTACTAGGATAACCCATCCAACAAATTAAACTCTTCATTTGTCAATTCAATAGATGCTGAGGCAGTATTTTCTTCCAGATGATTAGTGGATGAAGTGCCGGGAATAGGCAACATTGCCGGTGATTTCTTAAGTAGCCAGGCTAAAGCGATTTGTGCTGGTGTAATCCCTTTTTGTTTGGCAATTTTATCTAATACATTGCCGGGACGTGCTAAGTCACCGCTTGCGATGGGAAACCAGGGAATAAATCCAAGCTGATTTTTTTCGCAGTAATGGAGAACATCTTCAGATTCCCGCTGCACAAGATTATACATATTTTGAACAGACACGACATTGACAAGACGCTTTGCTTTCTCTAATTCAGCCACTGTGACATTAGAAAGGCCAATATACCTGATTTTTCCTTGGCGCTGCATCTCTTTCAATGCCCCCAAAGATTCTTCTATGGGCACTTTTGGATCAAAACGATGCATCTGATATAGATCAATGCGGTCGGTCTTTAGCCGCCTCAAACTCATCTCTACACACTGGATCAAATATTCAGCCCGACCCACAGGGGTCCACCGATCCGGTCCCTGCCTCGTGAGGCCTCCCTTTGTCGCTATAATTAAATCGGTAGGATAAGGATAAAGGGCTTCGGCAATTATATTCTCAGATACTTCAGGACCATAAGAATCGGCCGTGTCTATAAAGTTCACACCTAATTCTAATGCCCGCTTAAGCACATTAATGCATTCTTTTTTATCTTTGGGCTCGCCCCATATGCCGTTTCCTGTCAGCCGCATAGCACCAAAGCCCATCCGATAGACGGGTAATTCACCATTAAGTTTGAACACACCTGAAAGGCGTGCGTCAGATTGCAGAGTCTTTCTCATATAAACCTCCTTTATAAAAATTCATCATACATAAATTAAAATAAGAGGCTATAAAATAAATAAGGAGAAAGGTAGAAGATTCTACCAGAGGGTGCTTGTAGTGCACACACTATCTTGCATGTGCCCTTCAACCTAGAAACGGCGATTCGAAGGGGGTTCCAGATGCAATCTTTTGATTCATAACGCGTTGAGGCGAAGGGGGCATACCCAAACGGGTAAGCCCCCCTTCGCCTCAACGCGTTATGAATCAAAAGATTGCATCTGGCACCCCCTTCCAATCGCCGTTTCTAGGTTCAACCCATTTTTATACAATCATTTGCGTTTTGCTGCAGAAACTAAGCCAATACCTAAATTCAGGGTTGCTGCTAATGCACTAAGTATAAGATTCTTTGTCAACGCCGACCTATCATAGCGGACACGATAATAACAAGCTGTCGCTAACAATGAATAAGCGGCAACGTTAATCACAATATTGATCGCTTCGTCGAGCTTTTGATCAATATCTTTACGCTTTGCAATGCGGCAAGCAGTCATCGACACTAATGAAAGAGCCAGAGGGGCAGCTCCGATCAGATAGAGTAGCGGATTTCTTGGCTGTATCATCTGAATGTAACAGTAGTCGCCGGTATACTTGCTGGCCTTCCAAAGAAACTCGCCTGCCAAAACCAATGTTCCCCAAGCGCAGCCTTGAAAGATTTTGCGGCTAAGGT
>JABDDC010000070.1 GCA_013287815.1 Chlamydiota bacterium
CCCGGCGCTCCGCATGAAGAATACAAGTATTCACATCGAGAAAACGATGATCTATTGCATCTCACCCTTAGAAAACGGCCAAAGCATCGTTACCTGGAAACCGAGTATTACAAAAAAGGATACAACCATGCCGGCGGCAACATAGGAAAATTAAAGCTCGACAAAAAGGATTTTCGCATCGATAGGGTCATGAAACAAAAAGCCCCTGTTGGTGAAGATGCAGAACCTATAATAATCTATCGATTTGATTATCATGCGGAAATCAAAAAACACCACGATGAGCAAGATGAAGCAAAAGATGGTCGGACAATAGTCTATGATGCTGAAGGACACAAAACTGCTTACTCGTACGATCCAAATCATCGCATCAAAAAAATTATAAAATTTAACGGAACAACTAAAAATGATTACAGTCAGTATTCGTTTGAATCGTTTATTTGGGGTGATAAAAAGGACGATTGCAACTTAAAAACCAAATTTCTTGCAGATGCACAGACAGAAAAAGTGCACCATGGATACCATTTTAAATATGACAACGAAGGTAACACTAAAGTTAAAACGCTCTTTGGAAAACTGACCGGTCGTCAATCCTCAGATATCAGGTTAAATAAAAATAATAAGCCCATTGACGATGGGTATGAGCAGGAAAATACGACTTACACCTATTCAAAGATGCTTAATCTGATCCGTAGCGAGACAAATAGCAACGGAAAGAAGATCGAGTATAAGTATTGTAAGGGGACTGATGCCATCAAATGCAAATTCGTCCACTACGATAACAAAATTCAGATGCGCGAATTTTATTATTATAACGATGATTATGTCTTGATCAAGAAAATTCAGGACAATGGCGAAGGAAAGAGTCATAATGACATGACCTGTGTCACTCAAAGGCTGATCACCTATTACACACCTCGCGAAAAAATCCCTTATGGACTACCCAAGTACATTGACGAGATGTATCTCGATTTAAGAACGAATCAGGAAATTTTGTTGAAGCGGACCGTCAATAAATATTCCAGGCAAGGACATTTGTTAAAAGAATTTGTTTTCGATGCTTCGAGACAACTCGCTTATGAAAACTCATGGGATTACGATGCACATGGTAATGTGATAAAAGAAACGAACGCTTTGGGAGAAACCATACGAAAAGAATACGATGAAAACGATAATTTGATATATCAGTATGGCCCTCATCCGGATTACGTGTTACAAAATAGCTATGACTTCTCCAATCGCCTGGTAGAGCAGAAAGAAACCCACTCAGACGGATCCTCCTTTGTCAAAACAAATAAATATAATTATCTCAGTCAAAGAAAATCATCTACAGACCATTTTGGGAATAAGACCCATTATGAATACAATGACATCGGTCAAGCGATCGCGAAAGTGCTCCCTGCCGTTTTAAATGAAGATGGAAACACGATTAATCCGACCATTCAATTGGAATACGACATCGTCGGCCATATCACAAAAGTCATGGATCCATTAGGCAGAATAACCGTCTGTGAGAATAACATACGAGGAAAACCCCTTGTCATTACCTATCCTGACGGTACTCAAGAGAGATTTTATTATCGGCTTGATGGTCAACTGACAGAAAAAATTGACACCAACGGAACTAAAGTTGTTTACACTCTGGATCCTGAGGGACGTCCAACAAAAGAAGAATTTTTTGGCACCGATGGTCATATTGAAAAGTGGATAGAGCGAAAATACAATGCTTTCTCATTGCTCAATGAAACATTCTCTGATGGATTGACAATTGACTATACCTATGACTATGCAGGACGACCGGCTGAGACACGCAAGAATAATGTACCCATTCAAAAGCAGTTCTTCGATAGTTTGGGAAGGGTGAATCGTATACATGATTGGTATGACTCTGATCACTACAGGGTCACGATTAAAGAGTACGATTTATTAAACCGCATCAAAAAAGAACAAATCGAAACTCAAGAAGGAGAAGTCCTTTATGTCGAAGAGTACGACTATGACTGCCTGGGTAACAAAACACGAATAAAAATTGGAGATCAGGAAACTCGCACCCTATATAATAGCTACAACAAGCCGATCCGGATCATCGATGAGATGGGAAACACAACCCATATTTCCTACAATTTGACTGCACTTAATGAACTCGATCAGTTAGTTTTGGAAGTCACCACAACTGATCCTGTAGGAATTCAGACCATTGAACAATATGATGCCTTGAATCGTCTAGTAAAGACCACGAGGAAGAATCCTTTTGGTAGGATTCTCTCCAACAGGCGCGTCTTCTACGACCTTTGCGATAACAAGAAACGGATTGAAGAAGATGTGATCTATTCAGGCCGTGTCGATAAGACAACCAAAACCATCTACCACTACGATCCATCTTACCGAATTGTCAAATTGATCGAAGCAGCAGATACACAAGAAATGAGAATCACTTCCTATAAATATGATAGCTATGGACAAAAAAAGGAAAAAATTAAACCCGATGGCATACACATCGCTTATAGTTACGATACGCTTGGAAGACTCAAAGAATATCAGGCTTCAGATCATTCCTTCCATTATCTGTATGAATATGATCAAAGGGATAATCTGATTAATGTTTCAGACCTCATATGTAATCGATCTAATCACCGATCATATAATGACTTTAATCAATTAGTAGAAGAAACATTGGGTAATGGTCTCACCATCCATTTTGAGAATGATTTATTCGATCGCAATACCCGGATCACCCTTCCCGACCAATCTCAAATTGAATATGTTTATAATGCTGCCAACCTTAAAGAAGCTCATCGTATCGTTGACAACACAAGAATCTATTCACACTATAATGATCAATATGACAATGCGGGATTGATCACACTCGAAAGACGGGCGGGCCGCGTCGGTACACAAAGCCGTCAATACGATAAAATGGGCCGCTGCATATCTCTCAATGCTCATTCTTTATCGCAAAATGTGCCTAACAACGGATTCGATGCTGTCAGCAACCTGAAACGATATTTCACCAACGGGAAGGAATGTCTCTTTGAATATGATGAGCTAAACCAAATCACCTCTGAAAAAGCTCATGTATATCATCAATATACTCACGATTCTCTTTCAAATCGACGCATGAGAGACAATGTAAATCACGAAATGAATCATCTCCATCAAGTCTTAACTCGCGGCACTGATGAATTGACATACGATCACAACGGAAATTTAAAGACTGTGAAGACTTCTGAGGGCGTCACGAACTATTCATACGATGCTCTTGATCGATTGATCTCAGTCGAAAAAAATAGAGTGACAACATCCTATGAATACGATTCATTCAACCGCCGCATTGCGAAAATAGGTGATAATGAACCGGTCATTTATTACCTGTACCTCGATTTGGAAGAATTCGGTAGCTGGCAGAATGGGAAAATATCAGAGTTAAAATTACTCAATGAAAGCCATCGCGAAACTATCGCCATTGAACTCAACCACGTTCCCTACGTCCCAATCCGGGACCTGTTCGGCAATGTGGTTAGGTTGATCGATCTTGATGGAAATCTTATTGAAAACTATCACTACTCTGTCTTCGGTGAAGTCACCATCATGGATAACAAAGATCAACCTCTTAATAATGCTTCCAGTCCATGGCTCTATTCGAATCGCCGTTATGACTACGAATCAGAACTCTACGTCTTCAATCTTCGCTACTACGATCCCAAACAGGGGCGCTGGATCACACCCGATCCCGCCGGTTACGAAGAGGGTCCCAACCTCTACGCCCATGTCCTCAACAACCCCTTCAAGTATTATGATCTGCTGGGTTTAACCCTTATGCCAAATTCATCAACCGTAGCTTCTGCGTTTGCTCCCGTTGCAAGAGGTATTCAATCATGTTTTACGAATACCGATCCTGTTGATGCATCAGGAATCTACAGTATTAACTCGATCACAGATCCTGAAACAGGGAAGAAATTTAATTATCCTTTTCCCAAAGACTTTTTCTTGGTCTATGTATGTGGTATCGGTACCGCTAAGGCAGATTTTGATAGTAATATGGCTCACTTTGCAAAAACAAACGATCATCATGTGTATGGTGTTTTCGATTGCACCCAGGGATTAGCAAAGGATAGTTTTACTTATTTTAAATTATTATGGAGCGATCATGAAAGTACGGGAGTCAAAAATTGCAAAGAACTCCACACCTTATTAAATGAAGCTTTCCCAAGAATGGATATCATTACTACTCCACACAGTCGTGGTTGTGTGGTCATGCGTAATTCTTTTAATAATCTCCCTAAAAAAATAGGTGATAAAACTTCTGTTTTAGCGATTGCCCCTGGTGCGTATCTGGATAAAAAAATGTTTAAGAGAGTTGAACATATAGCTTGCGATGGGGATCCCGTTCCTAAATTGGATTATTTTGGAAGAAAACAATGTAATGAAACGATTACAATTGTTAGTACACCCGGTTGGTCACCTTTATCCAAGCATAATTTTACTAACCAAGTGTATACTGAACCCACTCAGCAGTTCATTGCCGATTACAAAAATAATAGAGGATTATGAAAATTTTAAAACTTTTTTTAGGATTCATACTTTTGACTGGCTGTTTTGCATTTCAGGAAAGATCTAAAGAATCTATAGCTTTATCAAATATTTATCAAAGCGTGTCCACGCGTTTAAATGAGAAATATCATCTTTTAGCGATCAGTACAGGTAGTACAAATGATAGAGGTGATTCAGATGCGGATCCCGAAAACATCAAATTCACAATACTGAGCATGTATTATAACAGATACGGACCCGGCAGTGATAACATTGATGAAGCACGGGAAATGATATTGGATTGTGCTCAGGAATTTTTAAAGAAGATAAATGACACTCCAGATTTTCGACCGGATATGAAGGTGTACCCTTTTAAGGCAAAAAACATCAGCTTAGCCATTTTTAACTACGAAAAAGATGGAACTCCTATCCGTTTTCCTTACATCAGTACTATTTCCTTAAGTGGAGGCAAGATCTCATACAATAGTTACGGCGATAAAATTGTATTGCCGTTTGTCAGAGAAATCACAGAAACCTACGAGGAAGCCCTTTTACGTTCTAAGCAAGCCCACCCTAACTGAAGGTTTCCAGTTTAGTTCTTATGATAATTGGGTGCTAACCGGATTCGGCATGCTATTAAGTATTTAGTACTTTGTGGTACGAAAACTACTTTGGAGGTGATGGTGTGAGAATGTCGCTCGGACTTGGAAACGAAGATCCATCTTGGCCGCTACTAAGAGCAAGAATGATCAAACCTTTTATGGCTTGTTCATTATTGTTTTGGGTGAATAAATTAATATTATTCTTCAGCATATTTGCATAGTCCGTATGATTGCTTTGCAGAGCAAAGAAGGCTTCTGAAAAAGGGCCCACTGTCCAAGTTCCCTCTTTTTTCAGTTTTCCAACAAGTAGGCTGATGGGATCATCTTTATCCAAGATCTCATTATTTTTTAGTTTTTGAATAATCTCTTTCTTATCTGGCAGAAAGATTTGCTCCATCACCGGTTTACCATCCTTCATCGCCAGTGCGCCGTTTTCCATTTTCTGTTTCGATCCAACAGGAAATTCTGTCTGCATGCGGATGCTTTGAAACAGACGACTAACGACATTTTTTCCATATTTGTAGAATATTTGTTCGGCAATGGTATTGCCTTCAATTTTTTTGAAGAAGCTATTGCTGGATTTAGCTTTAAATTCTGAAACTGATTTCATCAGTTCATTTTTTTCCTTCGCAGTAGGCTCTTCATTGCCTGTTGTACGTGAAATGTCATTGAATGCCAGCGTTTCGCGAATTGTCTTTAAGATGGCTAAAGAAGGACTTGTTCCAGTCATTTGTTTGCCTGCATGTTCTGAGAGGGAAACGTTTTTCGCTTCCCCTTTTTCATTTTTGACTTTTAATAAGAAAGTGCCTCCCACAATCGTCGCATCGGCTAGTGTTTTTATGGCCTCTTTGACAGGTAAAGGCATAATTTCATTTTTATCGAGAAGGTGAGCCAGGAATTTCGAGGTGATATCCTCATTTTTCCCCAATTGAGGGAATCCATCCATCCCTTGGATGAGGTCATGGAAAAACGCCATGGTTGCACCGGCCATGCAGGTAGATTCTAGAAGACCTTTATTAAAAAGCTTTTCATACGTGTCGTAGAACATTTCCTTGGCATGGCCAATGTTGTGATATCCCTTCCCATCTAGGTTAAAAGTCGGTTTTCCGGTAATACTTGGATTTTTTAGAGCAAATGCAGTCCATTCATTTTCAAGCTCAGTTGGATCAGAAAATAAAAAAATGCTCTTTATTATTACGAACTTGCTGCACTACATGGTAATAAATTTGCTCAAGAAAGAATGGGTGATGCATATTTGAAAGGCGAATTAAGCTTGGAAAAATCAGCCGAAAAGGCTTTTCATTATTATGACAAGGCAGCCGCTCAAGGGTATTCTTGCGCTTTAGCAAAATTAGGACGATATAATAAAAAAGGAATCGGCTCAGTGAGTTGTTTGACATCAGCTTTCGAAAAACGCATTTCTGAAGAATATAATGAAGCCAGTGATTGTTATGAAGAAATGGGTGCGTGCGAGCATGCCGAAGCTTATTTAAAAATGAATGAAGCTGCGATAAATAATGAAACAGATAAAGCATTTGCCAAATTGAAGGCGCATCATAATTTTAAACACACCAGAAAAAAACATGATCAAGTCAGAGGAAAAATAGAGCCCTCTGAATAGTAGTAAAACTTCTTAGGAGTATAATAGTAAAACTTCCTAGGACTCAAACAGTCATCTGTAGAACGACAATGACATTGGCACTTTGACGACAATCTCATTGGCAACGTCAGCGATACCGCATTGGCAGCGCTAGATGTTGCCTTGCAAACGACCGAAAACTAACTGAAAAGGTCAAAGCCGCTGGCTCTTAGAGCACTTCTTCCTTTACTTTAAAATCTTTGGTACCAAGAACAAACTCACCTACTGAGGATTCTTCTATATAATTTAAATTTATTGATGAAGAAAAAAGTTTGGAATTCCCATACCCAAGGGCACAGGGTGCAAGATTCATGGCCGTGGCGACCAAATACATAGTTTGTAATGAAGCCCCTACATTTAATAAAGTATTTCTATATGCTATGCCTTCATATTTCCATGACATTTTCTGAAATTTAGACGTTATAATTATGAGAATTTGCAAGGTTGCATCTGATTGTCCTAAAGCAGACAAGGCTACTTTAATGTGCTGTTCAACATCTAACTCGTTGTCTGATATTAATCCCAAAGAATGATCAGAAGCGTCATAATGATAAATTCCTCGCTTTAAATTTTCGCATAAATTACATACTACGTAAAAATTTAATTCATGAATCCCTCCCGCGCTAGGGTATGGCTTTAATCCTAGTTCATATGGCTCGGATCGGATTATTTTCTGAAAAGATAAGGCTTTATATAAAAACTCACTTATTTCATTAAGGCTAATCAACTTATTACTAAAAGACCGAATGGATCGTCTTTTTTTAAGAACCTCATAAAAACCACTTTGATCTTGTTTGTCATCGT
>JABDDC010000071.1 GCA_013287815.1 Chlamydiota bacterium
AGACATGCCTTTGAAAAACCTTGGGAAAGAAAAATTGCCCTTGAAGACATGGAAGGGGCTGTAAAAATTGCACATGCACTAATTAAGCACGCTCTTAAGGTTTTTAGCTTAATTTATGAAGAGGATGGCATTCTCATCGCTAAAGGCATATTACAATGGATAAGCAATCTTCGCTTGGAACACTTTACTCATCGTGAGTGCCTTAGAAAATTTCGAAGGTTAGATAAAGAATCCTTACAACCTGGCTTAAACATACTTAAAGAACGTGAATATATTGAAGAACTGACTTATAAACGTCCTAGAGGAGCATCAAGTATTATATACACAGTTAACCCTAAATATAAAAAATTGGATGCTGAAAAACAGGGACAAAAAGGACAATAATCGCTTTTTCTGGATTTTTGTCCTTAATGTCCCTGTTTTTCATTCATAGATCTTTTTGATTTGGATATCTTCTTCCGTTATCCGGCAACATAAGAATCACTTCAGCATCAATACCAAGTGATTTCGGATCAATATTGGGGTTGCTGGAGTCATAAATCATCCTGGCACACTTCGGACGATTCATTTTAGCTGCTAAATTTTTTTCTAAATTTTCTATAAGCTTTTTATTCGATGTCTTCATTGTAGCTTTTTGATTTGGTAGAGGTTTCAAGTTCTCTTAGTCTAAATTCAAGCTGATGAGTTTCCAGGGCTGTGGAATAAATATCCAGTGTTCTGGATAAGGACTCACCCTCCGATGGAGAAATTTCACCCAAACTAACAGCTTTGACAATGGCACCGATAGCCTTAAAGACATCCTCGTAAGTGTCAATTGAAGGAAGATCGATTTTGATCGATCGATCTTTTCTAACAGGAAGAAATCTATCTAAAATCATTTTAGCAGCCTGCATATTACCATTTAAGGCTTCTTCTTCGATCCTTCGGCAGATTCTTTCTAATGATCCTTCCAAAAGTTTTTCAGCAGCCAGTGTCGATTTATTCCTCGCGCCCTTAGGTTTGCCTTTGGGATTCCCAGACTGCCCTCTTTTAAAACGACTACTTTCCTGTATTTTTCCTGTATTTTCAGGCATTGCATTCTCATTATATAATCGATCAATAATAAGTCTTTATTCTAGCAGATTTTTAAATCCTGTGAATAGGAAAAGCGATTTTCCATCCGCAGTCATATAGTTAAATTTATTATTAGCTATTGATCAGTAAATGGGATTTATTTTTCCTCATTCAGAATATGAAAAACTTGCGTGGATATAGCAAGTGCTATATTCTATCTACTTTGATACATAACTTACTGAATTGGAGTGACTATGAACCACGATCAGGACTGTCGACCAGAACAGATAAAAGAAATACGAAAGAGGCTTAACTTAAGCCAAGAAGAGTTTGCCAAAAAACTTGGAGTTAGTTTTACCAGCGTTAACCGATGGGAAAATGGTCAAACTAAACCCTCTAAGCTAGCTCGACGGCAGATTTTGAATCTTCTGGAACATATTATGGAATATGCGACCTCAGCAAATATAAAAGGATAAAGAGTTTATGTTTGAACAAGCATTTAAAAATATCGATGACATTTTGCATAAAGATGCAGGTGCTTCCAGCGAATTGGATTACGCTGAACAGACCTCTTGGATTCTCTTTCTCAAGTACCTCGACGATTTGGAAAAAGAAAAAGCCATGGAAGCCGAATTGTTAGGTAAACCTTATCAATTTATCATTGACAAACCTTATCGTTGGGAAACTTGGGCAGCTCCAAAAACGGTTGACGGAAAACTAGATCACGATCATGCGTTGATTGGTGATGACCTCAAGACTTTTGTAGATCACGAACTCTTTCCTTACCTAAAAAAATGCAAAGATAAAGCGACAAACCCGAATACGATCGAATATAAAATTGGTCAAATATTTAGCGAGATTAAAAACAAAATTCAAAGCGGTTACAGTCTTCGCGATATCTTGGAGATCGTTGACACTCTCCGTTTTCGTTCTCATAAAGAAAAACATGAGTTATCCCACCTTTATGAAGTCAAAATCAAAAATATGGGCAATGCTGGTCGTAATGGCGGAGAGTATTACACACCTCGTCCATTAATTCGTGCTATCATAGAAGTCGTAAACCCCAAAATAGGCGAACGGATTTACGATGGTGCTGTAGGATCAGCAGGATTTTTGTGCGAAGCATTTGACTATCTAAAGAGCAGTAAAAAAAGTTTAAGTACAAGCGATGTTAAGATACTTCAAGAGTCAACATTTTACGGCAAAGAGAAAAAGAGTCTCGCCTTTATCATAGCAATCATGAATATGATTCTCCATGGCATTGAAGCACCTAATGTTGTCCATACAAACACTCTTTCAGAAAAGCTCAGTGATATTCAGGAAAAGGACCGATTTGATGTGGTATTGGCTAACCCACCTTTTGGCGGTAAAGAGCGAAAAGAAGTGCAGCAAAACTTTCCAATAAAAACAAGCGAAACGGCTTTTTTGTTCCTTCAGCATTTTATCAAAATACTAAAGGCGGGTGGCAAAGCTGGCATCGTGATTAAAAATACTTTTTTATCCAATACTGATAATGCTGCAACTAGCTTACGTAGAGAACTTCTGGAAAATTGCAATCTGCATACAATCCTCGACTTGCCAGGTGGAGCGTTCCAAGGAGCTGGGGTAAAAACGGTAGTCTTATTTTTTGAAAAAGGTTTGCCGACTCGAAAAGTATGGTTTTACCAACTTAACCTAGATAGAAATCTTGGCAAGACTAATCCTTTGAATGAAAAAGACCTTGCTGAATTTATTGAGCTACAGAAAACATTTGCTGATTCTCCCAATTCCTGGAGCGTGAATGTCGAAAGCTGCAATCAGGCGAGCTTTGACCTTTCCGTGAAAAATCCTAATAGCGCCGAAGAAACCACGCATCGCACTCCTACCGAGATTATGGACGAAATCATTGCCTTGGACACTGAGTGCGCCGAGGTACTGGCCAATATCAGGAGGCTACTATGACTGGAAATTGGAAAACAAAAAAACTAGGAGATGTCTGCGACCTTCTAAATCGTGGCATCTCGCCCAAATATCTCGAAAAAGGCGGCGTTTGTGTGCTTAATCAAAAGTGCATTCGCAATCACCGAATCAATTACGAACCTTCACGAAGACATGATCTGTCCGAAAAGAAAGTGATCGAAGGACGTTTTATTCAACTAGGCGATGTTCTTGTTAATTCAACAGGAACTGGCACTCTTGGCCGTGTAGCACAAGTCCGCGAAGAGCCTGTAGAACCGACTACAGTTGATTCGCACGTCACAATAGTAAGACCAAAGAAGTCCATGTTTCACCTAGATTTTTTTGGCTACATGCTGGTTGTAATCGAAGATGCCATTAAAGAAGCTGGTGAAGGTTGTGGTGGTCAAACCGAACTTGCACGGTCAGTCTTAGCAGAAAAATTCTTTGTGAGTTTTCCTGAATCATTCTCTGAGCAGCAACAGCTCGTTAAAATCTTAGATGAATCATTTGAAGGCATCGTTAATATAAAAGCCAACACAGAAAAAAACCTTAAAAATGCCCGATCCATCTTCGATAACCAACTAAATGTCATCTTTTCTCAGCGTGGCGAGGGATGGGTGAATAAACGATTGGATGAGGTATGCAAAATTATCATGGGCCAAAGTCCAGATGGAGACACTTATAACACGACAGGTAACGGCATCCCTCTTATCAATGGACCTGTTGAGTTTAGTAAAGATCCTTTCGGCAAAACCATTCGCTCAAAGTTTACAACTCAGCCAACCAAGGTCTGCAAAGAGAATGATTTAATTTTATGTGTTCGTGGATCAACGACCGGAAAGATGAATATAGCTGGTTTCGATGCGTGTATTGGACGAGGTGTTGCTACAATTCGTTCTAACGAGTATCAACCTTGGATAAACTACTTTATCTATGCAAAACGTAATGAAATCTACCAAATGGGAACGGGAGCAACTTTTCCGAATGTCTCTGGTTCAATGCTTGGAGGACTAAAGCTTTCAATTCCAGTACTATCAAAACAAAAAGAAATTATAAATAAACTCGATTCCCTTCACGCTGAAATTCAACAACTCGAATCCATCTATAAACGCAAACTTACTCAACTTGAGGCATTGAAAAAGTCGCTGCTCCAACAAGCCTTTACTGGTAACTTAAAGGGCTGTCCATGAACGAAGCTGAAACCCGCGCTGAATTAATTGATCCCGCACTTAAAGCCGCAGGCTGGGGTGTGGTGGAAGGAAGTCAAATCCGGCGAGAGTTTCCTATTACCCTTGGCCGTTTGCAGGGTTTTGGCAAGCGCAGTCAACCCCTCTCTGCAGACTATGTGCTTATCTATAAGAATAAAAAATTAGCGGTTATCGAAGCAAAAAAACGTAACGATCCATTAACAAAGGGTGTAGCACAAGCCAAAGAATACGCACAGAAACTGAGTGTTCGTTATGGCTATTCAACTAATGGAGACGGAATCTACCAAATTGATATGGATAATGGCCATGAATGCAATGTCAATGGCTTCTTAAGTCCACAAGAGCTATGGGACTTAACATTTTCTTGTCAAAATGAATGGAGAGATCGTTTTGCTAAAATTTCTTGTGAAGATAAAGGTGGTACTTGGCAGATTCGATATTATCAAGATATTGCCATAGAAAGAACACTCCAAGCAATAGCTGAAGGGAAAAATCGCATTCTTCTTACTCTGGCAACAGGTACAGGAAAAACATCGATTGCTTTTCAAATTGCTTGGAAATTATTTCAAAGTCGCTGGAATTTGAAGCGAGATGGAACGGGACGACCTCGCATACTATTCTTAGCCGACCGTAATAATTTAGCCGACCAGGCCTATAACGATTTTTCTGCATTTCCAGAGGATGCTTTAAAACGCATTGATCCAAAGGAAATAGGAAAACTCGGCTCAGTTCCCAAAAATGCGAGTGTTTTCTTTACCATTTTTCAGACTTTTATGAGTGGCAAGGATGATTCATTCTACTTCGGTGAATACCCACCAGATTTTTTCGATTTCATTGTGATTGATGAATGTCATCGCGGGGGTGCCAATGACGAAAGTACTTGGCGTGGAATTTTGGAATACTTTTCACCAGCGGTACAATTAGGCTTAACAGCAACGCCAAAAAGACGTGGCAATATTGATACGTATGCCTATTTTGGCGAGCCTGTGTACATCTATTCTCTCAAAGAAGGAATCAATGATGGATTCTTAACGCCTTTTAAGGTGAAGCAATTTTCAACTACACTGGATGAATATGTATACACAACTGACGACCTATTGCTAGAGGGAGAGGTAGAGCATGGAAAGCGCTATGGAGAAGATGATTTTAATAAAACTATAAAAATCCCAGCTCGCGAAAAGTATCGCGTAAAGCTCATGATGAATGAGATTAACCAACGAGAAAAAACAATTGTATTTTGCCGCAACCAACAGCACGCTCTTGAAGTTCGCGATTTAATCAATCAGATGAAATCGAGCAAAGATCCTAACTATTGTGTGCGCGTAACTGCCGATGATGGTGGAAGAGGCGATCAATTTTTAGAAACATTCCGAGATAACGAAAAAACGATTCCCACTATTTTGACGACCTCTCATAAATTGACCACCGGGGTAGATGCCAGAAATGTTCGTAATATTGTTTTGATGCGACCAGTCAAATCAATGATAGAATTCAAGCAAATCATAGGCCGTGGCACCAGGATTTTTGACGGGAAGGACTATTTTACAATTTATGATTTTGTAAAGGCTTATGAACATTTTAATGATTCTGAGTGGGATGGAGAGCCTATCGATAACACTTCGAAAGGGATGAGCCTAGATCCTACCCCTGCGATGGAAGCTAGAGAATCCGAAGGAAAATATGACGTTACTGAAAAGATGCCTAAAATCATCATTAAGCTGAGTGATGGAAAAGAGCGTACAATTCAACATATGATGGCAACCTCGTTTTGGGGACCAGATGGCAAACCGCTTTCGGCGGCTGAATTTCTTACTCACTTATTTGGAGAGCTCCCTGAATTTTTCAAAAACGAGGAAGAACTCAGAGCCATTTGGAAAATACCACATACTCGAAAAGCTCTCTTAGATAAGTTATCAGAGAAGGGATATGGTATCGACCAGCTCAATGAAATCAAAAGTCTGATTAATGCCGAAAAAAGCGATTTGTATGACGTCTTGGCTTATGTAGCATTTGCTTCTCAACCCATTACTCGAGCAGAAAGGGTTGCTGCAACAAAGGAAATAATCTTTTCCTATTATCATGAAAGTAACCAACAAGCCTTTCTAGATTTTGTGTTGTCAAAATATATTGATGACGGCGTTAGCGAGCTTGCTCAAGAAAAACTGCCAATCCTACTTAATATCAAATATAAGAGCACCTCCGATGCAGTAGATAAGCTAGGGAGAACGGATAGCATTAAAGACATGTTTATAGGATTTCAACAGCACCTCTATAAACAGATAAGGGCAGCATGAGTGCTGCATTTCCGAGTTTGACCAAATCACATTTTGTATTAGGACAGCGCTGTCATAAAGCTCTCCATTTCAATATTTTTTCTCCAGAACTTGCAAACCAAAGTTCAAATCTTGAGCTGAAATTAAAACATGAGGGCGTTGAAGTCGGTAAATATGCCCGAAGCCTTTATCCTGAAGGTATATTAATTGAATCCAAAGACATAGAAATAGCCCTCAAAGAGACTCAGAAAAACATAATTGAAGGTGCTTTGACACTTTTTGAGGCAGCCTTCCTATTTGATGATGTGGTCATCCGAACGGATATATTGACTCGACAATCTGTTAATGACCCTTGGAGGCTGTATGAAGTTAAAGCCACAACATACAAAAGTAATGATGAAGCAAGAAAGGAAGACTTTCGTCAAGATATCGCAATTCAAGTTTGGGTTCTTCAACGAAGTGGAATTATCCTTGAAGGGGCTTACCTTATGCATCTCAATAGTGAGTGCATCTATCAAAATTTAGACTCCCTATTCATTTCGAGAGATTATTGGCCTGAAATTGCCCCTCTATTAGCTACAATACATAAAGAGCTAGAAAAGCTCAAAAAAGTGCTTCAGAACCAAGACCTTCCTAATGTTTCTCTAGGCCCATACTGTGAACAGTCTCAAGGGTGCTCTTTCAAAGATACTTGTTGGAATCATGTTCCTAAGCCTAGTGTGTTCGATATTCCTAACTGTAGGCAACGATGGAAGCATTTCGAGGATGGGCGCATAGCAGCTCATCAGCTATCAGAATCCGACTTCCATTCCCCAGCACATCTTCGCGTATTAAAGTGCTATCAAGATGATGAACCGTTTTTTGATAAGCAAATGGCCCGTGAAATGTTGCAACAGTGGGAGTATCCTTTAAGCTATTTTGACATTGAAGCAATTGCCTACCCTATTCCTAGATATTCAAGCTCCAGACCATATCAAAACCTTCCTTTTCAATTTAGTTGTCACATTCAGAGGGATGAAAATTCTGA
>JABDDC010000072.1 GCA_013287815.1 Chlamydiota bacterium
GCGAGCCTTGTTGTTCATCATTTTGTCATAGGCTTCGGCAGCTTTTTCGAGAGGATATTTTTCAATCATAGGCTTAACGTCATTTTTGGCTGAGAAAGACATGGTATCTTGAGAATCAATCGAAGATCCTGATGGCCAGCCGTAGATGGTCAGTCCTTTTCGGATCAAGGCCATAGGGGAAACTTCGATAGGTTTGCTATCAGCACCTACAATGATCATTTTTCCATTGTTATCCAAGCCACCAATGACAGCAGCCATTGCATCACTATTAGTGACAGTTGATAAGATGAGTTTGGCACCTCCGAATTTATTCAAAGCGGCAGCTGGATCTTCTGCTTGACTGTCTATATAGTGCCTTGCACCTAACTTTTTAGCGAGAGGCTCTTTGTCTTTTCCGCGTGCGATGGCGATGGTGTAAAATCCCATTTTATTTGCATATTGGATAGCAAGGTGTCCGAGTCCTCCAACACCCAGGATGGCGACGACTTCGCCTGGTCGGGTGCCGCTGTTTCTCATAGCGTTAAATGTGGTGATGCCAGCGCACATGAGGGGAGCTGCATCTTCAAAAGAAAGATCATCAGGGATAAGGGCAACGGCATTAGCAGGAGCAACCATATATTCGGCATAGCCGCCGTCGAATGAAATACCGGTCACTTTGATATGGAAGCATTTATTAAAATCACCACGGCGGCATGAATCGCAGTAACCGCAGTAACCACCATTCCATCCCACGCCGACACGCTGACCTTTTTTCCATTCATTAACTCCGGGGCCGACAGCATCGATTTCGCCGGCGACTTCATGTCCGGGAACGCGCGGGTATTGGATGCCGGGGAAAGTTCCTTCCTTGCAAAAGGAGTCTGAGTGGCAGATGCCACAAGCTTTGACTTTAATTCTCACCTGGCCAAATCCAGGTTCTGGAATTTCTTTTTGGACGAGTTCCAATGGACCATTAGCTTTAGAAACTTGGACAGCACGCATCTTAGCCATAATAACCTCCGGTTATTTTTGACTATAGGAAGTGATATTTATTTTATCAAGAAGTAATGGACCTAGGGGTGTGATTAAAAGTTGTACTCTCCTAGAGCCCTCCGTTTCACTTCGGACTCTGCTATGTTGAAATAGTTTGCATTGATTAATATTTGTACAAATGTTAACATTATTAATATAAGGAGGTAAGAATGAATACTAGAAAAGCTTTCTCAGAAGCACGTAGCGAGCTCACAGATATTGTCAATCATGTCGCCTTTTGTCATGATCGCTATATTTTAACCCGCAATGGAAAAGAACTGGCTGCCATCGTTTCTATCGAAGATCTGAAAACATTAGAGGAAATGGAAGATAAGGTCGATGTTGAAGCTGCTAAACGCGCAGACCAAGATATTAAAAAACACGGGACCATCAAATGGAAGGACGCTAAGCGAGATCTTGGATTGTGAATTACGATATCGAATTAAGCCGGATAGCACTGAAAAGTCTGGCAAAAATCCCTCGAAGAGAACTTTTACGCATTAAAGATAAAATTGATGCACTTTCGTTAGAACCAAGACCAACAGATACCAAAAAAATTCATTGTGATGAAAATCTCTATCGGATTCGAATAGGTAATTATCGAGTCCTTTATCGAATATTTGATGATAAAATTCTTGTTTTAATTGTTGATGTTGATCATCGAAAAGATATCTATAAGGGTTTATAAATCAAATTATTCTCTAGCCCGAGTTTACAAGTTAATGACGATGTCACCCTTAAGTCGTTGAGAATTATTTTTTTAAGAAATGCAGTTGCATAGTGTCTATCATCTCAAAATTATCTGGGGCATTATTGCCCTTATCAAATACCAAGGTCATCTTCTGCAGGAGCTCTGAAGTGATTTTTTTCTCAAAGAGTTGTTTGAACCCTTCCAATGCATTGGGGAAATTCTGGACGTCATTGCGGTTTCCATCATAAATTTCGTAATGCAATGGGATGTGGCCATCCGCGCTGCAAAAAAGCACATAACTGACCTGTCGCAGATTACTTCTTCCTTGCTTATTTTTGCCGCGCTTGGCGAGGCTACACCGTGTGTTAAAGGTATCTATAAACGTGTAGAAGTTTGTTCCGTCATACGACACCGATGAAATGTCCACGTTTTCTTTATCCAAAACTTCATGGATGATTACCAGATTCTTCGACATTTTCTCGGTGATATTTGCTCCATGTGGTTCCAAAAATTCTGAGATGAAAGCCTGACCCTTTTGCTTGAATTTCCTTTCCTTTTCGATATACCGGTCGATTAACTCAGCTAAAGTATTTTTGCTGCCAGGTTTGTCATATGCATATTTGCCTTGTTCAACAGCTGATTCAGTATCGCGTTTCCATTTCATCGCCAGGGTTTTGGAAGCGAAGGATTGGGAGAGGACTGGATGTCCTTTGATGCTGGTCGAATACTGGAGTAGCCGTCTAGTAAAATTTTCTTGTATTTTGAGTGAGGAGCCCATTTGAAATGCTCTATTGAACAAAAATCCTGCTCAGCAAATCCCGAACGAGCGCTAGCCCAATCAATAATACCCTGCAACCTACCGTGCCAAACAATCATATTTCCTGGTCGAAAATCACGGTGTACTATGCAGGGACCATCCACATTGACTAAAAGATTCTGACAGCTATCGAGATACGCACTACATTTCTCAATGAGATTTTCTGGAAGATGTCCCTTGCATTCATCAAGTTCTTCCTGGAACTTTGTGAATGTAGCTGATTGGAGAGCAAATTGCTTTTTATAAACCTCTAAATCTATTCCCATGCCTGAGCCTACATCTTTGAAGCTAAATTTGGACCTGTTTTGAAAAAAGACACGTCTTTAGCTACAATGGATTGAGTTTCAATAACTACCATTACATCGAGAGGCGCAACAATATTTTGCACGAACCAATCGTTCCAAGATTTAGTGTTCGCTCCCAAGTATTTACCAATAAAACGCTCGAGTCTATTTTGATCAACCGATTGTAATGTCGCTATACCTCTGATGCCTACATGCAACATGACACCTTTTTCAAGATCAAAATCAACAGTAGAGAGAGAGCATCTTGACTCGTCTTCTAGTCTCCTAATGAAGCTGTCATTGAGGGTTCCAAATAACCAAATCTTATTGTCTTCATAGAGGAACCAAAGAGGGGAACTTCTTGGACCCTCTTCGCAAGTAGTTGCAAGGTGAATCATTAATGGTTTATTTAAAACCACTTTAGGATCAAATTGACATTGTTCTTGATTCATAAATCTTCTAGAACTCCCTTAATGATAAGTAGTTGTTCTTGAGCCTTTAAACCCGTCTTATCCTCAAGGGCTTCTAACGTAATCAGAGCTTTCCATAGAGCCCAGCCCTTAGCTCGATTCCAAGTATCTTCGCCTAGCCGTAATGTCGATCTGAATTTGTCTCGGCTTATTCCTTTTAAAAGTGTCCATGCGATTACTAAATCGCAGGATGGATCGCCAACAGCCATTCCTCCAAAATCAATGACTCCAGCAAGCTGGTTGTCCTTTACGAGGATATTGCCAGCGCTGAAGTCTCCATGTATCCAAACAGGCTTTGCATTCCATTTGGAGCTGATTGCCAGTTCCCAAGCTGATGTTGCTCTGTTTGCATCAATATAGGCTTCTAAAGAGTCAAGTGCGGATCGTGTCTCAGCATCATAAACTATTGGGGAAGCTCCACGAAAAAAATTATGCTCCCCAGGTAGTGGACCATCAGAAGAATCGATAGCTTGAAGTTCGTTTAGAAAATCAGCTAATTGTGTAGCAAGTCTTTCTAATGTCTTGTCATCTATGCGCAACATGTTTGCGCTTTGTCCTTCTATCCATTCATAAATGGACCAATTCCAGGGATAGTTGTTGGTAGGCTTTCCTATTGCAATGGGTGTGGGGATAGGGATCGATAACTTAGAGGCAAGCTTTGGCAGCCATCTGTGTTCAATAGGAACCTTTGCTGCATACCTCTCCGCACTTGGCAGGCGAATGCTCATTTGATTGCCCAGGTGAAATGTACGATTATCCCAGCCGTTTGGCTCTACAGCTTTAACGGGTAGATTTGCATATTCTGGAAACTGGGTGGAAATCAACCCTGTTACAATTTCGACTGGAACTTCCAATTGTGTGTAGAGTTGATTTTCTAACCATTCATTAAAGAGTTGAAGAGTTTGCTCTGGGGTTATGTGACTATTATTGATGATTTTATGGTGATGTTTTTGGCATTCCTTTCTTAAAAAAGCTGACCAATTCATCATATTCTCATCTGCAAGCTCGGGATGTCCTCGAGAGATCAGTCTTTTCTTTCTTTCTGTATCAGAGCAATCAAATAAGATAACCTCGTAGTCTACACTGTATAAATCGCACGCTTCCTTGATAAATGAAGGACGTATTTGAGCATCAAAGATTATGCTGGATGAGGATAGTTGTTCCTCTGCTATCTTTTTGACCCAATCTATTGTTTTAATCCTCTGCCATTCTTCGATGCTCCCATATTCTTTTTCCATTTCCTCAAAAGGAGGGACGCCGATGCTATCAAAATGGAGTAAGGTAAAGCTTTCGGGTATGGTTCTCTCAAAGCGTTTTAAAGCTGTTGTTTTTCCCGATCCCGAAGCTCCAACGACAAAATAGATTTTATGTTTCAAAGCTTTGGCTAAAACCCTCTCAAAAAAGGGAGACTTTTTCTTTCGATATAAGGCTCCGTCCTCATTAACTTCCTCGGCGCTTTTTTTCTTTAATTCGGCGTATTCTTGTAAAGCGGATGCATGAGATCGTAAGTAATCTCTAAAAGCGACAAGTTTTTTCCATTCAATGCTTTCAGGAAAAGTTAGATGCAGATGATATCTTCTAGTGCCTTCTTGAGGATCGGGTAGGTCAATACGAAAGAACCATCTTTCAGGACTGCTTCCAGTTTCTCTAAAAATATACCCCAAACTTTCTATTTTACGAGAAGCGCTATCGATATTTTCTTTAGCAACGGTAACCCCTATGTCAATGATGCCTTTACCACCAAGACTGGGAACGGCAGTACTGCCTATGTGTTCAACATCAATGTACTCTTTGTTAAGGATGCTAAGAAGTCTCGATTTTTCCTGTATAAACAGCTTGGAAAAAAGCTCGTCATAGGGTTTATAGACATATTTTTGTTTTCATAGTTTTTTGGACATAAAAATGCAGGAAGCACCTTTACTATACCCCTCTCTAGAAAAATCAATTTTATAGCCGAGTTTTTGATAAAAGTCGGGAGCTTGAAAATCCATTGTTGTCACAGTAGCGAGTGAACATCCATGCTTCTTACCATACTCATGCGTAACTTCTATAAGCTTTTTGCCCACACCTCGACCTCTAAGATTAGGATCAACCCACAGTTGATCTGTATAGATCGATCCAAAGATAATCGATCCATTACACCCAGCTATGATCTTACCTTCTTTATTACGAACGAAGATGGCAAATGGATAAGCAGCTCCTTGACCTACCGACTCTTCGTTAATTTTTTGTGTTAAAAAATCTAAATCCGTTGAAGAAGAGTTTTCGGTAACTTCAAATTCAAGTTCTTCAATATTCATTTTGATGCCTGCCTTTCCCAATCATTTTTGTTGAGGCGATAGAGCACATGCTCTCTTCGCGACTTAAAATCCCAGGAAAGTACTCTCTAACTCGTGGGTCAGCATTCAGTTGAGCAAAGGGCTCAAGATCACTTTCTTGCCAAGGACGTAAAATCAATCGTTTTGTTCTAACTGTCATGAGGAACCTCATACTTCAACTGCACTAATCCGCTTGGGTAAGATTGGGTAGAGATTAAGCGGCACTTATGTTCTCGATTCATGGTGCTAAAAAGAGAAATGCCAGAGCCTAGGACCACAGCAATTACTGATATGGTGATGTCGTCGACTAATCTAGCCTCCAAGAATTTAGATACAGTAATCCCTCCGTCAACCCATACACGTTTGATGCCTTCGGAATGAAGCATAGAGGCCAGGTCAGTCAGTGGCCCGCAAAACAGCTCTGCTTCTTTCCTAACCTCATTTAGTGTATTGCTAAGAACAATGACTTTCTTCCCCTCATACGGCCATTTATCAAAGCCAGAAACTACCTCATAGGTGTTCCTGCCGAGAACTAACGCATCAACACTATTGATAAATTTCTTAAACCCGTAGTCCTCATCACCTGTATGACCATATTCGAGCCAATCGAGACCCCCGTTTTTTCTGGCGATATATCCATCGATGCTCATTGCTATGTAGATGGAAATTTGTGGGTGGTCTTTTTTAGTTATAATGGATTTTCCTATCTCGATATCTTGTGAATCCGTTTCGTAACCATCAGGATCATTGAAGGGCATTTGCACATATCCGTGATTACAATAGAATTTATATGCTTTCGGTGAAGATTGAACTAATAACGTTTTGAAGCCTTGATGGCCTAACCAGCGTTCGCAAAGCTTTAAAAATTGGCTTCCAAATCCAAGGCTTCGATAACGCTCATCGATTACGATAATTCGCAATGCAGCTCTATGTCCCTGCCAAAGCTGGAGATGAGCATAACCGATTATTTCTGCATTTTTATAGAAAACAAAATGAATGTGATCTTTATGTTCAAATGTCCACGTGTAGGGGTCTTCTTTCGATTTAAAAAAATATTGTTGCCGTAGATTGCGCACTGCAGACCATTCTCTATCGGTAAGCGCTTTTACAATACGCCATCCATCAAAACCGTCTTTTGCATCGATACTTGCAACAAAAGAGTCTTTTCCATTGCAATACTGTAGGATATCCTCGGGAAATTTTGCTGCTAATCCTTCCTTGAGTTTAGCGTAATTTTCAGCATCATCAGGATGAGAACGCATCCAATCCCGAAATTTTAAGTATCTGCTGACTTCAGGATCGCCTTCTTGATAAATATGTACATTGTGGGTCCTAGCATTCTGGCCTTTTTGAAAATATCGTCTGAAGG
>JABDDC010000073.1 GCA_013287815.1 Chlamydiota bacterium
TAAGAAAGCCATTTTACCATCTAAACGTTGTTTATCAAGAGTTCGAATTTGATTGAGTAAAACCTTCCCCTCTTTATTCTTCATATGAATTTTTACCTGAAATGGATAAACGGTATTAACGGAAGAAGTAATAGCTGCTACGGTTACTCTTGAGCTTACTTCGTTTCCTTCATCACTAGAAATTATTAAACAGGGCCTTTTTTTGTTAATTTCCGTTCCAACTGTTGGATCTAAATTTGCCCAATAGACTTCGCCTCTTTTTGGAAAATTAGGCATCCCAATCTTCTCCGTCTAATGCAGCCCAATCAGCTATCGTTTCTTTTATATCAGGATCTTTTTCAGCCTCTCTGAATGCAGCTTTTAGTGTATTTTTTTTCTTTTTCTAGGGCACTATCAATTGCTCGAGTGACAAATTTGCTTAATCCCCGCTTTTCTACAAAAGTATGAAGAAGGATGTTGGTATTCTCGGGAATAGAGAACGTAACGTTTATGGTTTTCATCTTGAACCTCCAATTTCAATATAACATAAACAATATATATTGTCTATGTCTCCTTAGTTTGGCAAACTCGGCTTTAATTCTTTTAAATCCTTTAGACCAAAGTGCTTAAGAAATTCTTTAGTCGTCGCATAAAGAGTGGGCCGTCCAGGAGCTTCCAGTTTTCCTGTAGGCTCGACTAACTGCCTTTCGATCAGTTGTATCAGAGTTCCAGAGGAGTCGACACCCCTTATTGCATCTATTTGGGGTCTGGTGATTGGCTGTCTAAAGGCTATGATGGCCAGCACTTCAGTAGCAGCGGGTGAAAGTTTTTCACCTCTTCTTTGTCGGTGAAGCAATTCAATGTAAGGGGAGTATATTTCATGCGTGCGCAGAACATAACCTTCGGCAATCTCTTCCAGTTTAAAAGATCTTTGTTGCGAAATGTATTCTTGTTTGAGCTCTTCGATGATATTTTTTACTTGCCTTGGACGCAAAGGACAAGTCGAATTGACAATCTCGCGCAATTTCATTAAAGAAATCGGATCGGGGCAGGTAAACAGAATCGCTTCGATAACCCGTTTGACGTGCTGCTGGAGCTGCTGGTCAATCTGCTGCCAGTCGGCAGGATTGTCCTTTTCCATTTCTTCGATTGATTCTACTTCTAATAAATTCAATTCATTTGTCATGATTCACCTTTGCTTAACACTAAGAGTACCGCAGACTCCTTTTCTCGTCCAACAGAGACTTCGCCCAACTTCATCAATTCCAAAATGGCAAGGAAAATGACGATCAGCTCTACACGTGACTGTAAAGAGGAAAAAAGCGATTCAAATGAAAATTGCTTCTCATCCCTAAGACGATTACGGATTAATCTGATCTTATCACTGACGCGGAAATTCTCTTTCTGGATCTGCTGGATGGGGGCTCCCGCCTTCGTCATCATTTCTTTGAAGAGGGCTTGTAAATCATCCAGCGAGAGGTGGTCAATTCCCATCGGCTTTTTCCACTCGGTCGGATGAACACCTCTAAAGTAGAGCTGCTGCTGCAGCTCTTGCCGACCAAGCAGATCTTTGGTGGTCTGTTTAAAGCGGCAATAGTCGATCAGGTGGTGGATGATTTCAAAGTGGGGATCTTCTTCAAGCTCGATCAGGTCCTCGTCGATTTTTTCTTCGTGTTTCGGAAGGAGCATCTTGCTTTTCAAATAGACCAGGTAGGAGGCCGTGCCGATAAATTCAGCCCCACGGTCGAGTTGCTTCTCCTGCCATTCCTTCAATTTGACGATAAATTGCTGGATTAATTCCTGGATAGGAATTTCGTAAATATCGATTTCATCTTTTTGGATCAGATAAAGCAAAAAGTCGATGGGACCTTCGAAATTGTCAAGGGCGAAGTGATCTGCTTTTTGCATTGTGGTTTCCAAAGCTATTCATGAAATGGTTATTATCCCATTATCTCAAAATGACTATTCATTGTCCAAACAATATAGAGCCTTCCATATTAAACACAAAGGCACAAAGACACCAAGTCGAGTAAAAATTAAACACAGAGGCACAAAGGTACAGAGGTCACAGAGGTCACGGAGAAGAGCGGACAGGATGATAAGGATATTTAGGATGGGCAAGATGTAGAGCTGATAGGATGGAAAGGATAATTAGGATAGACGGGATAAAATTATAGAATTTTGAGGAATTTGGTGGAAAAATCTTTTATCCTAAATATCCTTATATTTCCTGTCCGCGCTCCTCTCTGTGATCTCTGTGTTTAATATTTTTGGATCATTGCCGAATTCTGAAATAGTTTTATCCTTGTTGTTTTATTGTTTAAAGATTATTTTTAGGTTTTAAAAGCTGAAAGGAAACTTATGTTTAAAAAATGGATAATGCTTGTATGTTCGATTTTCGCTGCATATATACCTCTTGGAGCAGCTGAACAGGATCTCCTGAAGACACAGGATGTTGACAGGATCATGAAACAGATCCTGAGCGAACATCTGGGCAGTAAGGAAGTGACTGACGATATCATGCAGCATGCTCTGGATATCTTTATCAATCAGTTTGACCAGCAAAGGGTTTATCTGCTTGAGTCTGAAATTCTCCCTTACATCAATTTAAACAAGGAAAACCTTGATAAGATGATTGCTCAATATAAAGAGGGCAACTTCGCAGTATATAAACAGATTAATGAAGTATTTCAAAAAGCGATTCTCCGTTCCAGAAAGATCAGGGACAGCATAGAAAAAAAAGAAAAAGATAAGCTCTTTTCCGCTACTTTTGATTCTAGCAAGCTTTTCAACAAGAATTTAGACCTTTTTGCCCAAACTGAAGATGAACTGCAAAACCGGATTTTACTTAACCTCTCCGCTTACATAGAAATGCAAAGGGAGAAGTTCGGCGATTCAGAAATAGCTAAGAGTAAAGATATTATCTTGCGCAATTATGAGTCAAAGCTGCGTGAATTCGAAAACAATTATCTTTATCAAAATGATCAGGGAAAATCCCTTTCGCCGGCAGAGCAAGAGAACCTGTTTAGCATCCATGTCCTGAAAGCTCTTGCGAGCAGCCTGGACGCCCACACCTCTTACTACAAGGCCAATGAGGCCTATGACATGCGTGTCAGACTGCAAAAGGAATTCCAGGGTATTGGAATAGGTCTTAAAAGCACTCCTGAAGGAATCGCTGTCACGCGTCTCATCGAAGGGGGGCCAGCAGCCAAAAATGGCACCATAGAACCGGGCGATATCCTTATTTCACTTGATGGGAAGACTGTAGTTGGATCTACCTTTGCTAACGTCATTGATATGCTCCATGGAGATACCAATACCTCGGTGAAATTGGAATTCAAAAGGCCGGCAAAAAAGGACCAGGCGGAAAAGACTTATGAGATCACCTTGAAACGAGAAGAAATCCTTCTCAGCACCGACCGTGTTGATACCAACTACATTCCTTTTGGCGATGGGATTATCGGTGAAGTCACTCTGCATGGCTTTTATCAAGGCGATGGCGTATCCAGCGAGCAAGATGTTAAAAATGCAATAGACTCATTGCGCAAAAAAGGGAAATTAAAAGGATTAATCCTGGATTTGCGCGAAAATACGGGCGGATTTCTTTCACAGGCAGTGAAAGTCGCCAGCTTATTTATTTCCAATGGAGTTATTGTCATTTCAAAATATGCCAATGGAGAAGAACACTTTTACAGGGATGTCGATTCTGCCGAAGCCTACGAAGGCCCCCTCGTCATCCTCACTTCTAAAACTACCGCATCTGCTGCCGAAATCGTTGCACAGGCTCTACAGGATTATGGTATCGCTTTAGTGGTCGGCGATGAGCACACCTACGGCAAGGGAACAATCCAAACGCAGACGGTTACCGACAACCAAAGCTCGTCTTATTTCAAAGTCACAGTCGGCGAATACTATACCGTTTCTGGAAAAACCCCCCAAAAACAAGGTGTTAAGGCTGACATCGTGATTCCGAGTCGCTGGCATAATGTGAATATCGGCGAGACTGATGCTATAGAGCCTGACACCATTCCTCCCTCTTATAAAGACTCTCTTACTGATATCAAACCAACCGAAAAAGCTTGGTATCTCAAATATTATACGCCGACCATCCAACAAAAAACTGAAGAATGGCGCAAAATGCTGCCCGCGCTCCGCAAGAATAGTGAAAAACGTTTGGAACAAAATAAAAACTTCCAGCTTTTCCTCAAAGGATCGCTGCCTAAAGAGGATGAAGATGCCCTTTCCGTAGAAGAAGAGAGCGAATGGATGATCGGCGGCAAACCGAAGACTTTTGGCCTCGATGACATGCAGATGAAGGAAGCTGTCAATGTCGTCGAAGACATGATCATGCTTCACCACATTGAGGACAAGGCTAGGGGCTGAAGGCTATCCTATAACGGGCTTTCAACCTTTAGCCTTTCGTCTTTTCTTACTGTGATTCGTAGTAGGTGCAATTGGTGAAGTGAAGCTTGTGCTCAGTCCCGATAGGGACGACATATGTCTGTGACGACTTACGATATATGCCGTCCCTATCGGGACTCACATTGTTTTGGCTCATTATACCCACAGTTGGACCCTGCGGGCCTACACTGAGGGCTATACACATGTCGTCCCTATCGGGACTGAGCGCAAACTCCGAATTCAAGTTTCTTAAAAAGGTATTGCGCAAAAAGACGGCTTCGACTATTGTTTTTTCATTGTTAATGTCTTTTGGCTAGGTAGCTCAGTCGGTAGAGCAGAGGACTGAAAATCCTTGTGTCGCTGGTTCGATTCCAGTCCTGGCCACATCACCGGAGACATTGTCAGAAATGATCATGTCTTCGGTTTTTTTGTTTTGTAAACCTTTGTTTTTCTGAAGGATGAGAGCTAGCGCGAGATTCAATGCGCTGGTTCGATAATTTCCATCCTTAACTTGTGAATCTGTTGATCTCGATCACCCTCTTTTGCTTTAAATAGTACTTCCATCATAGCCATTTGGAGATCGATAATTTCTTGGGCTATTTTTGCACTGATATTATCATGTTTTTTGAGGTAATTAAAAATTGGTTTTTGCCAGGAGGCTGTAGGAATACTTTTTGTTGATTTAGGATAAAGTGTGACTCGAAAAAAATTATCCAGTTTTTCAAATTTAGGTAAGGGAATATTTTGTTGCTCTCAAATAGTCAAAAATGTTTTTTTCGTTCAAATCGAATAACTTACCAGAAGTTTTCTGCCATAAATAATATAAGACATTTTTAACTTGATGACATTGGGCGTAATTTAAGTTATGTATATTTTTTTATTCTTCAGTCGGTCGTCATTGGTCTCTTTCCAAGTAATAGGAGGGGCTTGAATGATTTTTAGTAAATTCTGATTGATATCTATCTGCCAATGAGCTAAACTTTGCTTTCTTTATAACAAGAGGTTTAAAAATGTACGCCATTATTAAAACAGGCGGTAAACAGTACCGTGTAGCAGTCGGAGATATCCTTGATGTAGAACTGCTCGAAAATGGCTCCGAAGATGGGGCTAAAGTTCAATTTGGTGAAGTCTTATTTGCATTCGATGGTCATAAAACACATGTCGGATCGCCAAACATTTCTCAATTCCTGGTCCATGGTGAAGTCCTTGGAACAGTTAAAGGAGAAAAGAAAACTGGCCTGAAATATATTGCCAGCCATAACGTTTGCAAGAAATGGGGCCATCGCCAAAAATATACTCGTGTAAAAATCACTGCCATAGGCAAAGAAAAAGAACACAAAGTAGAGGGAGGAAAACATGGCTCATAAGAAAGGTCAGGGTTCAACCCGTAACGGACGCGATTCCCATTCAAAACGTCTTGGAATCAAAGTAGGGTCTGGCGAACTTGTCACAGCCGGCAGTATCCTGGTACGTCAGCGCGGCACTAAATGGCATCCAGCCAAAAACGTAGGCCGTGGTACCGATGATACACTTTTTGCATTAGTCGACGGTGTAGTCGCTTTCCGCAAAGCCGATAGAACCTACGTTTCTATCCAGGCAGGAACCTAAACAAAAGGATGAGGGATGAGGGATGAAGGGTGTATAAAAGCCGTCATCTATCATCCGATTTACTTCATCCCTCATCCTTCATCCCTTAAGAAATTATGTTTGTAGATCGCGTTAACATCGAAGTGTCGGCCGGAAAAGGCGGCAACGGAACCATCTCATGGCGCCGGGAAAAATATATCCCCAAAGGCGGCCCCACAGGGGGTAATGGAGGCAAGGGTGGTTCTATTGTGCTGGAAGCAGATACACAAATCGGCTCACTGGATTATTTCAGGCACCGCCGCTTGCTGAAAGCGGAGAATGGACGGGATGGCGGCAGCAGCTCCAAGACAGGACGAAATGGCGCCGATCTGGTCATCAAAGTGCCCTGTGGAACACTCGTCAAAGATGTCGACACCGGCGAAACCATTCACGATTTTACTCAAGACAAAGAAGAGTTAGTGCTGTGCAAAGGTGGCCGCGGCGGACGTGGCAATGAGAGTTTCAAAACTCCTACAAATCGGGCGCCCAACACCCGCACAGAAGGGACACAAGGCGAACTTAAAAGGATTGAACTGGAATTAAAGTTGATCGCTGACGTTGGACTGGTCGGGTTCCCAAATGCCGGCAAGTCGACGCTGATCTCCTCTCTGGCTGGCCTGAAAGTGAAAGTAGCTGCTTATCCTTTCACCACCTTGCAGCCCAATTTAGGTTTTATCGAATTACCCAATTACAAGCGCATTTACATCGCAGACATTCCAGGGATTATTGAGGGGGCTAGTAATAACCGCGGCCTCGGTCTCGAATTTCTGCGCCACATAGAAAGGACTAAGCTTCTCATTTATATGCTGGATGCTTCCGGCATTGATGGAAGGACGCCTGGCAACGATTATAAAGTGTTGCGCGGTGAGCTGGAGGCCTATAATCCTGAATTGTTA
>JABDDC010000074.1 GCA_013287815.1 Chlamydiota bacterium
GAGATATCTGCAACCATTCAATAAATCCTAACCGAAAGGTTTTATGAAATTCCTGTTTTTTCCTATTGATTGCACTCCTTTTCATCGTAATAGCTTGCAGGAACGTCCTCTGGGTGGTACTGAAACAGGAATCATCCACCTTTCTAATGCCTTAGCCGCATTAGGCCATCAGGTTTTTGTCGTTTCCACCCAAAATGATACCACTGCCAATCCCTTCTATATCACCTCTGAAAATGTACCTAAATTGGGTCCCGTAGATGTGTATGTAATGATTAGAAGCTGGAGAGGTATTTTTATGCCTGTACTATGCAAGAAACGTTTTTGTTGGGTTGGGGATGCCGCCAACTTCAACCCTAATTTCGGACTTGGGGATCAACGTGTTGTAAATAATCTGGATGGTGTTATTTGCGTGAGTGATTGGCATGCCAATTCCCTATGTAAGAGCTCCGGATTTCCATTACATAAAACCTGGATATTGAGGAATGGAGTCCATTTATCCGATTTTAATTATAATGAGAGACGAAACCCGAAAAGGATGATCTACACTTCCCAGCCCAA
Organism: Chlamydiota bacterium; assembly: GCA_013287815.1. GTDB lineage: Bacteria > Chlamydiota > Chlamydiia > Chlamydiales > Parachlamydiaceae > JABDDC01. The sequence goes on from JABDDC010000074.1 coordinate 559, forward strand.
TAGAGGGCTTGCATTTCTTCATTTTATCTTTAGCGCCTTAAAGCAAAAACATCCCGAACTTGAACTGCATATCTTCACCGGCCCAATCTGGTTGCATCAATGGAATCCCGATGCACATGCAACGAATTATATGCACATTATCGAACCGTTGCGAAAACTTGAAGGATGCCATCTACACGGTAACGTACTGCAAAAAGAACTGGCAAAAGAATATATGAGATCCGCCATTTGGAGCTACCCCACCAATTTTGAAGAAACCGGTTGTATCGCTGCCATGGAGGCACAAGCGGCCGGCTGCGCCATCGTCACTAGCTTTTTAGGGGCTCTAGAAGAGACTGTGGGCAATGCAGGTATTTTATTGAAAGAACAACCGGGAAGCAAAGATTATCTTGAAAGATATGTGCTTGAAGTGGACCGCATATTATCCAATAATGCTCTATTCAATGACCTTTCACAAAAAGGGTTAGAACGGGCAAAGAGCTTTGACTGGAAACTACGCGCACAGTCCTTTTTAGAATATCTTAACAATGTACATCAGTTGAAATGAAAGCTTTTTCGATGATACTGCATGAGGTATAATTTGTTGCGATATAATGTGCGTTTATTTATATCTCTAATCCGTACAGAAGCACAAAACAAGGACTTTTCGATTGAATGCATGAAAATATATTACAATGGGCAATTAAAACTCCTTTAAAACAAAAAGGAGTGATCACCGGTTGTTCAAAAAATCATGAATGGATGCTGCCTTGGTGGTGGATGAATTATTCTTTGCATAATGAATACCCTGTGACTTTTCTTGATTTTGGCGATATGTCACCTGTTGCAAAACAATGGTGCCAAAGAAAAGGCCAACTTGTGACATTGCAAATTCCTACAGAAGATTTTGTTGCAAATAGAGGTGAAGTTCCTCGTGAACATGGTGCAGTTTGGGAAACTCATCTAAATCTTGATACATGGCTTGCCCGATTATCTTGGTTCAAAAAGCCTTTTGCCTGTCTTCAATCACCTTATGAAAGAACGATATGGATAGACCTCGACTGCCAAGCCCGCCAATCTATCACTCCGATTTTCAAATCTTGTGAAAATGCCCTGGAAATGGCTATGGCCGAGGAACCGCCATTAGTCTTGGAAGATCATAGAAATCGCAAGCTTTTATTACTTGATGAAATGGAATACAATTCAGGAGTCATTGTTTTTAATCATGGTGCTGCCCTTATTCAGGACTGGGCGAGAAGGTGTATTGAACTTAATAACGTACTGCGAGGTGATCAAGAGGTTTTCTCGCGAATGATTTATGAAAGAAAGATAGCCTTTTCACCGATGCATCCTTCTTTTAACTGGAGGGCACATTTGCAACCTTCCTTCACTCCTCTTATCATTCATTACCTTGGCAATTGTAAGCAATTTATTCTGCAACAGATGATCCTTTTTTCTAAATCAGCTTCTATGGACTTCTCATTGATGTAGCCTCTGCACGAGGGCTTCAGCGAGGTGGAGGCTGGTTTTGGCTGTGCCGTCTTTGATCTGGTGGCGGCATGACATCCCATTGGCAATGACTAAAGTGTCGGGTTGACTTTCCCTGACAGCAGGAAAAAGCTTTAACTCCCCTATTTTCATAGAGATTTCATAATGTTCCTTTTCGTAGCCGAAGGAGCCGGCCATGCCGCAGCAGCCGGAATGGATTTCGGTGACTTGGAATCCGGGAATGGCTTTGAGAACAGTCATGGTGGGTTTCATGCCAACTAAAGCTTTTTGATGGCAATGTCCGTGGACTTTTACAGTTGTCTTTTTGTCTTTGAATGGCAAGTTGAATTCACCTTTTTCAATGAGGTTGGCGAGGAACTGATCGAATGTCAGGCAGTGTTCAGATAGCAATTTCACTTTTTCCTGATCGGCAATGAGTCCATCATAATCATCTTTTAGGGTGAGGATGCAGCTAGGCTCCAGACCAATAATTGGATAGCCTTTTTGCGCATAAGGCAGAAGCATTTCAATCAGTTTTTCAGCTTGTTTTTTAGCGGCCTTCAAAAATCCCTTCGAAATAGCGGGACGTCCACAGCAACTCCAGGGAAGGACAATTACTGCATATCCAAGTCTGTTAAGCAGTTCGACAGCGGCGCGTCCGATTTCAGGATTGTTAAATTCGTTGAAGGTGTCGTTAAAAAGGACTGCTTTTTTTTTGAGTCCTTCAGGTTGCACATAATTTTTGAACCATGAAGAAAAAGTTTCCTTGGCAAGTTCAGGTAACTGCCGTTGTGGGCTAATCCCTATCCATTTTAATACAGTTTTTCCGATCACTGAATTGTTCAATCGGTTTGCCGGACCGGCAGCAAAAGACATCCAGCTGTTAAGGATGCCTATGTGAGCAAAGAGACGGCTGCGTAGCGAATACCCCCACTTTTCTTGATAATGATAAAGGAATTCGGCTTTCATCTTAGCCATATCAACCTGAGAAGGACATTCGGTTTTACAACCTTTACAAGACAAACAAAGGTCCATGACATCGTGCATCCCCTTGCCGGTGAATTCACTTTCAGGGAGTTGTCCATGAATGATACCCCGTAGAGCCTGCGCGCGGGCGCGAGTGGAGTGAAACTCTTCATTGGTGACTTGAAAGGAAGGACACATCACACTTTCTTTTTTGCGGCAGCGGCCATTGCCGTTGCACATGTCGACTGCAAGCTCAAATCCCCCTTCACGATTAAAATTCAAAAACGTTTTGGGGCCTTTAAGAATATCTCCGGGCTCTGTCCTCAAAGACTGAAATTTATTCTCAGGTATGATTTTGCCGGGATTCATCATGTAGTCTGGATCAAACGCTTCTTTTAGCTCGCGAAAGGCTTGCATGAGCTTTTCACCGAACATTTTAGGATTAAGCCAGGAGCGAATATAGCCATCGCCGTGCTCGCCGCTTAGGGATCCGCCAAACTCCAGAACAAGGGAAGAGATATCTTCCATCATTTGCATCATCAATTCTCGTTCTTCTTTTACTTGTAGATTGATATAGGGACGAATATGCATGCAGCCTGATCCGACATGGCCATAGATACCCGCCGATTTCCCTTTTGCTGCCAGGTAGGCTAAGAACTTCTCCATGAAGGAAGCCAGTTGTTTTGGTCCGATGGAGAGATCTTCTATAAATGCGATGGACCTGGTGTAGCTCCGTTTGGACAGGAGGATGCCCAAGCCTGATTTGCGCAACGACCAGACTGCTTTCACATCTGTCGGGTTAGTCAAGATGCTTTGTGCATAGCCAATTTTTTTTGAGACTATTTCTTCGAGCTTTGCTTTAATATCTTGTTCACTCTTCCCCTCAACCTCAAAGATAAGCATGGCTTTAGGGTTTCCTTGCAGCCAATTCAATTCCCCTCGTAAGGAAGGAGAAGCTCTGCCCAGCTCGATGATGTGATCATCTATAAGTTCCAGTGCAAGGGGATTGCATTCGAGCAATACAGGAGCAGCTTGAAACGCCTTTAACAGATCATCAAAGAAAAAGAGGCATAATCCTGTCGAGTGCAACTTGGGAACAATTGCAACCTTAATTTCGGTAGCAATGCCTAAGGTGCCTTCCGATCCAACAATCAATCTGGCGATATTTAAATATTCATCATTAAGGCGGTTTAGATTATAGCCGGAAACACGCCTGGGTATTTTGGGGAAATGTTTGTCTATTTCGTTCAAGTAATGTTCTTTTATCTCTTTGACTGTCCTATAAATCTTCCCTTCTTCAGTCGTCAATGATGACTTTTGATCCAATTCAGATTTACTGACAGGTCCAAAGCGCAATAGCTCACCGGAAGATAAAGCCAGTTCGACACTGATGACATGATCGACCATGCTCCCAAATTTCAATGAGCGGGCGCCTGCGGCGTTGTTACCCAACATACCGCCTAGAGTCGCCCTATTTCCCGTCGAAGTGTCCGGACCTAACCGAAAGCCGTATCCTGATAGTATGTCATTGAGTTCATCCTGTACCACACCAGGTTCGCAAATGGCATACTTTTCTTCGATATTGATTTCAATAATTTTATTGAGATATTTTGAGACATCGATAATCATCCCATTTCCCAAGCACCCACCTGTGATGCCTGTGGCAGCTCCACGAACAGTGATTGGCACTTGATGTTTTTTGGCGACCTTGATCGCCTTAATAAGATCTAACTTGGATTTGGGAATGACGATACAGCTTGGTGTCACTTCGAAGATGGATGCGTCAACAGAATAAACACAGCGGGTGACGTCATCGTCATAAACCTCGCCTTCAATGCTTGCTCTTAACTCGTTTAACATTCACCCTCTTCAATGGACAGAATGGACGAAATAGTCATCATTCATCATTCATATCTTATCTTTTATCTGTCATCCATCAGCAATCGTCAGCCGGGGATCTGTTTTTTTGATGATGAGGCTGACATTTTTCTGGTTGAACCCCTTGAATCCTTCGCGTCGCTGCAGGTTTTCTAGATGGCTTCCGATGGCGCCCTGGGTGCGGAATTTTTCAGCGTGTTCGGTAGAGATTTTGCCCTCGATCAACAGCTTTTGAATTCTCTTTGGATCAACCGGCCACATATCTCCTTCAGTAAAAGCCTGCATCAAATAGGGAAAGGAACTGAACGGCTTCATCATTTTGACACCTACCTTGGAGAGGTCATGAGCAAGATCGTCAAACATAAACTGCGCCTCCAGATGGTGCATGCCTCCGTGCAGAATGGAGTCGCCATGCAGTCCGCACCAAAGACCGATTGTTCCTACCTTATCGAGTTTAGGAAGAGGCTCATGAGCAAAATCTTGCGTTATCTCATCCTCTCCGAGGTCAACATCTAAAAATAGCACCAAGCGGCAGATGGGATTTTCCATGATCTGAGCTCCCCAGCCAGCCTCTTTTCCTGTGTAGTAACGTTCGCGGCAGTGGAATCCCAATATCTCAAATAGGCGGACAAGCTTCGCGAAATTGGCCCGCGACGAGCGGAAGGTGTGGTGATCATGGTTAGCCCATCCCATCCCTAAACGGTCTTGCCGATTTTTTTGCAACTGTCCGGCGGTATTGCGGTTTTGCCAGTAGCTTCTCTCCACTTCCATCACCGTCCAGGCGGCCCTGTCTCTTCCTACGGTCCTGACCAGCTCTTCTGCCAAAGCAATTGCCTTACCGATCGCTTCGTTTTCATTTTCCAAATTTCTCAGTTTAGTTTGCCATTGTTCAACTGCTTTAAGATACTTCTCAATAGTCTGTGGATCTTCCATTGTTGGCTTGATAGTCTGAGTCCCCCTTCTTTCTACCAGCCAAAGTGAAACACCATTTTCTTCCGAGATCTTGCAGCGGCGGTAGCAGCCAAATACCGATCCTTCAATTTTGATAGCGGCGCTTCCGCCATGAGTCATCAAAAAGTCGGAAATATGATCGACAGAAACAGCAAGTCCTAGTGGTTCTTTAGGGCTTTTTCTTAGAACAACGCGAGGCAGCTGCGCACCCGGGTGGTGATAGACTTGGTCGGGAGTGTCCGATTTTTGGATGACATAGCCAGATTCTTCCAGCTCATTCGTGATTTTAGGGGTGTTGTCTAAAACGATATGGTCTAGCCAGTCGAAAAGGCGTGTGCTGGTCTTACCGAGTAGGTCTGATTGAAGATCTGCAATGGTCTGGTTGGACTGGGTGGCATACTCGACAAAATCGAGAACGAATTTTTCAGCCTTAGGCTGGCAAACCCACTGAAATTCTTTGTTATTATTCATCTATACCTCTTTTTAGAAGACGGGAGACGGGAGACGCTCTTTTGCTTGCGAAGCCTTGGAGTGCGGTGCTCTGCACCGCCTTTTGGCGCTATTGTGAAGACCATTCTAACATTAAATATGCCGTTAATGCCATTAACGTCTTACAATAACGTCTGTGTATTCCACAGCCACGCCGGAAGGCGGTGCAGAGCACCGCACTCCAAGGCTTCGCAAGCAAAAGGTCGTCTCCTGTCTCCTTTCTACTAAGAATAAAGCTGATTTCCATTAAAGATGCAAGCATATCAATAAAAATTTCATTCTAAGTCATGGAAAAGCCGGTGCACTCAGAATAACCACACTGTTACTCTGTAACCATCAATTTCATTAATCTTTGCTCTTTGATCTGCTCTTGCTGATCTTTTGGCAATTTTTAAGTCTCTTTTATCATGCCTATCCTTACCATCTTAACCATCCTGTCTGCTCTTTTATCTT
>JABDDC010000075.1 GCA_013287815.1 Chlamydiota bacterium
AAAATTATCATAAATTATACATATAAAGCAAATAGAAAAAATTTTTAAACTCGATTAATCTTGATAAACTGCCAACTTTCTTTCCAGATCAATTAAAAAATTGATTTAAGTTATTGATTTTAAGTGATATATAAATTTACTTGCTATTGAATGGCCTTCACTATCCATAGGACTACCATCCCCAGAAAGCACATTCTAAGCTCAGAGGGAATAAGGCATGCTCAATCCATTAGCGGGAATTTGAAGAATATCATTTACAAATGGAGGGTATATAACGCCTATCCAACCTAAAGGAATAGCACCACCATAAACTAATATTTCTTTCCAATTTCTCGATAAAGAATTTCTTAAATCCTGATTAGGGCCTGTCACAACGCATCGGGCAAGAGTAAATATATATAGTCCGACTTTATGCACTAGGAAGAGCGTGGCAAGACCAGCGCCTACCATAAAATCCATTCTGCTTAGAGGGGAAATTTTTTTAATTCCTTGTTTAATTCCTTGTTCCAAAGTGAAAGATATCTCTAAATGTGCAATGTCGTCTCTATAAAAGTTTGAAATATCAGCTCTTATTGACATATAACAAGCTCCTTTTCTATGATTTTAAAATTAATTATAGACATATTCTAACATTATTAATTATACTTTGTCAAATTTTTTTTTGTGTTTTTTTTTACTCGAAAAAAAACCTTAGCCAGAGGCCAGAAATATTTCTTGCCTTTCTATCATATCTTTATGTATAATGGAGGTTGAAAGGATCGGGAGTTCCCGATCGGCGTCTTGCCTCGGTGTATACCGGGGCTTTTCGCTTTTTATGGGAAGCATTTCAATCCCATACCCATATGTTTTGGATATCCCAAAAGTTTCTTTTCACAAAATTAAAAGCTATATAGGAAAAAGAGACCTAGCCCTCTTTATTTTTTTTCCAAAAGTTGTAAGAAAATCCTAAATTTAACTTCCTGTTTTTCTGCTATGGACCATCTTTCTATCTCATCGACGTCAATATTTTGCTCAAGACAGATATTTATAGCTTGTACAAGACCTTGCTTATCGTTCCAATGATAAAAGCTTGCTAAGCGGTCTTTAACACTGTCTACTGGACTTAAGAGCGTAATAGTCCCCAAAGAAGTCACGATCGTGTTAAACGACAGAATGGATTCATTTCCTACCGCAACCGGCGGAGAAACGAATTCCACAAACCACTGACAACCTTCCCGCTGGAAGTAGCCATCACTTTCAGTGAATCCAAGTTCCAATAGAGCCTTTTTTACTTTTTTCATGTCCACATAGGTGACATAATCCAGGTCGTAGGATTGATAACGGTTTTCGGAATAAATTGTTGCGCAAGCTCCCCCTACGAGAATGGTGTCTATCCCTCTCTTTCCAAGCTCTTCTGAAAGAAATCCGGCCATTTCTTTGAGAGAAATGATTGTCCAATCAATCATAATGGCTTTCCTCGCCGACGCGGTCTTTTGCGAATGATCGGTTCGTAATATTTTTCACGAATATCTTCAGGAAAAAAGGAATAAGCCTTTCGTAAGAAAGCTTCTAATTCAGGAAGAAACGGATAGCGAGGATTGAACTGATAAATCAGAGTTTTTCCTTCTCTATAACTGACTAATACACTGCCCTTTTCTAATCTTCCTAATGCTCTCTGAAAGCTGTACAAAGGATTCTGAAATGCTTCCTTAAGCTGAGACGGATAGCATTTTTTGTTCACTATCAGAAAAAATAATATCTTCTCGATAATGGGAGTGCCAAAAAGAGACTCTAGCATAATACACCAACCTTTTTGGTCATATTACCAATATAATTGGTTGATTGTCAATTTCAAAATGGTGCATTGATGGTGCACTTTGTCACAAAAAACCACAAAAATCAGCAACGAAGCGCAACAACTCATTCGGTCACAAGCCTTTGATTTTCTTGTTGCTATGAATTGTAGTGTGTTGTAGATTATTGGCTTACGTCGGACTGTTAATCCGTTGGTCGTAGGTTCGAATCCTTCTTCCGGAGTATTTATACATTAGGCACTTACGGATTATACTGTAAGTGCCTTTTTTATTTTTGCGGGTTTTATCCCCATTCTATCCCCACTTCTCAACAACCAAAAGCAAAAAATAGCAAACCTCAACAACAAGTTGATTGATATGATTAATTTCTATTTGAGTGGGGAAATGTTGGATCTACATCGACTATCGATTTTATTGTTATCAAAGGTTAACCGTTATCAATTAATCGTTTGTGGTGTTTAAGCGCTTGTTTCATTTTTTTCGTTGGTTCTGGTAGATTTTCCAGTGCATTTAAAAATGCATCGCGATCTTCATTGGATAACATAATTGAAGTGCTTTTGTGAATGATTTCAGTAGACTTATCTAAAGCAGATCTGCGCATAAATTCTGAAAGATTCATTCTACTCAGAAAAGCTGCTTCTTCAAATTGTTTTCTTTCACTTGTACTTGTCCTGATTTCTATCCGATCTTGCTTCATTATACCCTCCTCTTTACATATCATTATACCATCATGCACGGATATTGTACATACAAATTTAGTGGGGGGGGAGTTCGGCATAAATCCTGCATTATAGAGGCGAAACAGTTTATTATTGCAATGTTTTATTAAAAATTAATAAATTAAATTTTAATTATTATTATGTTATAATAGTAGAGGTGGGGATATAGTTATAAATTATAGTCCTTTTTAGCATTTTTTATTTGGCCAAGGATGGCTTTATGAATGCTGGTGTTACAGGGTATAGAGGTCAGCCGTTTCACCTGCCTCCAATTCGACAGGGTGAAGTTTCACGCCAAGGCGAAGTGTCTCGCCAAGGAAAAGTGACCCGTCAAGGGGAAGTGACTCGTGCAAAAGAAACTATGGCTGGCCATTCCATTACTAATGGAATAAACGGCAATGCTGCCGAAACTGTTAATAAAGCTAGAAGTTATTCACAACCGGTTCTTCAAAACTGTAATGTTAGATTAGCCCATCTAGAACCAGGGCCCCTGCCCCATGAACAACAACCTGAAGATCATCTCGTTTCACTTTTAAGCCTGGAAGGCCGCACCCCCCATAATCAACTCGAATCTTTGAATAGGCCGTCCCCCATTTCAACGACCAAATCCAACTCTGATGTAGATAATACGACTCCATCCAGTAAAGGTAGCCCATTAACTTCAAGATCATCGGACAGTTTAAATCTACCTTCAGCGCTTGAAAATACAAGACGAAAAAGTAGCGTCACAGCCATGCGTTATCTGAATATAAATGATATTACTCAAGGATCCCGCAAAAAAAGTGTCATCTCCTCACCATTTGATGGAAAACCCCTAACGGAGATAAGTAGCGAGGAAAACGAACACAAGTTAGCAATTGGAAATGACGAAAGCAAGGGAAAGACTTTAAACTATTATAATCAGCATCACGGCGATAAAGACAGAATACCCTATGATCCCGATAGAGATATAATCCCTGCCCTCAAAGAATTTGAAACGCAATATAAATGTAACTGGCGGGCCATGACGGACCAATGCAAGAATAAAGTCACCTTGCAAGTCATGAATGATTTTCGAGGAGCCATTTTTAGCGAGATTTTTGCCAAGATAAAAGAAAAATATCCCACGGTCAAAATTAATGAATTTGGAAGTACAAGGCTAACATCTGACTTTGATTTTTCTTTCGAATTTGATGAAGCTCATCAAGCGGATGAAGCTGAGGTGGTCGGGTTTTGCAATGCAGAATTTGCGAAGATGCTAAAAACCACCTCATTTATACTTTTAGATTCAAATGCCTATCCACATCAATATTTAATGCAATGCAGCAATCCTCAGAAGGAAGCCGAACGAGGCCAATTAAATAATGAAAGAAGCCTTTTGATGAAATTAAGAACCTGCACTGACAAAGACTGGGCAACATTCAAAAATCAAACATTGGAAGGGATTACAAATCCAAGTGAAAGAGATGCTAAAGAGAATGAATTTAAGAAAGTAGAACAGCATAATAAAGAACTGGTACGACTCTTGGAAGACAAATTGTCTACAAAAAATGGATTAAATTCGGAAAAATTAGGAAGAATTCGGGATCTCGGAATAGGAAAAAATAGGGCGCCGGAACGAGGAAAAAATAAGGATATACAAGACGTAGAGAATGAAGTTGTAGAGGCGTACAGTGAAATTTCCAACGAATTTATCAGGAAAATAGGAAAGATAGAGAAAAGACAGTTAGAACTGGCTTCTTCAATGGAAAGACTCTCGACACTAGAAGACACTGAAAAATTTATGGAATTATTTAATGCACAAATCGAATCGCGCAAAGAAGATTATACTGATAAACTCACCGAAAAACAAACAAAAATCGAAAAACTTTCAAAAAATATTACATACCTGGAAGCTCAGATTAAATACCTTAATGATGCCATCGCGATTAAACCTACAATAATACAAAGTGAAGAGGTTCAGAAAAAGCTGATTCATTTCAAAACTGAGTTGGGTGAAAAACTTGAGTCGAAAGAAAAAGCAGAAAGCGAGGTTGGAAAATTGACCCAGCAAATTAAAATACTGGATAAATCTCTAATTAAGAATTCAGAGATTGGAGATCAGGCTAAAACAACCTTTAAGACACTTATTAAATTGAATAAGGAATTTAATACTTTGCATGACCAACGCAAGAAGATTGAAAAATCTAAATATGAAATGATTAACGTTAGGGAAACAGAAGTATCTCTAAAACAAGAAATCGCTTCTCTCAAAAAGGAGCAGTTAACCCCTATCCCAGCGGACCGTGTAAATCAAATACAATCACGATTAAGGGAAATAAAAACCCAGCTAGAAAAAGTGGCCGAAGATCTGCCACTTTTGCAACAAGAAATCGGTAAAGAAAATGAAGTTAATCAGGATTTACGAAGAGTGAAAAAGGAAATAGGGGAATTACAAGAAAATACCGAATATGAAACATACAGAAGCTCAAATATCTTATTTAATGAGAAAGATACATTGACCATAGAAAAACAAGATTTAAAAACATTAGGAAATGCCTTTGGTCAAGAAATCCATTATACTTCTGCTTCCTATTTCTCTACCGTCAAAATGCGACAGGCGGGAGAATCTCATGTTCTCACTTTAAATGAGCACGTTCAAGCTTTCCGCGAAGTCAGTGGATTCATGTCCGATCATTTAAAAGATTGCCACACAGCCGAAGAAAAAGTTGTTGGCATGTATAAGTATGCAGAACGCCTTATGTTTAATTTAAAATATATTGAAGATCGAGCTGCAAAACTCGGCGCTTCTTTTACTAATATAGAAGACACAACAAAACTTAAAAAATTCTTTCTCCCTGAAAAAGAACTAACAACTGCTGAAAAGGAATTACCCCCAAAAGTCCATCTAAAAACTGAAAAGAAAGAGTTTACATTAAAAGGATTGACTCAGGAAGAAATTAATCAGCATGCCAAACGTTGTAAAATAATAGGCGAAAATGATATAATTTCTATTAATACGTTTAACACTATAATAGATCAATTTAATAAATTATCCGCTGCATTAGAAGGTTGGATATCCTCTAAAGAAGTAGCAGACAAAGCCAATCAACATTATCAAGAGTTAACTTAAGGAGCATTATGGGTTTTCAAATATATAGCCTCAGTGAATCAACTCTTACAAAAATTCAAAAATCGTTTAGAGGAAAAGAAAATGCCGATATTTGCGTAACTGGTCTTACGAAGTTAGTGAATGATTTTGTTGTTAATGGAAAAGTAATCATTACCGATTTGGATGTCATTAATTATCATAATGAAAAAGAAGTTTGGCCTTCTGAACTTGAAGCCGTCGTCAAATTGTTCGAGTTCGATTTAGATCAAAAGCATATCCCGCATGCCATGACCAATCCAATCCATGCTGCCAGAGACGGATTTGATGGTGTCGTTTATAGAACATGCGAGATCTCCAAAACTGAACCGGTAAAACCAACAGTCACCAGAGAAGTTGAAGAGCTGAAAACCAATGACAAGAACGATAATCCTAGAAACGGCGATTGGAGCCGGCCAGGAAGCACAATCTTTTGAGCCAGAATCACTTGAGATGGGGGGCGCCTTCACCGTTTGGGAATGTTCGGCCCCCATCTCAAGTGATTCTGACTCAAAATCTTGCACTTCCTGGCTCGGCCCAATCGCCGTTTCTAGGAAAATTGACAAGTTTTTATCTTCTTCAATTTTAAGAAACCATGACTTATAATTAATCGCATGATAAGAAAATGGTTTTTTAGATTATTCCTTTGTTTTGCGTTGCTTGTAGGAGCGATCGGCTCCTTCTTTTATTTTGGCGACGACCTCAAAGTCAAGCAGATCACTTCCCACCATTCATCCCTGCAGGAATGGGAGGTATCTCCCCTTTCAGAGTTCGAGAAGGCCAAGATCGATGAAATCCTTGGACAAACATTTACTTTTACAGGCGAAGGGGGCCAGTCGTTCGTCTTTGTCAGCGACGACGGCAACTACGTCTTGAGCTGACACACAGCTGATGCCCAACGACGACGTCGTCGTCGTGGGGGAGAGGGTCCCCTTTAGCAACGCCTCCGAGATCTTTGGCGCAGCCTAGAGACAGGAGAGAGGACTTTCGGCTCAGGGAAATGAACAAATCTTGATCTTAATCTCGATCTTGATCTTAATCTTAATCTTGCTTTTATGTCCCAGAGCGAAATATGTGAGTAGAAAGATTAA
>JABDDC010000076.1 GCA_013287815.1 Chlamydiota bacterium
ATCTTAGATGTCAGTAATCCCATAAATCCTACTATATTTTCTAATCCTAAGGCCGAATAGCCACTATGAGAAACAATATAATTGATAGACTTTGGACATTTGGAATGGATCAGAAATAGAGCTGCCACAGCCGTACCACTCGGATAAAGTCTGTTTCTACATACACCGTATGAGAATAAATCTATTGATAGCATCATGTTGACAAATTTTTCTATACTAAGAAAATTCTTTAGCAGTGAAGAATACTCTTCATATGAAGCTTCACTTTGCTCTTTTTCATAATCCAAAATGATAGTTCTTGAAATTGCCTGCAGAAAAAATCTTAGCCAGGTAAATTGTGTAACTGGGTTTAACTGCCAATCTAAAGCGCTTAAAAGCTTCAGTTCAAATTCGAGGATCTGTTTGCATATTTGGCTGATAGTATTGTGGAGTCATTTGATTGTAATAATATTGCTGCTCCGAGTCCGAGTAATTCGGACTGGTATTGATCGTCCCGCTATTATCGTTTTGCCAATCCGCTTGAATGGTTGCAATAGATAAAAAGCATAGAGCGCACGTGAATAACTTATGCATAAAATACCTCCAATATATTCCACTTAAATTAAACCTAGAAACGTCGACATATTTCCTGGGGACTGAAAAATAATAATCTACTTATTTTTCCCAGTCTCTTAGGCAAGGTTGTAGTCGCGCAGCTTGTTACGCAGCTCCTTGACGCTGATGCCGAGGGTTTCGGCCGCTTTGGAGCTGTTAGGCTGGGACTGCAGTGTATCAGCTATGAGCTGTTTCTCAACTTCCTGGATGGTTTTACCGGTCATGATGTTAACTCCAGGTCCGTCGAGATAAAGGTGGTCGCTTTCGATGACTTTTCCCTGGACCATGATGGTAGCGCGTTCGATGACGTTGGCTAATTCTCTGACATTGCCCGGCCATGGGTACTTAAGCAGTTTGTCCTGTACTCCTTGGCTGAGAGTCTTTTTCTCTGTATGGTTGTCTTTGCATGACCGCTCGAGGAAAAGCTTAGCCAAGGGAATGATGTCTTCCTGACGCTCTTTTAGGGGAGGCAGATAGATGGGGACAACATTCAAGCGGTAGTAGAGGTCTTCGCGCAACACTTTGGATTTGATCGCTTCTTTGATCTCACGGTTAGAGGTGGAAATAAGCCGCACGTCGACTTTAATTGGTTTGGAACCACCCACTCTTTCAAATTCCTGTTCTTGTGTCACTCTCAGCAGCTTAGCCTGCAGACTTTGAGGGATCTCGGTCACTTCATCAAGCAATAATGATCCGCCATTGGCCAATTCAAAACGGCCAAGCCGCTTGTTAGCGGCGCCGGTGAAAGCCCCTTTTTCATGACCAAAAAATTCTGATTCCACCAGTGTTTCAGGAACAGCCGCGCAGTTGACTTTAATGAAAGGCTTGCTGGCGCGGTTGGAGTGGTAGTGGATCAGATGGGCAATGACCTCCTTACCTGTGCCTGTCTCCCCGCTAATGAATACGCTAGCGTTGCTTTTGGCGATCTTTTCGATGTCAGTAAGAATCTGTTTCATGGCAGAACTTTCGGCCACAACAAACTGGGTATGGCGGCTGCCTACTTGTTCCCTTAGATAATGATTTTCTTCAACCAGAACATTATGCTGATTGGCTTTTTCGATGGTGGCCATCAGGCACTCTAATGAGAATGGCTTGATGAGGTAATGAAAAGCCCCCAGCTGCATCGCTTCGACAGCATTTTCTACAGTTCCATATGCTGTGATAACAACGACTAACGTCTTTGGGGACAGTTCTTTGGCCTTTCTTAACACGTCCATACCACTGACAGCGCCCATTCTCATATCGGTAATCACCATGTCGTAGGATTGATCCTGCAGGAGCTTTATCGCTTTTTCACCGCTTTCGACTGCCTGCGCGTCAATTCCCTTCCGTTTTAAGGCCTCGACCAAAAAGCTGCGCATGATGACTTCATCATCGACAATTAAAATCTTATCTACAGTCATGATTACCTCGGTAATTTAATGATAAAACTAGTTCCTATACCTACTTCTGAATTGACTTCTATTGATCCATGGTGAGCCTGGATTACTTTATGTACTTCCGAAAGCCCTAGTCCAGTCCCCTTTTCCTTGGTTGTAAAGAATGGGGTAAAAAGATTGTCCAGATTGTCAGTCGGTATCCCTTTACCGGTATCTTCTACCCTTATGATAGCATGTTCAGCGTCCCGACCGACCGTCACAGTTAGCTTGCCGCCGTTAGGCATAGCCTGCACAGCATTCACAAAAAGGTTCAGCAGAGCCGATTTGAGAAGCTGCGGATCGAATGGGACAATCAGTCCTTCTTCGTTATTTGCTTTAATATCAAATTTGATTTTTTTATTCCAGGCTTCATCTGCCTGCATCAGCTGACGCACCTCATCAATAAAGGCCTGGAGATCAGTGGGTTCCCGCTTGGCTTCAAAGGGGCGAGTATAACTTAAGATACCGCTGACCAACAGATCCAGATCATTTGCCCCGCCGACAATATTTGTTGCCATTTGTCGCTGCTGTGGCTTATCGGTCAGGTCATGGACCAATAATGAAGCAAAGCCTTTGATCCCACCCAGAGGATTGCGAATCTCATGGGCCAGGTGGGCAGCCATCTCCCCTAGCTCGCGCAGACGACTGTTTCTTTCAGCCTGCCTCTGCAGACGCCTCACCTCAGTCATATCTCTCAAAAGGATCAATATCCCTTGAATGGAAGTGCCCGGCATCTTTAAATCTAAAGAATGAGATTGTCGATCCGTGGTGACAAACGTCGCCTCAATCTCTACTTCGCCTTGCTTTCCGTCCCCTTTTTCCAGTGTTATAAAAGATGAGCGAGGACATCTTTTGCTTTTTAAAACATCTTCTAAAGAGAAGCCGAAGAAGTTGTTATTAAAATATTTATCAATAGGCTGAAATAATAATTCTGAAGAGGATTTCCCCAGGATCTGCTCGGCAGCTTCATTACAGGTAGTCACTGTGCCAGTCAGGTCGATAAAGAGAATACCTTGTGAAATGTGATGCAGGATCGTTTCCAGATAGCGGCCGATAAATTCCAGCTCGGAGAGTTTTCCCGACATCATGGTTTGGGACTCGTGCAAGGCCCTCTGGACAGATTTATACTGCTCTTCAAGGCTAGTATAAGCCCTTTCCAATCTGTTTGTTTCAAGGGAAAACTGTTTGAAAGCCTGTTCGATAACGAGCCTATCTTCATCATTCTGAGAGACTAAAGTATCTTTTTCATTCATAAACCTATCATAATCTAAAAAGCAGAATAATACAATGGATTCATCCCTCATCTGAGATTCGGAGTAGGTACTTATCGTCATTATAACCGCGGAGCCGCAGAGATCGCTGAGCAAACGCAGAGAGTTTTTTCTACGATCAAAATCTCTCTGCGCTTGCTCAGCGATCTCTGCGGCTCCGCGGTAAAATCTTCTATACAACTTTCTAGCCAACCCTTACTAGAGCCACTTTCCTATACCCAAACGGTATCTCTGACATCTCGTTCCTACTCCGAATCTCAGACAAAAATAATTCCAATTGCAAAAAATAAACGATTTTGACATACTCTCACAAGTAAGTAACCGTTCAGGAGAACAAATGGCTCGTTATACAGGCAACAAAAACCGCATTGCACGCCGTTATGGTGTTAATATCTTCGGTCGTGCACGCAATCCTCTTTTACATAAGCCAAATCCACCAGGAATGCATGGCGCTCGCCGACGCAAGAAGTCAGACTTTGGCCTTCAGTTAGAAGAGAAACAAAAACTAAAAGCAATTTACGGTATGCTCAGCGAAAAGCAACTCGTTTCTTATTATAAGAAAGCAGCCCGTCTTGAAGGCAACACAGCTGAACATTTCGTCCAGATGCTTGAATGCCGCCTCGATAATATTGTTTATCGCTTAAAATTCGGCAGCACCATCTTTGCAGCTCAGCAGCTCGTCGCTCACGGACATATTTTAGTGGATGGCAAAAAAGTAGATATCCGCTCCTATATCGTCAAACCAGGACAAGTTGTTTCCGTGAAAGAAAAATCACGCAAGATGAAAGCTATCGGCGATTCGTTAGAAGGATCTGCACGCAGCGTTCCCGATTATCTCTCTGGTGATAAGGAACATTTCTCAGGCCAACTACTCGCAAGACCGACGCAAGAACAGCTCCCTTGGCCAATAGAAATCAGCGTACCCGTGATCTGCGACTTCTTGGCGCACTCCACCTAGAATTAGAATGTAGAAGTTAGGGGCTAGAAAGTAGAAGTGAAAGCTCTACAAACTATACTGCGGGGCATTGAAATTTTGCGTTTTACACAAAATTTCAACACCCCGCAGTATACCTCCTACTACTATAACTTTCTATGTTCAACCTTCTATTTTCTAATTTATGAAAAAATTGTTGACATTTCTGATACAAACCTATCAACTTACCATTAGCCCTTTGCTGGGATTAACCTGCCGTTTTTATCCGACTTGCTCAGAATATACAAAAGAAGCGATACTGCGGTATGGATGTTTTAAAGGAACATGGCTTGGCATAAAACGGATCTGCAAATGCCATCCATGGCATCCTGGCGGAGTGGATAATTTGGAGTAATTAGATGTCAGAGCCTCTTATCAGCATCATCATACCTGTATACAATCACGCACGTTTTTTGCCGGAAACATTAAAAAGTCTAATCAATCAAACTTATAAAAATATTGAGATCATTATCGTTGATGATGGATCGACCGATGAGACGCCGGCAGTTTGCAAAGCTTTTGCTGAACAAAATCCACGCATCAAAGTTATTACCCAGTCAAATAAAGGACCTTCAGCTGCCAGAAACAAAGCCATCGCCGCTTCTCGGGGAGAATATATTGGTCTGCTTGATTCTGATGACGTCCTGTTTCCTGAACGCATTGCAACACAATATGAAGTACTGCAAAAGAATCCTGACGTCGATCTAGTCTATACCGCTATCATTATGGTAGACATCAAAGGCCACCCTTGCGGTGAATTGCACGGTAAGGATTATCCACCTGAGGATTTCCTGGCACTGATGTTCTTTAGAAATATTATTCCCAATTCTAATACCATTTTAGCCAAGAGGGAGTGTTTTGTTTCACATCCGTATAATGAGAAGTTTATCCATGCCGAAGACTATGAATTGATGATGCGGCTTGCCCACATTTACAAATTCAGATATATCGATATCCCATTGATATATTACCGACGCCATGCACTCAATTTATCCAATGATATCATTTCTCACAGAGAAGCCGAGCGCAAAGTGCTGGCACAGTATGATCTCTCACATATAGCCCAGGTAGTATCGGAGACTACATTTTCTGAAGACGAAAAGACGCTGCTGCTTGGAAAAATCTTCTTCAATCAGGAACATATCCACGAAGCCCTGGAGGTATTGAAAAACCTGAAGTCAGCAGATTCCTTATTCTATCAAGGCAACTGCTATCTATATCTGCAGCAATATGATCTGGCGGAAAAATGTTTTAAGGAAAGTTTATCGTTTGATCCGTCCAATGCTGCCTGCCATAATAATTTGGGAGTCGTAGAAGCGGTTCTCCATCATAACGACGAGGCCATTGCCTCGTTCAAGCAAGCGTTGCACCTTAAACAAAATTATTTGGATCCCTCATATAATTTGTCCCACATCCACCTGCCGGAGGCATTACGGATCACCTGGCGCGAACTGCGCCGGAATCTGATTCCCTATCAGCTGTAAATCTTTCTTTTTTAAAGTAGTAAAAAAACTTCGTTTTTGCTATACCTTTATGTTATTTAAAATTCACAGTATAAGGAAATAGAATATGTCTTTTCCAAGCACAAGCTTTAATGCAGTACGTTCAAACTTTAATGCACTACAAAATCCAATATGCTACTTGGTAAATGGGGCTTCACAAGTTTCGGGAGTTTTATCATCAGAGGCCACTGCCATTTTAAATCAGCTGATGCTAATCGCTAACCCATGGATTGTAACTGCTCCGAGCCTGGTAAGCTACAAAATAAAGCCAGTTAGCAATCCTTCAAGCTCCATGATTGGAGGAGCATCAGGGGCTGCAGCAACAGGACAATTGCAAGGATCATCAAGAACTTTTTTATTTTCTTCCTCGCCTTTTGCCGATTCGCCTCTCCGCAAAGATTTTGATCAATTATTTCTGAAAGCTAATCCAGGCGCGATAACTTCTCCAAGTTTGGTCAGTTACGAAATAACGCAAATTACCAATCCATTAAGTTACATGGTCACAGGGTCTACAGCGTCCGCGGCTTCAGTATCAGCGCCTTCAGTAGCGGCTGAAGCATTTACAGTTGAGG
>JABDDC010000077.1 GCA_013287815.1 Chlamydiota bacterium
TTATCCTTTCATAAGTGGTCGGATTATGAAGCCAATAAACAATCTTTGTCCGCTTAATAGGAACAAGATAGTCCACTCCGGTCAGGTCCATCAGCACCTCATAACCCCTTGCTTTGAGTGCTAAAAGGAGCTCTTTTAAACTCTCTTTCCTCACTTCTATGGTTATCTCCCCTAAAAACTCGGTCACTTCTAGCAGGCTTTCACCGAATGTGTTCCGGATATCCTCAACTACTTCCGCTCTCTTCATCGCTTTTCTCCCCTGGAGAAGGCGCTTCCTTCCTGAATTTTCTTTTGCAGAGTTATCAGACCATGGAGAAGGGCTTCAGGACGGGGCGGACAGCCTGCGACATAGACGTCGACAGGTATAATTTTATCCACTCCCTGAATGATGGCGTAGTTATTGTAAATACCGCCGCAAGAGGAACAGTCCCCCATCGCAATCACCCACTTGGGCTCGAGCATCTGATCGTAAACTGTCTTCATCACCGGCGCCATCTTCTGACTCAATCGCCCTGCCACAATCATCACATCGCTCTGCCGGGGAGAAGCGCGGAATACCTCAGCACCAAAACGTGCCATGTCATATCTGCTCGCTGCTGTCGACATCATCTCGATCGCACAGCAAGCCAGTCCAAACTGCGCCGGCCACAACGAATTCTTCCTTCCCCAGTTAATCAATGAATCTAACGAGGCTAGTAAAAAAGGGCTTCTTTCTTTCATAACACTACTCCCATTGCAATCCTCCCTTGCGCCACACATAGATAAATCCCACCAGCAATGCGACTAAAAAGAAAAACATCTCATAGAAAGCAAATGGTCCGATCGTCTTAGCTATCACCGCCCAAGGGTATAAAAATATCACTTCGATATCAAAAACAAGAAATATCAACGCCACCAGATAATGGCGCAGCAAAAACCGGTTTTCCAGTAGATGTGTCTCCACTTGCATCCCCGACTCATACGGCATAAACTTCACCTTGTTCTTCCTCGAAGGAAACAAGGAAGAAGCTCCCAAAGTCAGCAATGTGACGACCACAACCAAGGCAAAATAAACATAAATTGAATAATATTCTTGCATCTCTACCTCTAATTCTTAATTGATAACAATTACTGAGAGATAATGCAACGTTTTTTTAAGGCTTCCTTTTTCATGGAATCTCTTTCGCTTAGCAGTTCCTCATGATTTTGATAGGCCTGCGCAAATAGGTTTTTAATTTCCTCTTTCTTAAGTTTGATTTTCTCCTGCTGGAGTGCTAAGTCGGGATGGACGGAAGACAAGATTGCAGGCCTTGGCAAAATCGGGTGGGATGGTCAGCTCGTCGAGAATGCCTTGAATGACTGATTCGGGCACAGTCTCAATAGGATGAATTGTAATTTGATGCATGCTCTGCGTGCCGATGATAGTAGCTAAATTATGTAAAGAATGACGTACAAGGCAAATCAATTCAATGTAATCTTTGAGAGTAGAGGCTATCATATTCCAAGATTGTTCATATTTATTGCATGTGAACGTTGGCAGAGTCTCAAAAAAAAGCGACTTTCTCTATGTCTTTAATGTAATTTTTGGCAAAATCACGATATGAAAGTGTAGCCTGTTGGGGGTTCTGCGCGACAGGAAAATGATAATTAAATAGTTCTGTGATATCCTCAGCTTTCTTGCTTGCCTTCAACGATTGGTCATTGATGGTAGACACAATACAATAATTTGTTGTGCCTGTACTGTTCACATTTTTTAAAGTGCACATGGGTGTTAAAGCTGGCTTAACCTTTCCAAAGAAACTATCTCTTTCTACCTGGCTTTCGCAAGACACCCGGACCACACCGGGAGTACTATTAGACCCTTCATGATGGACAGCTGAACTGTAATTAGGAACTTGTAAAGAGACAGAGCGTGATGGGGAAGTCATATGTATCCTCTATATATGTTTGGGAGGCCATTCTTGATCTTTATCTTTCGGCTTACCGCACTCGGCACAAAAATTAATTATCATCATTAACCTCAAGTATTTATAAATTACAAGAATTATAACGAAATCCAATTATTCTGAAAGGGAAAATTAATTACTGCTTGATTTTCAGCTTGGCTCCCCTTGTTTGGCCCCTTCTATTGTACTGATGAGAATGTAGTCTACAGTTGCACTAGAAGGCGGTGCAGAGCACCGCACTCCATGGCTTCGCAAGCAAATTTATTGTTGGAAATGCAAGAGGTGGGCGGATGCCCACCTCTTATTGGTTTAGACAGTATCGAAATCGAAGACAAGTTCTTCTTCGAGTTCGCGGTCGACGAACTTCTTGACTCGTCTATGGCGCTCAAAGCCGGTACCACCCGGGATGATGTGTCCCATGATGACGTTCTCTTTAAAGCCCGTCAAGTAGTCGGTCTTACCGGCGCAAGCTGCTTCGGTCAGGACACGTGTCGTATCCTGGAACGATGCTGCCGAGATGAACGAGTCGGTGCTCAGAGATGCCTTCGTGATACCGAGGAGGACTGGTGTGGCCTGTGCAGCCTTACCACCATCTCTGGTGACCTTGATATTCTCGAGCTCGAATGCTTTCTTGTCGACTTCTTCACCATAAAGCAAGCTGGTGTCGCCCGGATCGAGGACGCGGACTTTCTTCAGCATATTTCTGATGATGATCTCGATGTGCTTATCGTTGATGTCGACACCCTGCAGGCGATAAACTTCCTGGACCTGGTTCACCAGGTACTTCTGGAGTTCCCTAACACCGCAGATATCGAGGATTTCATGCGGAATGACGAGGCCGTCGGTGAGCTGCTGTCCTTTCACCACGTGGTCGCCGCGCTGGACGATCAAGTGTTTAGTATGAGGGATGAGGTGCTCTTCTTCCATGCCTGTCGCTTCATCACGAACAACGACGATACGCTTGTTCTTCTGAACGCCGCGGAAGTCAACCACGCCGTCAATTTTTGCGATCTCGGCCGAATCTTTTGGTTTGCGCGCTTCGAAAAGCTCGGCAACCCTTGGAAGACCGCCGGTGATGTCCTTCGTTTTGATAGCACTGCGTGGCAGACGTGCAAGCATCTTACCTGCGTTAGCGTACTCCCCTTCTTGTACCGAAATGACGGCACTGGCTGGTAATGGATAGGTACCGACCAGTTCTTCGCCTTCTTTGTCGGCGTAGATGGCAATCTGCGGATGGAGCTCGCCACGGTGTTGCTTAACGAGCAACTCGGTCTGGCCGGTCTGCTTGTTGACATCACGTTCAGTAGAAAGGCCTTCGACAAGGTCTTCGTAGCGGACATAACCTGGACGGTCGCAGATGATAGGGATATTGTGCTGTTCCCATTCTGCAATACGTTCACCCGGTAGTACTTTTGATCCGTCTGCTTTAAGAATCTTAGTTCCCAATTCAATATTGAATTGCTGCAGCGGTTCAATCGACTTCGTCTGGAGCAGCTTCTTGTATTCATCAAGAGATCTTCCTTCGTCACGGACGATGTTGATCCTGCCGTTCTTATTCAAGACTATCCAGTGACCTTCTTTTGTTTTCACAGTACGAAGCTCTGAGTAGACGAGGATACCAGCTGAATCGGTAATGATTTCAGGGGTGACGCTAGCGGAAGCAATACCACCCAAGTGAAACGTTCTCATCGTCAGCTGTGTTCCAGGTTCACCAATCGACTGAGCGGCGATGATACCGACAGCTTCACCGAGGTTGATGTTGCGGCTGTTTGCCAGGTTGATACCATAGCACTTAGCGCAGACACCCCTTCTGGTTTCACAAGTCAATACCGAACGGATACGGATACTTTCGATACCTGAGTCATCGATGGCTTCGGCTTGGCGGATGGTGAGGATATCGCCGGTCTTAGCCAACAACTTGGTGCTGTCGCCAGGTAGGTAGATATCATCGCAAACAGTACGTCCGAAGATACGGTCTTTCAATGGCAGGAGCTCTTCCTGACCTTGCTTGATCGCGGCGACATCGATACCATTTAAGGTTCCACAGTCCTCTTCAGTGATGATCACATCTTGGGCGACGTCAACCAGACGGCGTGTCAGGTAACCTGAGTCAGCAGTCTTAAGGGCTGTATCGGCAAGACCTTTACGGGCTCCGTGGGATGAGATGGAGAACTCGATGACCGACAGACCTTCCCTAAAATTGGAGGTGATCGGCGATTCGATAATATCCCCGGAAGGACGGGCCATCAAACCGCGGAGAGCGCCGAGCTGGCGGATCTGCGATTTGTTACCACGCGCACCGGAGTCCATCATCAGATAGAGAGGATTCATCGCACTGTCTTTGATTTCGCTGATCAGTTTGAAAAGCTCTTCAGAAAGTACGTCAGACACTTCTGTCCAGATACTGATAGTCTTGGATGAACGCTCACCTTCTGTGATGATACCATCTTCGTATTGTTTACGGACCACAGCAATCCTCTCATGAGCTTCATGGAGGATTCTCTGCTTGCTAGGCGGGATTTTGACGTCGCACACACCCATAGAGAGCGAAGACTTGGTCGCTTCGGCAAAGCCGAGGGTCTTCAAGTTATCGAGGAATCGTACAGTGGCTTCCAGGCCGGCTTTCTTGTAGCACTCCATGACCAGTTCGCCCATCTTTTTCTTGGGCAAGCTATAGTTTTGGAATCCGAGCTCTTTAGGCACGATCGTATTGAACACGACACGTCCGGGAGTTGTCTCGATGATGCCGTTTTCAGTACGGAGCTTGATTTTTTCATGGATGCGCACTCCGCGTAAAAAGTCGCGTCGGCCAGTCTTACTCATATCCTCTTCATACCAGTTGTAGCTTCCACTGGAATACAGGGCTGAAAGCACCTCTTGGCTGTCGCGGAAAACTTTTGTCTTAAATCCATGGTCTTCCGGAAAATGGAGCGGATCTAACATCAAATAGTAGAGACCAAGGGTCATATCCTGAGATGGGACTGCAACAGGCTTACCGGATGATGGCAAGAAGATGTTGTCAGGGGCCATCATCAGCAGCTTAGCCTCGAGCTGCGCTTCGATCGAGAGCGGCACGTAAACGGCCATCTGGTCACCGTCGAAGTCAGCGTTGAACGCCGAACAAACAAGCGGATGGATACGGATCGCCTTACCTTCGATGAGGACAGGTTCGAACGCCTGAATACCAAGGCGGTGAAGTGTCGGTGCACGGTTCAGGAGGACAGGATGGCCTTTGATGATGTCATCGAGGACGTCCCATACTTCAGGAGCGTGACGCTGGATCATTTTCTTCGCTGATCTAATCGTATAAACATAGCCGAGGTCTTTCAAGCGTTTGACGATGAAAGGCTCGAACAATTCGAGGGCCATCAGTTTGGGCAGACCGCATTGGTTAAACTTCAATTCAGGACCGACGATGATGACCGAACGGCCTGAGTAGTCAACACGTTTACCGAGGAGGTTCTGACGGAAGCGACCCTGCTTACCTTTTAACATTTCAGAAAGGGACTTCAGAGGACGGTTGCCTGCGCCCATGACAGGATGACCATGGCGGCCATTGTCGAAGAGAGCGTCGACAGCTTCCTGGAGCATCCTTTTTTCGTTTCTGACGATGACTTCAGGTGTCTTGAGTTTCAGGATGGCTTTCAATCGGTTGTTACGGTTGATTACACGACGATAGAGGTCATTCAAGTCTGATGTAGCAAAGCGACCGCCATCCAATGGGACTAGCGGACGGAGGTCCGGCGGAGTCACGGGGACGCAGTTCAACACCATCCATTCAGGTTTATTTCCTGAAGTGGTTAAGCTTTCAATGATTTTTAAACGCTTGGCAATCTTCATACGCGCTTGTTGAGACTTCGTTTTGCGCAGTTTTTCTTTCAGGTCGACTAGCTGACCATGGAGGTCTTCTGCAGCCAGGAGGTCCCTAACAGCATCACCGCCCATCTTGGCTATGAATGCATCGCGGCCCCATTTTTCTTGTGCTTCACGGTATTCGGTGTCGTTGAGGAGCTGTTTCTTCTCTAAGTCAGTCTGACCCGCGTCGATGACTACGTACTCTTCATAATAGATGACCCTTTCGAGATCAGCTGATGTCATCCCCAGAACGTTACCAATGCGGGAAGGCATGGTCTTAAAGAACCAGATGTGGACGACAGGGACGGCCAGGTCGATGTGGGCCATACGCTCACGACGGACCTTAGATAGTGTCACCTCGACGCCGCAGCGGTCGCAGATGATTCCTTTATGTTTAATTTTCTTGTACTTTCCGCAAGCACATTCCCAGTCACGCGTAGGGCCGAAGATTTTTTCGCAGAAGAGACCGCCCTTTTCTGGCTTGAAGGTACGGTAGTTGATCGTTTCCGGT
>JABDDC010000078.1 GCA_013287815.1 Chlamydiota bacterium
GAAGGCAAATATGCCGACTATTCAACAGCTTGTTCGTCAGCCACGTGTTCCGAAAAAGCAACGCAGCAAATCTCCAGCGCTACAAAAATGTCCTCAGCGCCGTGGAGTCTGTTTGCAAGTAAAGACAAAAACGCCGAAGAAACCTAACTCAGCATTGCGTAAGGTAGCTTGGGTACGTTTATCAACAGGTCAGGAAGTCATTGCCTACATTGGTGGTGAAGGCCATAACCTGCAAGAACACAGCATCGTTCTCGTTAGAGGCGGTCGTGTAAAAGACTTACCAGGTGTCCGTTATCACATCGTGCGCGGTACATTGGACTGTGCGGCTGTAAAGGACCGTAAGCAAGGAAGATCAAAATACGGGGCAAAGCGTCCTAAAAAGTAACACTAAGATAGTTCATAATAACTATCTTGGTTCGTGATTAGCGTTTTTAATTTTAAGAGCGTCAATCACGCACAGGCGAAGGAAACTTAGCCGGGTGAATCTTTGAGATCTTCAGTAAAAAAATTAAAAATTGTTCTTCCGGCTTAATTTTTAAAGCCGGTAGTAAAAAATACTCTTTTTTGAGGAAAATCATGTCCAGAAGACACAGTGCAGAAAAACGTCAGACTGAGCCTGATCCATTATATGGAAGCTCAGTACTCAGCAAATTTATCAACAAAGTGATGATGGGTGGTAAAAAATCGACCGCACGCCGCATTGTTTACAATGCCGTTGAGAAATTCGCCTCTAAAGTCAAAGCGGAAAAACCTCTCGAAGCCTTTGAACAGGCGCTAGAGAACGCAAAACCTGCTTTGGAAGTAAAATCACGCCGTATTGGCGGAGCCACCTACCAGGTGCCTATTGAGATCCCCACCAACAGAAGAACATCGATGGCGATGCGTTGGATCATCAACCACTCAAGGGCTAAACCAGGTCGCAGCATGGAAGAAGCATTAGCTTCCGAGCTCACCGATTGTTTCAACAATCAAGGGACCACGATCAAGAAGAAAGACGACACCCACCGTATGGCAGAGGCTAATAAAGCTTACGCCCACTATAAGTGGTAGAAGGAGAAATCATGACTACTGCTGAAAATGAAAAAGGGAAGGAGCGCCTTAAGAATCTTCGTAATATTGGTATCATGGCCCACATTGATGCCGGTAAGACGACGACGACAGAGCGTATTCTCTACTATAGCGGCCGTTCGCATAAGATTGGCGAGGTCCATGAAGGTGCTGCCACGATGGACTGGATGGTGCAGGAACAAGAACGCGGCATTACGATCACATCGGCTGCCACGACTGTATTCTGGAAAGGTGCTAAGATCAACATTATCGATACACCGGGCCACGTAGACTTCACAATTGAAGTAGAACGTTCGCTCCGCATCCTCGATGGGTCCATTGCCCTGTTCTGCTCTGTTTCCGGAGTCGAACCGCAGTCGGAAACAGTATGGCGCCAGGCCGACAAGTATGGCGTGCCTCGTATTGCATTCGTCAACAAAATGGACAGAATGGGTGCTGACTTCTTCGATGCTGTCAGAACCATGCGCGAAAAGCTTCATGCCAATGCTGTCCCCGTCCAGTGTCCAATCGGCGCAGAAGCCGAATTCAAAGGGATGGTTGACCTCATCAAGATGAAAGCCTACATCTTCCATACAGAAGACCTCGGTACTGAATGGGATGTCACCGATATCCCTGCCGACCTGGTTGAAAAGTGCAAAGAGATGCGCTCGGAGCTGCTCGAAGAGCTTGCAACCATCGATGAAGAAAACGAAGACTTTATGCACAAGGTATTGGAAGCTCCCGATACGTTGACTGAAGCTGAAATCAATGCAGCCATCAGAAAAGGCGTTTGCGCAAACAAAATTAACCCTGTCTTGTGTGGATCTGCTTTCAAAAATAAAGGCGTACAACAGCTCTTGGATGCCGTTGTGGCATGGATGCCCTCTCCGCTTGACCGCGGTCAGATCAAGGCCCATGACCTCAAAACTGACGAAGAGATCTTGCTGACGCCGGATGACGATCAGCCATTCGCTGCGCTAGCATTCAAAATCATGACAGACCCTTATGTCGGACGTCTGACATACATTCGTATTTACAGCGGTATACTGTTAAAAGGGACCACCTTGCTCAATACGACCAAGGATGAAGAGGAGCGAGTCTCCCGTCTGCTTGAAATGCATGCCAACAAGCGTGAAGAAAAAGATGAATTTCATACTGGCGACATCGCCGCCTGCATCGGCCTCAAGAAGGCTACCACAGGCGATACTCTTTGCTCACCCAAGCATCCAATCCTGTTGGAGAAGATGGAATTCCCCGAACCTGTTATCTCGATGGCGATCGAACCTAAATCGAAAGGCGACCGTGAGAAACTGGCCATAGCGCTCCAATCACTGTCAATTGAAGACCCTACTTTCCGCGTTTCTTCAAACGAGGAAACAGGTCAGACAATTATTGCCGGTATGGGTGAGCTCCACCTGGAAATCTTGCACGACCGTATGAAGCGCGAATTCAGCGTCGAAGCGAACGTCGGTAAGCCTCAGGTAGCCTACAAAGAGACCATCACCATCCCGGGCAACAGCCAGACGAAGTTCGTCAAGCAGTCAGGTGGTAAAGGACAGTACGCTCACGTCGAACTCGAAATCCGTCCTAATGAAAAAGGAAAAGGAAACGAAGTCGTCAGCAAAATCGTCGGTGGTGTCATCCCTAAAGAATTTATCAACCCTACTATCAAAGGGATTGAAGAAGGATTGGCTACAGGCGTTTTGGCCGGCTATAACCTTGTTGACGTCTGCGTCGACATCGTATTCGGTTCGTACCACGACGTTGACTCCAGTGAGATGGCGTTCAAGATCTGCGGTTCGATGGCTCTCAAAGATGCTGCAAAGAAATCTAAACCTGTCATCCTGGAACCGATCATGAAGGTCGATGTGACATCACCCGAAGCACATATGGGCGATATCATTGGCGACCTCAACCGCCGTCGCGGCCAGATTGTTGGTCAGGAATCACATAAAGGCGCCGTGATCATTCACGCAGAAGTGCCTTTAAGCGAAATGTTCGGTTATTCGACATTGCTCCGTTCCCTCTCGTCCGGTCGTGCGACCTACGTGATGGAGCCAAGCCACTTCGAACGCGTTCCGGCAAAAGTACAGGAAGAAATTATTAAAAGGTAAATAGGTTTATATGATAAATCAAGACAAATCGCAGCCTAAAGTTGATAAAGCAAAAGCTGCACCGAAAAGCAAAGCTGATTCAAAGCCAAAGGCTGAAGTAAAGAGCAAAGCCACTCCTCAGCATAAAGCTGCTCCACAGCCAAAATCTGCTAAACAGAAAATACGTATCAGACTGAAAGGATACGATCAGCGCCTGCTCGATCGCTCCACAGCTGATATCGTCGAAACAGCAAAAAGGACCGGAGCTGCCATTGCAGGCCCGATCCCGCTGCCTACAAGTATTGAGAAGTTCACCGTCCTACGATCGCCTAACATCGACCGCAAGTCGCGCGAACAGTTCGAAATGCGGACTCACCGCCGCCTCGTCGACATCCTCAATCCTACAGCCAAAACGATTGATGCTTTGAAAACATTGACCCTGCCAGCCGGCGTGGACATCAAGATCAAAGCATAGAAAGTAAAGGCTAAAGGCTAAAGGCGAAAAATCAATTCGAAATTCGGATTGGTTTTTCGCCTTTTTTATGACAAATCTATCACTAAAACAACAATTTTAAAAAATAAAGATCACTTACAATCGGGGTCAATCGGCAATCGGGGTCAGGCCTGACAATCGGGGTCAGGCCTGACATTCGGACATTTGAGTTGCGAACTATTGTTGATTTGTTTATTTTGTTTGTCATATGGCACGAAGAAGACGCTTTCACCTACCCTCCACTATATATCATGTCATGCTCAGAGGTAATGACGGACAACCTATATTCTTTTCGAATGAAGATCGATCTCGCATGTGTCTGCTTATGCAGGAAGGGATTGAACGATTTGGCCACTCAATTCATGCATTTTGTTTTATGACTAATCATATTCATTTTGCAATTCAGGTCGGTGATGTCAGTATCTCTAGAATAATGCAAAACCTCGCCTTTCGTTATACTCGTTATATCAATAAAAAGCACAAGCGTATCGGCCACTTATTTCAAGGTCGTTTTAAGTCCATTGTCGTTGATGGCAAGCGATATCTAAAAGAACTTGTGCGGTATATTCATCTCAATCCGGTACGCGCAAATCTGGTGAATCAACCAGAAAAATATCTGTGGAGCAGTCATAGAGCTTATTTGGAACTAGACGAATATACCTGGTTAACTCGTGATCATGTATTGAAAAATTTTGGGAACTCTCTAAATGAAGCTATTAATAATTTTAATAGGTTCACTTTAAATGGCATTGGGATTGAAATGGAGATGGACTTTAAGTCGGGTGATTCTGATGGGATTTTAGGAGATGAAGAATTTGTCGATGAATTTTTAGAAACTGTTGAAGGATGTCAAAACAAAGAGATTGAGTTATTAGAGCTTGTTTTAAAACTTTGTAAACGATTCAATCTTTCCGAAAAAGATATACTTAGTCCAGGAAAACAAAGATTAGAATCCCACGTCCGTGCAATATTGGCTCTTTTTGTACGAGAAAGTAAAAAACTTTCGCTTGAAGAACTTGCAACATTTCTTGCACGTGATCCAAGCGGTCTAAGTAAACTGGCTAATCGATTGGAAAGAAAATGTTTCCTATGTCCAACTCTAGCAGCTGAAATAAATGAATTGCGAGAATGGATTTATAATTCTGAAGTTCAAATGTCCGAATGTCAGGCCTGACCCTTTTCCTCTTTCCTTTCTCTATTGCTTAAACATAGGTTATTCATTTACAGCAAATAAATCTTTTCTGTTCAAATTTTTATTGATTTCTGGGGATAGAGATTTGACTCCAAAAATTTCCATGATTTTGACAGCACGGTCAAATGAGATTCCATGATACTCATTAATTTCATCTTTTGAAACCTGTGCCTCGGTTACTCCTGATAGTTTTGCCAGATCTCTTTGAGAAAGATCATAGGCAAGGCGGAGAGCAATCAAGAATCGACCAATATGATGCGGATCGGCTAAGTTTAGGATTAAATTCCAGTCACGACTCTTGATCCCTTCATAAATTTTAATTTCTTCTTCAAGTTGGTTTCTGAAGTTGATTAATGAAGACATTGCAAGATCTATATCTTCATTTGAGAGTTCCAGTTTTTCAAGCTCTTCTCTCTGTTTGGATAATGCCTCATCGTTTTGCGCTAACTTTTTAAGAGCAACTTCATACTCTCGTTTTGTTCGAATCATTTTAACCTCCTTTCAGGAATAATTTTTACAATTCCTTTTGGTTGAAAATCTCTAGATTGTCTAAATGCCGCCGGAAATTCCAATGGATATCCTGTAATGTCATCGATGCCGCACTTTTGTCCAAAGTGAGGAAAAAGTTCAATGTTGTAGACATACCACATTTTTGGATGGTCATTTGGTGGCCATGTCCACGACTTGTGTGGATCAATTTCATTTAAAGTTCGGATTATCCTACCGAATTCCTTTGGATCGCATTCGAAGTAACCATCAATATCGTTTGGATGGTTTTTCTCTTCAACAAATGAGCCATCAATAAATAAGTTCTCGATCCCGACGCTCCACAGTTGATTCGCAATGATTGCTAAATTTATGACCAATTTCCTTCTCCAATGGGTGTCCCAATGAATAGGTTTAGGATTAGGCCCTTCTACTAAAATCGAAGAAATTAAAGCTTCAAGCGTAAGTTCATAATCTCCTGGAGGCAATACTCCATCCTGATTAAATTACTTTGGCAATTCCATTAATTAACCTATCATTGATTTATATTTTTATAATAACTTAACTTACAGGTTGAGTCAATGACAAAATCTCAATTATCTAATCTCTATCTCTATCAATATTGGCGTCATTTAGAAAAAATGGGGGGATAGCGCCTGACCGACTGATTGGTAAGAGCGGAATGGGTGCAATACGCAGCTCATCAAGATAATGAGAAAAAGCTTTCATTGAATTGAGCATAGTGTTTACCGGATGCGGAATGTTCTAGAGTAATTGTTCCGTCCGATAAATAGGTTGAAAAAAGTGCATCTGCATCATCAATGGGAAGAGGCTTTTTACCTGAGGTAGATAAAGATAGATTTTACGATAAAATAGATCAATTGTTGTTATTAGATAAAGATAGAATCGAATATCAAACTTTTGCTACAGACCGAAAAACAAAT
>JABDDC010000079.1 GCA_013287815.1 Chlamydiota bacterium
TCTGGACCCTTGTAGGGATGTAATAGGCTGTGAAAGAGAAGATTGGGAGGAACTTCTTTTACGTTGTTGCTCGACTTTTTGTAGCTGGATTGCATTGCTAGATCTTCGGTGCCTTTCGATATTTTTTTGCAAAGCCTGTGTGACCAACTGGCCCCCTTCTGCGTAGCAGATACGGTTGTAGGCCCCTTGTGTAAGGTAAGTTTCATCAAACATAGCATTGCGCAGAGCACCTCTGGCAGCGATGCGGACTTCTAACATATCGTTATCTTTTTCCAATTTTCTATATTGAGATTTTATAGAACTTTTGGAAATGTCATCCTTAAATTGGTTTAACTGCTCATTCAACTTGTCCATTTTCCTGATATTATCCGATATTGTTGAAGCATCTTCATCCATTTGTGCTGAGAGCTCCATCGTTCGGTTCGTTTTATAGGTGAGGGCAGCTTTTTTAAAAGCATCCTTATCTTCTTTGAGAAGATCGTTAGTCAGTTGATTCAGTCTTTCTGTTGACATTTCCCTGATCTCAAAAGAAGAGAAACTATATTGTGGGCTTTCCTGTAGCATCTGTTCTCGTATTTCACGATTCAAAGTTGCATCGAAGTTTTCTGCCTGCTCAAAAACCTGTCTGTAAGAAACTCGTAATTCCCCAGAAATTGTATTTAAATAATCAGCTTTGAATCCCTCCCAGCCGGCTTTATCGTTTTCATAGGCTCGCCTCATATCCAAAGCAGCCATGGTCATTTCAAGGCGGGTAAACTGCTTCTTCCCCTCAAATGTTTTTAACTGTGCTTCGGTGTTTCTCGTAGCACCAGGGTGATCCAAATAACTTTCCAAATCGATCTGCGTTGAAGCCACACCATCAAAAGTCTTTTGCCAGACTGCTTCGGAGATCACTTTCGTGGCAATTTGGTCGATTTGAGAAACATATCTATTTTTATCTTCTGGTGAACAGAAGTTATCTACATCAGATTTATAACTATCTGTTCCTGCTGCATTCCATTTCATTTTATCCAGGCCAGCCGCCCCGCAAGCCTTGTCTGTAATCCTCTCCTGAAATTTTTTAGCCTCCTTCCGAAATTCCGCCATCGTCATCTTGGTATCACCTATAGGCTCAGTCGTCATCCAGTCTCCTTTTTCCGACGACCAGTCCTTCCACGATTTTTCCTTTAAAAGATTTATATGGGTGGCATAAGTTTTTTGAAATTTGACAATTTCACTGAGAATTTCCGGGTTAAGCTTATTGAGCTTGGAAATGATATTCAAAGAAAACTTTTCAAAATTTGCATGAGGTTTTTGCATTTCATTGATAAATTTTTGTCTGGTCTCTTCTGTCGATTTGGATGAAGAATATAGAGGAGTGCTGACAGGGGAAGAAACCGATGACTCTGTTGAGGAGATTCTCCCTATTGAGTCTTTTCTCGATTCAGAAATAGGGCCGAGGCTCGGAGTAAACGATGGTCTCCTGAATGAGTCTAAACTGCCATTAGAACCAATTCCACCTTCATTCATATCTAGATCCTTCTATATTATCTACTTACAAAGAAAAACCCTGCTTATATCATAACATAATAATATTTTATTTAGGATATGCAATAAGTGTGCCTATCAGGAATGTCTCATCGGCTTTTATGAGGTTATCAGTGGAAGGTGGTATTTTAATAGCTCTCCTGCAAGCCCAACTCGAAAATAATGAGATCAATGAGTAGCAATATAATTGCGCTTTTAGTGGCTCGACACTAAACTACAATCATTAAGTCATGGAAAAGCCGGTGCCGGCGAGGGCGTTATCGAGAAAGGTATTCATCTGTCGAATAAATTTTTCTTGGGAGGTGAAGTTGGTTGACAGGTGCATGGTGTTGAAGCAGGTACTGGCTGTAGGCAGTAGATCGGGCGTTTCTTGATTAATGAGGCTTATATTTAATTTCTTTTGATTGTTCAGGGAGCTGTCGCCTGTCACTGCCATGACAAAGCGTTTAAGCTCCTCCCGGTTATCTTTATTTAAACGGAGCCATTCTTTCAAAAAGCCCTGGATCCTTTCGTCGGTCTGCCTCGGTCCTTCCCATCGGAGCTGGGCTAAGACTAGTTCATATGTCAATGTTATCCCTTGAATCTTCTCGGACAATTTCTCTGCCCCTAACTGACTTATTTTTTCCCATTTTTCGTCCGGAAGACTTGAATACATCCCCTGGGCTGCGATGGCAATGGCAGGAATGATTTCAGCAAAGGGCATCTCTTTGTGTTCATTGGCATAGTGTTCGATGGCAGCGCGCAAGTCTGCATGCTTGCCTATTTCGTTATAATCATCGTCCCTGATGGTCATAAATTCTAAGTAGAGAGTTTGTTCATTTTCTTTGCGCTGATCCGCAGGTTTTGCAATGCCCGAATAGGTTGGATCCAGCCCGGCAAAAATTTTACACAAAACGGGTTCAGGCAAATCCTTCCAGCTCTGAATATCTATGCTGGCTAGCACTTTCATCTCATTTTGAGTCAGGGCGGCTAATGCTCTCATTAGACCCGGATTAAAGTGCACTCCGGTTAAGAGTGATTTTTCATGACTATAGGCAACGGCCAGCAGCTTCCCAATATTATGATATGACCGCTTGTCATTGGCAAATTCATCCTGACCAATGCGTACTTGAGGCAGAACATCAATGTGAACACCGGTGACAGCGACCCATTCATCTTCTTCGTCCCCTTCAACTCTTTCTTCCTCATCGACCACTTTGACCACTTTAAAGAAGGGAAGTTTTTTATCCCTGGGCACATCGTTAAACAGGTTTTCAAAAAGGGTGCCCTGAAGCTGCCTCTTTAACCCTCCGGAGTCTATCCCTTCGGAGACTTGCTTGTTTTCATCCATAAAATTAACATGAGGATATTGACCATTATCAATTTTCAATGATAAATAGCGCAAGATCTGCTCGGGATTGCTTTTCAAGAGCTGATAATCGACAACAAACCTGGTGGGATTATATTTATTTTCTAGGTCCTTTACTTTTTTGAATAGGTCGGTGTCCGGATTAATACCCCATTTGGTAGCATGATCACTAATCTTCTTGGCAAAGTTGGATAACCATTGAACATGATTTGGTTCCATATTTTCATCTTCCTGCAGCCTCTCCAGCATATATGCCTGACTTGCATTCTGAACTTCCTGATTAGTGAAAAGCATCTCCATAGGAGTGATGTTACCTTTCGCGCTTTCAATGCAGCATTCGAGTAATTTTTCAAAATACTGAGATGGAATAAAATTGGAGCCATCAAAAAAGTTAAGCAATACCTGTCGGCGTTGTTTAACATCAATATCAGCATTCTGAAAATAAGCATTCGTCTTTAAAGTTAAAGTTTCCCTATCTTCCGGATTCAACTCCATAAAAATCCGCAAAATGTTTGACATCCCTTTGCCATCCGTAATCACCGGCAAAAACGGAGCTGCAAATTTGAAAAAACTTTCCCCATATTTCTCATTCAAATCCCTGGCAGTGCGCAAAATATTTAATATTTCTTTATCGTCCTTAATTCCCTGCAAAAGCGGAGCTGCATACTTTGCTACACTCTTCCTATCCTCTACTTTTACATCTACTAATGCACCTATTACTGTTTTAAAGAGTCTTATTGCACGGTACTCATTGTCATCACCCCTCAAAAGATATGATGCACACATAGAAAAAGCTTCTCTCTCATCGGCATTTATTTTCTCTATTGCTCGCAAAATGTTTGATACATTTTCGCCTTCTGCAATCCACTGCAAAAGCGGAGCTGCATACTTTGCTACACTCTTTCTTTCCTCTGCCTTTACTCCCGCTAAACAATTATTTAAAAAATCTAAAGCTAATGCTAAGGAGTCTGGTGAGGACTCATTCCGCAAAAAATATGTTGCACACTGAGAAAAAGCTTCCCTCTCATCGGTACTTACTTTCTCAATTCTTTGCAAAAGGAGTAGTATTGATCTACCATCCGTACCCTTTTTAATTTTTTTCAAAAGAGGTGCTGCATACTTGGAGACACTTTCCCTCTCACTAGCACTTACATACTCTAAAGCCTGCAAAGTGTTTAATATCACTTTGTCATCCATCATCTGCTGCAAATGCTTTTCTGAATAATTTATCGCCTGCAAAAGCGGAGGTGCATACCTGGCTACACTCTCCCAATTTTCTGCTTTTACATTCGCCAGCTCCTTGATAAATAAGGCATTTATAGCATATCCGGGTAAATCGCCCTGAGGTGAGACTCCCTGCAAAAGAAGTGCTGCGCTGTCGGAGAAACTCTTCCTGTCATCTACTTTTACTTCCGTTAAAGCCGTTAAGGCATAAGGTAAAAAATGGTAGAACGGCGTGAAATCTTGCAAAAGAGGAACTGCAAACTGATACAAAAGAGGAGCGGCAAACTTAGCGAAACTCTTCATATCATCTTCTTTCACAGATGTTAAAGCATTGATAACGTTCGATAAAGCAAGGGGAGCGAGTCTCCGATCCGGGATCTCCCTTATAAAAGAAACCACTCCCTGAGATATGCTCTTTCTATCAGCAGTTTCTATAGCAGCAGAGACATATTGAATTAGATTAGGTATTAAATCTGAGAGCTCTATAGTTTTACCATCAGGCCTCTCTAGAGCTTTACCATCTAGCCCCACTAAAGGAGGTAGAACGATTTCCCGCGTAATAGGCGCCAAACAATCTGAGACGCTTTTTCTCTCTTCTTTTGTTTCTATATTCTTCAGAGCTTCGATAATCGCGGTTATAGCATCGCGATCCGTAACCCCCTGCAAAAAAGGTAGTGCACATTCGAAGACACTGCCTCTTTCTTCTACTTCTACATCCTTCAATACCCAGGCGAGATCGACTTTCAGTTTTTCCTTATCCTCACTCCTTTGCAATTGGAATCACCGGTAGAGAGTATTGCAATTAAAATTCTCACAGGGACAGATAAGGGGGAACATAATTTCGATAGCGTAAGATTAGCCAATTCACCTCCTTCACCACAGGAACTTCCTGACTCACGCCGAAAAAGTATCTCTGATATCAGTAATAAGGCCGGGATTACATCCATATCTACCACCGCTCCTTCTGAAAAATTAAGTGTGAATAAGGGTTTCTATAAAGATAATAGCGACACAATAAATAAACTAATTGAAAATGATAAGAAAAATTTGCTTGATGGGACAAAGTTTTTTGATACTCAAGAGATAAAGTTATCGGATCACAACATTGCATTTAGAAATGAATGTCTTAATATGGTCAAAGATAACGAATACTTGTTTACCGATAAGGGTGCATTAGAGAAATTATGGAATGAATTTGCCCAGAAGAATGGAATACAAGCAAAACCCACTTTTAACTTAGATGGTAAAGGTTACCACAATATCGGCCATGCTAAAGAAATGTTTTATGATACATATGAGATCCTTTTCAATAAAGGGCTATCAGAGTCAACCTGTGTGGCTGGAGCTACAATGGCTCTTTTTCATGATCTGATACAGGGAGTGGACGGATTTCCTCAACTTGGTAAAAATGAAGACCTGACTGTAAAATTTCTAGAACATATTGTCGACAAAAATCATTCGATGCCTCCTCCTATCAAAGAGGCCATTAAAGTGTTAGCCAACTCGACCATTGTCGGCGGGACATTCCTTCTCAAAGTCTTGGATGAAAAAGGAGAAGCAAAAAACCGTTCTCTTTCAGAGTTTCATGATAATGAGATAAACGGAAAAAGCTACTCATTGACGACTATAAAAACGATTCGGGAAACATTAGCCTATAATGATATCTCACGAACAATAAATAAAGGCATGGGTACATCGAATAGGGAAAGAACCCATCTGATGAATCAAATTATCGAAATGAAACAAAAAGTCAACGAGGATTTTAAGGCTAAAGTTCAGACTAGCTCAATTGCCAATCAACTCTATACAAATAATTATGGAAAAGACTTGGTTAGTCGCTTATTTCAGAGCATGCGTATGTTAACAGAATTTCCTGTTGTTCCTGGTGTTATAGAAGGTGGCGTTATGGTGAAACCTCCTGTTTTTCTTC
>JABDDC010000080.1 GCA_013287815.1 Chlamydiota bacterium
CGTGTCTTTACTCTCTGCTTCCTTTTATGGTCATGAGCCAGGCCCGTCCCTTCTCAGTGATAACGTATTTTTGCAGACGGCTGGTAGGTTTTTCCGGTATTGTCCGCTTAAGCCACCCTGCGGTCAATAGAGGTTCAAGATAAGCTTTTCTAAAGTGTTCTCGATTCAATAATCCTGCTGTTGTCATGAGCTCATCGCGCGATTTGGCCCCTTGATCAATATCCTCCAGTAAGTCGAAAACTTGCTTGGTAATCCGCTGGGTGATTTGCTCGGTCGGTATATTCAGGGCAAGAGACACCTCTTTTAGATCATATTGTGTAAACGTGAGCGCATCCTTAACTTGCGTGGTGACTTGCGTGGTGACTTGCGTGGTGACTTGCGGAGTCGGTCGCCAGAGCGTCAGAACGAACTGACCGCCATCCTGTCGGAAGCTAGGCTCGATCAGGCCGGCTGCGCGACATAATGCAATCATGTCCAAGGTTCCTGTGCCCGCCTTTTCAATGTAATGAGCCAAAAAGATCGGTTCTGCGATCAATGGATTGCGCGGAATGGAGGCGTGAGGAAGTCGCAATTGTTTTAAAGTCAGGCTTGGGGGCAGTTGACCTGGGTTCCACACTTCCAAACGATCAGAAAAGAGCATGACCTGAACACTTGCATTACTTGCATAGTCACGGTGTGCGACGCCGTTTACAATTGCTTCTGTGACAGCCTCCCGTGGAAGCTCATATTCCACTGGAACTTGCGGTCCGAGTGCGCGGGTACCTACGGAACGGGTAATCTTTGACATGACAAAATCTACGGCCTGATCGACCAGTTCGAATACAGTACCCTTGTAGATTTGATAAGAGGGAATAGGTTTCTGTACGTTGACGCCATGGAAATGGAGGCACTTAACCTCCGAAGATGGCAGGAAACGTTGAGGCTGGCGACCGTAGAGAAGGATGGCAGCATGTGTGGGCTGGCCAGCATCCAAAAGATTTAGGTGGGCCAATGCTTCTGTAATCGGTGTGTCCTCACGCAGGGGGTATTGACGTTCTCGTCTAGCCATCCCAAGAAACCATTTGAGTTTGTCTTTCGCAATATCTGAAAATGAAGCATCCGGGCAGGCTGATGCATCGAATGGTCGTGTGCGTAAGCGCCCGGTTCGTTCAAGATGCTCAACCAGGCTTGCATACAATACAGTCACAAGATCAGCAATACCACTAAAACGCCGACGAATTAGTTCGCTTCCTGCCTCATTAATCAATGCCTGCATTTTAGGATGTCGATCAATGTCATTCTCTCCCTTGACAAAGATGAGACGGACTATACCACTTGAGGTAGCGTGGACAAACTCACGTGCCGTAGGTGAAAGACCCTGATTGTCCTCCCAACCATACTTGTTGCCGAAGAGACCAATGTAAACGGAAGCTCGGTCCAATTCAGCAATATAAGCCTCCTCGGCACTACAATCGCTTGCCGGTAGCTCTTCAAAGAGGAATACGTCAAAGAATCGACGGAGAAGCGGATCGTTGCGGATGAAGCCAGCCGCCTCGCGCCGCTCATCTGCAAGTTCTTTTTGCACACCACTAATGAAAACTCGCTCCTTCACGCTAAGTACCCCTTGAACAGGTTAAGGAAGGCTACATTGTGCTGATTTGCGTTGATAAACACCAGTTTTTTCAGTCTAGCGTCTAAAATTGAGTGATTGACATCATTTCATTCCCTGCGCCCATTGTAGCTGCCGTAGCGAACAGGCATTTTCAATTGACAGGCACGTTCATCCCCTTTATTCATTTATTTGAAATATTTGGATGGGGACTTTACTGCAGTTATTATAGCTCTCATTTACGAGGAAGTTATTTGTCGAGGAATGCTGCAATCTTTTTTAGCGAAAGCAATGCACGAACGGCTATATGAAGAACTTGCTAAATGTAAATTAAACCATCTCAAAGTTTCCAATTCTGTCGATCAAGGTCTCTATACATTTACAGAACAGACGGATAAGTAAAGAGATTTATTGGAAAAACTGCGAATGTCTCACCTAATTGATGATGCTACAATTAAAAGATTGAACGTCAGTATGTTAGCAAGAAGTTTAGTCTAAACAAGAAAATGCAACACGTTACATATCAGTTATTTATACTTTTTTGTGGTAAACTCGGGATTCAAGTTGTAGGTATAACTTCGATAACCCTGTTGTGCTTATCGAAGGTACAAAATATTCAAAATATTCAAAAGTTCATTGTGTTTTTATTGAAATTACTTATATATTAATGTTAAAAGAGTTATTAAAAATAATGTTATTTTGTTTAATTTAAATCTTGGAGGTTTATATGAATAACATATCTAATAACAGGTCAACAGATTCATTTAGTGAAGCTGAACTAAATCGAATTAATTCATGTATCGATCATTACGCCGAAAAAAATATTGCGAAAAGTCTCTTATTTAGAACAGTTAATGCCGTTAAGGCCCTTTTTGGCAGATCAGAATATCAGATCGCCAAACGTATTCTGGAGTCTCATTCTATAAATGCAATGAATACTTGGTCCAGCAGAAGTTTTCCAGAAAATCTAGTGACTAAGAAACAGTTGTCTAACTTTGCTCTAAAAACACTTATTGCCAGTAAGCGCATTCTTGGCACCCCTTCTACTCCCGGCACCCATGCATACAGTCTGGCTCAGTGGATAGAAGCAGCACCCACACCTAGGGAGAAGTTGGCAAGACAAAATATAGGAATAGAAAAAGAGATTATGGATTTTATTAGAGAAGAGGGAAGGAATAGTTTAAAATTAGGCGAAGTCGCAATACGTTACAGTGATGGCTTTAGATCGATGAGTAGTGAGGAGCTAAGAGAATTAACCGCGTTGCCCCCCCCCTTCTTTTTAATACTGCAGATTTTAAGACGCGCCTTAAAGATCTTGATCTCTCTGCCCTACACATTATGACATTGCCCGCAGAAATCGGTCAGCTAATGGCGTTAGAATCACTGAATCTCATTAGCAACAGATTAGAATCATTACCCCAAGAAATCGGTTTGCTGAGGAATTTAAAGAGACTAGACCTTGCTTGGAATAGATCTTTAAACAGCATCCCTAATGAAATCCTGAATCTCCCTTCTACCTGCGTGGTTGATCTTACAGGATGCGGCTTATCGGAGACGGTGCGAGAGCGTCTACGTGCAGCAATCAATCTGCCTGGATATACAGGCCCTCAGATACAGTTTTCAGTGGTAGAGGCTCATCATGCAGAGGAGACAAGGTCCATTGAAGAATCGTTGAGAAGTTTATTTGAGGTGGCCGGTAAGGAACAGGATTACAAGTCATTCCCTGAAATTACTAAAACAGTCGATGAGGTGACTTTTAGGGCCTGGTTAGCAAGGTTATCCTTTATGGGCGATTATAAAGCTGGTGGTGGGCATCAGAAGTGGCTTGCTAACAGGGTCTTGGAGCACCTCGAGCTGGCTAATCAGGACGAAGATTTTCGTACGACGTTTGGTGCGATCATCAATGATGCCGCTACAACGTGCGGTGACAGGATGGCTTTGTCTGTAGTAAAATTGGGCATTGCTCATGATCTGAAGAAAATTAATCGGAGCGATGTGAAAACATTGGCAGACTTCTTAGGTCGTGGTGTGTGGGCGATGGAAATATTAGAGGAAGTAGCCCGCAACAAGATCCCCTCATTGCGTTTTGTTGATGAACTAGAAGTCTATCTTGGCTACCCCGTGATGCTGAAAGAAAGGTTAAGGCTACCCATCGATATCAAGAATATGCTTTATTTCAGATTCAGTTCATTGACATCAAAAGATCTTGATAACGCCGCGACTCTTGTGAAAGAGAAACTTGCCGATAAAGGCGCCTACAACCAATTTCTCATCACTCGAGACGTCTGGCAAGAAGCACTGAGGACAAAGTACCCAGAAGAATACAAAGCCCTAGAAATAGCCAGAGAAAAAGCGGTAGAAGCAACCGACGACTATGAGCAACCTCAATATGACTTCAACCAAGGCATCCTAAAGCTTACCGCTAAAGCGCTGGAGTAATGATGGGCTTATAATGATGCTCCGCTAAGCCGTATTTTGTTCGCATCATCACACAATGAGAGAGGTCGTGCGAGAGGTCAGACGTAGGCTGAAACGAATCGCCAATTTTCAGTGAAAATTAGCTAGAATTTCTCCCGCTTATTTCTGTTCCGGTTTTTGTGGCATTATCAGTTACAAGACTTGAGACAGAAATAGGCGGGAAAAATATTAGTCAGTTTTCATTAAAAACACCCCATTTGTTTCAGCTCAAGTCTGCCCCCTCGCGTTGTGTCAAGTCTAATCAATTATTCCTTTTTGACCCATTTTTATCCCTTTGCCAATATCAGCTGATAACTCCTGCATCTCGCGCAGAAAGGCATTTTCCCGCTTGCGTTCTTCTTTGGCACGCCGTGTCATGCATCCATGAATTTCTCGTTTATAAAAAACACCACCGTGCATTTTACACCTGCCATTTTTCATTCCTGGCTGTAGACACGGGTCGCCATTCTTAGTTCTGCAACGGGCTCCACAAATCTTAACTCCTTTGATCGGCATAAACCTCCAATTGATTAGGCGTAACTTCTTGTTTAACTTCATGGACCTGGCCATAGTTATAATTTACGACTATCTCTTGCTTTCTTCCAGCCCGTTTCTTTTGCAGCAGATTGATAGCTTCATTACTAAACCGAAGCATATTCATTCCAATACGACAATCTTCATTGCTTACCTTTGAAAGCTTTCGGATAGCAAGCATATGTGCAATAGTAATTTGAGCCGCTATAATGGCCTCCAGCATGTCAGTAGGACGGATGCCTTGCATGAATGTGCAAATGTTTTCCAATTCTTCTGTAGTGACATGATGATCTTTGGTATATAAATCAAAATCGTCTCTTTCATCTTTAGATCCATAAATTGCTTTTGCAGCTTGTTGAATCAATGCCTTTGCCGCTTGGTCGGATTCACCAAAGAAAGCCTTTACTATAGGCTTCAATTTTCGAGGT
The DNA here is from genome assembly GCA_013287815.1 of Chlamydiota bacterium. Taxonomy (GTDB): domain Bacteria; phylum Chlamydiota; class Chlamydiia; order Chlamydiales; family Parachlamydiaceae; genus JABDDC01. The sequence goes on from JABDDC010000080.1 coordinate 5,008, forward strand.
ATTTCTATTTCATTCATATCATCACCGGGGGTCTGGGTTTAATTTTAAGTCTCAAGCCATGCCTTTTCATCAAGACGAGAATATCTTGATTCATAACTTCAATTCCTTTAAGTAAATTTGTAAGCCTTTTTGAATCCAATTGCGTAAATCCACTCCATAATCATTAAATGCATCACCAGGGCTTTTACCTTTAGGAACAGGCCAAGGTTTCAATTGTGAATAAGTAGATTGCCAAAAAAGAAAGGCCTTTTTACCAGCTTCATCAAAGTCTAGTGCATATAAAATGATTTGTGCACCACTTATTATTTTGTCCACAATAACATCCGGCCTGACACTTACTCCACCTAAAGCAACACAGCAACAAATATCTGCAGCGACCTTTTGGATGAGGATTCCATCAAGTTCTGATTCAACTACTATTATAGGCTTGTTTATATCCCCGTAAATTGTTGGTCAGGTCATCCCTCCTGCAATAATTTGATACTTTGGATATTCGTCATCGGGCTTCCAATTATGCCGCCGGATCTTTACCCTTATAGTAACATTCTCACGAAGGGAAGGAATAACAATTCCTTGTGGTAAGCATAGAAGATTTGAACCGCCATCATTTGCCGTGGACGAAAGTCCCCAAGACTCCCTCTGTTCAAAAATGTTAGTTGCATTCCAACCAAGTTGAAAATCAATAATATTTCGAATGGTTAGCCCTCTGTTCTTATTTTGATTGATTAAATGAGGGTTTAGAAGCAAGTATTGATGACTTTTTTCAACAAAATTATAAGCATTTTGACACCATTGTTCTGGAGGGGTTATCAATGATTTTGGTACAAAAATGTCTTTTTTCGGACGTAATAGCATGCTCTTCGAAGACTGAGTAGGTTGCCTTCCTATCTTTGCAAACGAGGACGGAAAATCCATTCCCATGAAGTCACGACAGAATTGAATTGCATCCC
>JABDDC010000081.1 GCA_013287815.1 Chlamydiota bacterium
GCCGCCTTAGTCGGTGAGGCAGGCGTCCAGTCTTTGCCTGTCCAATCGATCAGATGTTCGGGCGGAGTCTTGGTAAGTCCTTCCCACCATACATCGCCATCATCGGTCAATGCGACATTAGTGAATAGGACATCATGAGTGAGAGTGAGCATAGCGTTTGGATTCGAGTCCATAGAAGTTCCCGGAGCCACTCCGAAGAAGCCGAATTCAGGATTGATGGCGTAAAGCTGCCCGTCGGGACCGAATTTCATCCAGGCAATATCGTCACCAACCGTTTCGATTTTCCAGCCCGGGAGCGTAGGCCTCATCATAGCGAGGTTTGTCTTTCCACAAGCACTCGGAAAAGATGCCACGATGTACTTTTTCTTTCCTTCCGGATTGGTGATGCCAAGGATCAGCATATGCTCTGCCAACCATCCCTGTTCACGTCCCATTGCGGAGGCGATGCGCAAGGCATAGCTTTTTTTTCCCAGTAAAGCATTGCCGCCATAGCCGCTGCCATAGGACCATACTTCTTTTGTTTCGGGGAAATGGACAATATATTTATCGGGATTGCAAGGCCACGAAACATCTTTCCGGCCTTCTTTTAAGGGCATACCAACTGAGTGGAGGCAAGGGACGAAGGGTTTGTCTTTGAGGAGGTCCCAGATAGGTTTACCCATATGCGTCATCAGCTTCATATTACAGACAACATAAGGGGAATCGGTTAATTCGATACCCAGGCGGGCCATGGGCGATCCCAGGGGCCCCATGCAAAAAGGGATGACGTACATGGTGCGTCCCTTCATCGAGCCAGCAAACAGCGTTTTCAGCTTTTCCTTCATCTCTTTTGGATCGGTCCAGTGGTTTGTCGGACCTGCATCTATAGCCAATTCAGAACAAATAAATGTCCTCTCTTCAGTGCGCGCAGTGTCTTGCGGATCAGAGCGTGCCAGAAAACTGTTCGGCCATTTCTTGGGATTAAGGGGGATAAGCATCCCCTGGTCAACCAGCTTCTTGCAAAGTGCATTGTACTCTTCCTGAGACCCGTCGCAGTAATGGATGTCCTTCGGCTGACATAGTGAGGCGTATTCCTGTACAAATGATTGGATTGCTGAATTATGTTGCTGCATAGTCTTAAAAACTCTTCCGCTTCTTGAATTTATCGAGGTATTCGAGCGCCTTCCCTGTCCCGAGGCACACAGCCAATAGCGGATTAGGTGCGACAATCACAGGCAAACCTGTTTCTTTGATGAGGGCTTTGTCCAAGCCTTTGATGAGGGCGCCGCCACCGGCGAGCACCATTCCCCTCTCAACTAAATCTGCAGCCAATTCTGGGGGACATTTCTCAAGAGTCAGCTTCACGCTTTCAACGATCTGCTGGATTGGCTCTGCCAGGCATTCGCGGATTTCTACTGAGTTGATCCTCTTTGTGACTGGGAGACCGGCAACCTGATCGCGGCCGCGTACTTCCATCTCCAGCTCATTGCCTCCAAGCGGATACGCAGAGCCTATAGTGATCTTGATTTCTTCTGCGGTCCTTGGACCGATCATCAAGTTATAGGTACGTCTCATATAGTTTATGATGCAGTCGTCAAATTCATCTCCTGCGATGCGCAATGATCTCGATTCGACAATACCGCCAAGAGACAAAATAGCGATTTCTGTAGTACCGCCGCCGATATCAATGATCATGCTGGCATAGGCTTCATGAACCGGTAAATCGACGCCGATCGCTGCAGCCATTGGCTCTTCAATCAGGAAGACCTCTTGTGCACCGGCATGCAGGGCTGAATCTTCCACCGCACGCTTTTCTACTCCGGTGATTCCTGATGGGACAGCAATCAATATCTTTGGCCTGAACAGGCTTCTGGAAGGTGTTACCCGTTTAATCAGGGCTTTAAGCATCCCTTCGGCGATTTCGAAGTCGGCGATGACACCATCTTTCATTGGTCTGACAGCAATAATTCTTCGCGGCGTCTTACCAAGCATTGCTTTTGCTTTATGTCCGACAGCCAATACTTCGTTAGTCTGTGAATCGACGGCCACAACAGAAGGCTCTGCCAGAACAATCCCCTTTCCCCTCACAAACACAAGCGTATTTGCCGTTCCCAAGTCAATTCCAATATCGTGTGAAAAGACACCCCGAAATTTGTTCAGTTGTCCGAAAGCGTTTCTATAAAGCTCTTTTACAGTTGATTTAAAGCCCGCTTGATTCTTCTTATTCATAAAACTCCCTTAACTATTCCAATACGACACTATGTTTGTAGTAATTCCAGCACTTCTTCCCAGGTCAGCTTGGTGAGCATATCTTCGTCGCGGCTGATGATTTCTTTGACCAGCCCCTTCTTCCGCTTATGCAACTCCATGATCTTCTCCTCGATCGTATTCAGTGTAATCAGTTTATACGATGAGACCGAATTTTTCTGACCAATGCGATGAACTCTATCTGTCGCTTGGCTTTCAACCGCTGGATTCCACCACATATCATAATGGATTACGGTATCTGCTCCAACTAAATTCAATCCCGACCCGCCAGCTTTCAAAGAAACCAGGAAGATGGGGATATTTTGATCCTCGTTGAATTTTTTAACAATGCTAAGGCGATTTTTACTTGAACCGTCCAGGTATTCAAACCGAATACCTTGTTTTGTAAGGTCCTCGCTTAAAATATTTAGCATACGGGTGTACTGACTGAAGATAACCGTTTTGTGGCGGCCTTCCATCAGGTTTTGCAGGAGTTCCAGAAGCATCTCGTACTTAGCCGAATCGCCTGTCTCCGCCTTATCCTTGGCAAAGATAGCCGGATGGCAGCAGATCTGCTTAAGGCGGGTTAGGGTAGCCAGGACGTGGATTTGAACTCTATCAAATCCTTCTTTCTTAACGAGTTGTGACAACTCTTCCCTGGCTGATGCAGCGTAAGAACGGTAAAGTTCTTGTTGAACATCGGAAAGATTACAGTGGTAAATAATTTCTGAAATGGGGGGCAAGTCATCAAGGACTTCAGACTTCATCCTTCTTAGTACAAATGGGGCTACCTTGCGGCGGAGGTTGTCCAAGTTCCTGACACCGGGATTATTTTGCGGCTGCCTGATATATTTCTCCATAAAACGGTCGTAAGAGCTTAATAATCCAGGCATTAGGAAATCGAATAAACTCCACAACTCATCCAACGAATTTTCAATAGGCGTACCTGTCAAAATCAGTCTATGCCTGGCTTGCACCAATTTGACCGATACAGCATTACGCGTAGACCTGTTCTTGATATGCTGTGCCTCATCGAGGATGGCATAGCCAAAGGGAACAGTCTTGTAAAACTCAATATCTTTCTGCAAAAGAGTATAGGAAGTGATGATAATATCGAATTTGTCGATGCCTGTGAGAAGTTTTTTTCGGACTGTCGGATTGCCATCAACCGGCAAGACCCTTAACTTGGGATTGAACTTGGCGATCTCTTCCTTCCAGTTGTAAACGAGCGAGGTGGGACAGACGACCAGTGAACAGTCATTGGGATGGTCTTCCTTATATTGAGTTAATGAGATGATGGCCTGTAATGTTTTCCCAAGGCCCATGTCATCGGCCAGAATACCGTTCAGATACATGCTGCGAAGGCGATGCAACCATTGGATCCCATCCACCTGATAGTTGCGCAGAGACGCTTGAATGGCATCCGGTACATTTCTGGCCGAAAAAGGGACCTGTCCAAGCATTTGCTTCTGGATTTCTTTTAACTTTTCAGACATCGTAAATTTGATCGGCAGCCCTTTAAAATGGTCGCTATCTAGTCCAGCAAGGCTCCATAAAGGACGCGTTTCGACATGGTCAGTCAGTTCATTGAGGCCAATCTCATCAAAAATTTGGACGACCGGGGCTAGCTTATCCAAATCAAGGACGAGGATTTTATTCGATTGCTTTGTCTCTGTTGACTTACCTTTCTTTTTGCTTCCCCCGCATTTAGCTGCAATTTCAATATAAGCACGTTTGGATGTCAGGCAGTCCCATAGCAGCTCAACCGTACAACCATTCAGACTGCCCTCCACCTTAAGCTCTACCTCATAGGCATCCACCCTGTTGCTTTCCCGCAGATTCAAGGTAAAGGCGGTGTCATCATAGATAAACTGGTCTAACAGGTTCTCTGGACAGTTAAATTTCACCCTATGCTGATTCGCAGGGATCACTTCTGTCATGAACTCAACGATTTTCTTCTCATTCTTGGCTGAGTATAGACCCTGCGCCGGATCAAAGATGAAATCCTGGAAGAGTGAATCGATGATTTTCTGCTCCTCAGTCAGGTTGCGGGCCAAAATGCCCTCTTTAGTAATGAAGGTGGAAATGTGTTCGACAGTTAATTGCGAGCTGGTTGCCGGAACTTTGACATTACCGTAAACGAAACATAAGGACGCTTCGAGCTCTCCGTTCAGGTAATGGATATCGCATTCTGCTCCCACCTGCTCTACAAAAGGAAGGGTTACAAATTTTTCGATGATTTCTTTATTTGAAACCTGTGCAAAGCGCTTCAACTCCGACAAAGCATTTTCTACGAAAGTGCCGAACAGAGGCTCTGGAATCGTCATATTGAGGATGGCGTCCAGATTGCGTAAATGCTTTCGCTTGACACTAGGCTGAAAGCGGTAGTAGGTCGATTGATGCAACATCCCGGGCTTGACCGATTCGAACAACATCCCCTCTTCACAGGCAATGGACTGCTCGTTTTGCAGCACAATTTTCGGCTTTAAAAATATTTTCGGTGCCGGTAATTCCAGATATTCCAACTCAAAGCAGATGACGGCGGGGGTCACAGAAGTTTTTAATGGTTCTTCAATAGTGCCGTAATACACTCGAGGTAGATATTGAGGTTCCGAATCTTGCTGCGCCAGGGGAATAAAATTGGGCTCAGCCAGTGAAAAAGCTGTCGACAAGATATTTCCGAATGCTTCAAATTCGATAAAAGCGCTTCTTTGCAGCTTGTCTGTCTTATTTTCAGGTATCCTGGCAAAGTCGACGATAAACTTTAATACCTGCACGCTGATCTCATCAAAACTATCTGACGTAAAATAGTATCTCTTGCTGCCAATGTAGATAGGCTCGCGATAACGGATCGCTTCCAAAAATGACTTGATGTGGGGGACATTCAAAACCTTCGATCGAAATGGCAAACGCAATGCCAGCTGGATTTCAATAATTTCTGCATTCTTCTGGGGTGGTGCAAATATCAAAGCCAGCTCAGCCTTGTCAGGGATAATTTCTTCTTCAGGCCGGAAAAATGATGACTGTCCTAAAACTTTGGATGACTCGATATACTCTTCTAAAAGGGCTTTAAGATTCTTCTTATCCTTTCGCAGATGCTCCTTCGTCTCGGCCTCTCTTATCTTCTCCCTTAAAACTATTTTCTCTTTTTCATCAACATTCGCAACTTTTCCCAGGTCGTTTTCTTTCGAATAGGCAACCAGAATCTGATTAAAATGCGCTTCAAGATTATAAATAACAGCTGCTAAATGCTGGCAGTCATACTTGTAGGGACAGTCGCAATCGGAGTCAACAATGACCGATTCATGCCTATCAATATCAATTTCCGATTGATAACTGTTCTCAAAATTTCCTGTTACCTGGCAGCTAAACCGCACAGAATTAGGACTTAAGTTAATGATTTTACAAGCGACTACCTGCCCCTTGTCAAATAAAAATTTACCATCCTTCAGTACTGCTGGAGGTAAATCATGTTTCAGCTTCCGAAAATTAAGCATCG
>JABDDC010000082.1 GCA_013287815.1 Chlamydiota bacterium
ATTGCTTATCAAGAGAAATTGGCACATCCGGCCCATCTGGCCGAGTTCGTGACCCTCGGGACGGTTCTCCCTGCAACACAAAGAAAGGTGTGGGGTCATTTTCTCTTTTCTCTTGAGCCGCTCATTGCATCGAAACAGATTTCTGAAACAACCGTAGAGGAGTTTAAACAATTCATCTCACTTTTGCACGAAACAGGCTCCTTAGCACCTTGGATGATCTTATTTTTCCCGGATTTTCAACATATCGATCCGAAGATAGCCCTAAAATGGATCTTAGAAAATAGCCAAATCCTTCAGAATGTGATGAGGGATTTGAAGGCTCAAAATGAAAATATTCAGCAGATCCGTGACCAGCTCTATCTCTTTGAAAACCCCGCTACTTTCGATGGCGCCTGGAAAAACCTTGAAAAGCTGGCTTTGTCTTTTGCGGATCAAAAGTTAGTTCCCATTTTTCGAGCAGGAACAAAGTCGACAAACCTCACCCTTTATAGGACAATGGAAAACCTGGTCGATCTCATTGATTCCGGCATCAAAGCGATGAAGGCTAGCCAAAAATTTACAACAGAAGAAAAATTATCTCGCTTCAGCGCTATGCTTAAACTTTATCACAAACTCATGGCCGACTGGGCAATGAATATCATGCCTCTGAATAGTATTCTTAAAAAAGGCACCAGTGAAGGGTTAAAGGGTTACTTAAGCCAAATTGAATCTATCCTCAATACGACATCCGGACTCCATCCATCCAGGGAATTTAGCGTGACCGGCGCATCGATGGGAAGTAATGCAATTTTCGAACGCCATCGTCCCGGCACTTTGGAAGATGTTTTTACACTTGTGCACCAAAATTTGCTCTTCATCATCTCCACCCTTAATAATACCATGATCACAGAGGATGTCATTGATCATTCTCTCCTTCCTCCTGTTGTACAGAGCGCATTGATGACCATGAATAATAATCGCCTTGGTTCGCGCGTTGGTATTAATGTCGAAGCGGATGGCAACGTAGTCATCCGCTATAATGTGCCTCTCCGAAACCATAGCGGGACGATCGAGTTGCGCTATCACAAGAGCACTGATTCGTTATCCATGAAGGGATCGCTTCTTGGAGAGGCCCGTGAGCGGTGGGAGCATTCCAAAATCATCTTAGAAGCCCTGGATGCTTCGGGCACGCTGCCTCTAAAAAATCCCGTCCGTATTAGTGAACAGGAAATCGTTTTCACATGGGATTTGCCGGAAGCAAGTTCTTTAAATGAAGCGCTTGAAGAATATGGCGTCATGGCTGACTACAGCATGCTGCAAGGAGGCCACGTCGAATTCAACGAGCTATTTTATCCTTTTGTACGCCGCTGCTACGAGCGGGGACTCGAAGATGAACTTATAAAATATTTTCTCCTAAGTCCTATTAAAGAAGCTTCCAGTTTATATCGAGATTTTTTGGATGAAGTGCTCCCGTTGGAGACGCCGCAGCCTGTGCCATTGATAGCGATGATTTACTCCAGGCAGTCTGGCGCTCCAATATATGATTTGATAAAAGAATGGGCTAAAACTCCAAGTACACCATGCAAGGATTTTATTGCCCGTTATCGTTCAGAAGGGAAACTGAAAGCTTACGACGAAGCCTTGGTTAAACGGTTCCTCCCTGCAGATAATGAAGATGGCCACGGTCTCATTCTTTCATTGATCAAACTTCAGACTCAGCTTGGAGACACTCAAGACAGGAGATATGAGAATTTGGTTGCCATTCAAGAGGCATATATTAGAAATTCTGAAAATGTCACGCCATTAATAAACCTGGTTAAGGATGGCATCAAAATTCAGAGTTTTGATAAGCCCTGGACCGAGCTGATGGTCAGGATCATTCATCAAGGCAAGGGACTTCAAGCCGCCGAATTGCTCATCAAAAAATATCCTGGCGAAGCACAGCAATTTGCAGATGCGCTTCTCAATCAAGGTCAAGCGCTGACCCAGCCGGCGGCCCAGACATTGATGGAGCCACTGTTGTCTTCCGGTTCACCTAGACCAGTTCAAGTTATTGCTAAAGTCATTTTTGAATCATTGGATGAGGAAACCGTTGCTGCCATTTTGAAAAAAGAATATAAAAAAATAAGTGCCGCCCGCAGCGAATTAAGCTCCTTATTTAGTCAATTGAACAAACAAGTCAATGAAGGCCAGTTTAAATTGGCCTTAAAGACCGTTGAGCTGGCCCTAGATACCAAGCATAAATCTCCAGCAATGGTTTTATTGAGAAATTTACTTGATCACAAAGAAGGATACGATTTAGCTGCGCAAGTGATGGCTAATGTTTCCCCTAATGAATACAACAATTTTGAAGGATTGATCATTTCGATGATCAAAAATGGGGTGCCTTTGAATGAGAATCTGAGATCATATATTGCAAAATACCCAAAATTCGAATTTGCCAAAGTCTTCATGGAAATTGGGCAATATGACAAAGCTATTGAGTTTGTAAAAGCTCGGTTCCCAAATCCCAATCAACATAGCTCCTCAGATGCAGATGTATTGCTTATCGTCTTGGATCTCGTTAAAAAAGGACAATCCCTCGATATAGGAAAAGACCTTGCAAGGCGCTGCGCGACTCACTCTATGCCACACTGTGTAAGTCTCGCTTTCGAAATTTTACAAGCTTTGTTCCAACAAGGGCAATATCAGGATGAAGCCAAAGCGACAGCCTACAAAGGCCTCTTCCATCAGTCTGAAGCAGTCCGGAAAAGCGCCTATCAAATCCTCAATGTAAGGATCTAATATCCTGGCCATGATAATGAGATCCAGCGTCGCCAATTGATTAGTAATACATTACTAAAAAAACAATAAAAAGTTAGGAATGCAATCCGGGATTACTTTCTATTGCATTTTGCTAAGAATTACCCGGATTCTTTCAATGGCTTGTTCAACGGTTATTCTTTCCAGAGGATTTATCTTGCGTATATCGGTCGCAAAATTGATGAGGTCATTGGTTAGCTCATCGGAAAGGTTGAAATTTTTGGCAATCTTCCTAACTTGCTCGGCTTCGGGTTCATCATCGCCTATAAAATCGGCCAATATGATACTTAATATGGAATTACTCATGGCATAAAGTTCACTTTGATAGACGATCGCCTCAGCACCAACATAATCACCTCTTTCGCCGGCCTCTCTATAAGCAGCCCCATCTTCAGGAGGATGATAAACAAATGAGCTGCCCATGGATTCACTTTCAATCATTGATCCATCTTCGCTTGTTCTTACACCAAACTGACTTTCCGGATCGGTGACAACCATCGCTTCATCAAAGTCTGCAAGGCGGCATTCGATTTCATTTTCCGCCTTTTCAAAAATAAAAACATTCTCCAGTTTTATATCTTTATGTATGACGTGGTTGTCCTTCATTGTTTTAAGTCCATTAAGCAGCTGATGGGCTAGTTGAAGCCTTGTAGAGAGAGGCTTATCACTTAAATAATGAATTCTTGGGTTAAGTGAGCCATAAGCCAGATGTTGAAGCATACCAAAACCTGATTTTGTTTCTTTGTCTTCAGGACCGGAAATAATGACTCTGACAGCATGGGCGGGAAGGACAATGCCATCTTTGATTCCATTGCTATGCAATTTCCTTAAAAGACCTTCTCTTGCATCGAGAGCTTCCAAGACTTGAGCGGCTTCTTCTTCGTTTAATTCCAGGGATGAGTAATCATCGAGTTGTTTCATTGCGATTGGAGAGGCTTGCGTCAATGACATACCTTGAAATACAGTTGCAGAGGAGCCCTGTCCAATTGGAGATGGATTTAATGTTTATTCTAATTTAATAAGAAAATGACATTAAAAAAATTACAACAAAAATTACAACAAAAATTAATTTGAAATTAATTCAGTTTTGTGTTACACTTTAATTTAATTAATTTAAAAAGGAGTTGTAACTATGAGTATGCCGATTTCTTTAGATATCATGGTCAACCCTCTAGGAGAAGTGCAAATTCGTATAGATGATCAGAATGTTCATTCACGGTTTCCGCATATTCATGAAGAACCCACAAATATTACATATAATCCTTTTTCCTTAACAACAGCAAAGAACGGCTGGAACGAGCAAAATAGCTCATCTATCAGTAGAGGATGCAAAGCAGCAGTGGGAGCCGTTTACGATATTTATGTAAAAAATCCTTATGACCTGACTGTTGGCAACTTTAGAGCCTTTTCTAATACGTCAGAAACGAAAACAAAGGTAGCCGCCGGCGCTATTGTCATCTTCGCATCACTTTACACTTTGATGCTTTACGGAACGACATTTCATTTGCAAGGACGGATCCTTCAGACCCTCGGAAGCAAAGCAGGAATAGCTGCCTTATCAAAAACAGGTGAAATGTTAAAAAATCTCGGAACAAAAATTTTTGTGGCGGGGGCCGTGCCAGTCTATGGTGTTTTTTACGCCTTGCCAAAGCAGCTCATTTTATCGCTGCCAAAAATCGTTAAGGAAGTGGCTGCCAAAATTACGCAGCTTGCCGGCTGGATATTCCACAATGTCCTTCAGCCGCTTTGGGAGAATGTGATTGCCCCCGTAGGCGAGGCAGTAGCTAGAGCGTTGAATTTCGCCGCCGCCAAGATTGGCGCTGCCCTAAAAGTGATTGGAAATAAAATAGCAGCCTTGGCTAAATCATTATTCGACCATGTATTGAAGCCTCTATGGGAAAAGGTCCTTTTTCCGGTACTTCATGGATTAGCTAAAGTCGTTCAGAATATAGCCATAGCGGTTGGATCTGCAGTTAAAGCTATCGGTATAAAAATTACCCAAGCTGTCCGTATACTTTTTCAATATGTAATCGCTCCTTTTTGGAACCGGCTTGTCATGCCTTTGGTGAAGGGAATCGCCAATGCTATCGTCTACTTGGCAAAGGGCATTGGTCAGGTTGCCCAAAAAGTAGCCCAATCGGCGCAGTGGATTTTTAGGAATTTGATAATTCCTGTCTGGAATAAGCTTATCCATCCCATTCTTAAGGCCGCAGGCAACGTCATTCATTTTGTGTGCAGGGTTCTAGCCGAATCGATCAAAGAGCTTGCGCTGGCTACAGGCAAAGCGGCTGCGTTTATCTTCCATAAGCTCATTGCTCCTGTGTTCAAAGCAATAGCAAACGTCGTTTTAGAGGCAGGAAAACTGCTCGTTAATTATGTGATCAAGCCCTTGATCTACGTGTTGGCATCTGTCGCGGAAAAAGTGGCTTACGTGTTTAAAGCAGTTTTTGCCGGGATCATCGTTCCCGCTGCAAAGGGGGCAGCTAGCTGCGCGGCTTTCTTAAAAGATAGCGCGGTCGATTTGACAACAGAAATTTGGCACTCCGTTACAGCAATTTGGAATCAGGTTGCAAGCCGCTTCTGAGCAGTTGATCGAGAATGTGGTTAATCTTCTTTAACTTTCATTTTTCTATCTTTGAAGGGCGGTTCTTCGAGGTCTTCTGCTTTTTTCTTGATAGCTGGCTTTGGTATGCTTGTAGGAGCTTCTTCAGTCTTTTTTTCCGGAACCTCTTCTAGGAGATTAGCTTCGTCAAGGGCTTTTTTCCACTTTTGCTATACTTATTATTGGTCAGATCAATCGATTTAAAGTCAGGCATTAATTTTAACTTCTCTGCAATGGCAGTCACCCCTTCATCACCAATCTTATTGGCTTCGACAACCCCAACTTTGAGCGATTCCAGCTGGGGCTTT
>JABDDC010000083.1 GCA_013287815.1 Chlamydiota bacterium
ATAATGTACAAAGAGTGGAAGAGTAAAGGAGGAAAAAATGGATAAAGAAACAGATTATGAAGTCTCAGAGGGCAATGTTTTTGCTGCAGTTGGACGTAAGAATGCTGAAGAGCTATTAGCGCGAGCTGAGCTTTTAGATAAGGTTAGTACTCTGATCGAAAGTAGTGGATTATCGCAAATTGAAGTAGCAAAAAAACTTGGAATAACACAGCCAAAAGTGTCAATGCTAGTTAACGGTCGGTTATCTGAGTTCGGAACTGATACTCTTCTCCATTATTTATTCATTCTAGGCTGTGAAGTAGAGATTCGTGTGAAACAACCTCGTTCTCGTGTTGGTATCTTTAAGCATAAGGGCTGCATTGCAGTGTGCTGAAAATTCAAAATTCGGATTTTAAAATACATTAAGAATTATAATGATGGGAAATCCGCATCCATAATCGAAGAATTGATTTTGAATTTTCTTTTCCATAATAATTATACTCCAATCTGATATGTTGTGATGATGATCATTCTTGTTACTTCATCAAATGATACAAATATGCAGATTTTGTGTCTTTGTGTTTAATTCTATTTTAAAAGCCGGAGGGCATTGAGCCCGACAAGTACGGTACCGCCCTCGTGCATGACGACGGCAAGCCAGAGAGGGACCAGCCCTGCCAGGGCGGGGACGCTGGCGATGATGATGGCGCCGATAGCGATGAAGAGATTTTGTTTGACGATGGCTTGCGTTTGCACGGCTTTCAGCATGAGCCAGTCGAGTTTTTCCAGATTGTCATGGAGGAGGACTACATCCGCGGCGTCGATAGCTGTTCCACTGCCTACCTTTCCCATGCAGATTCCTGCTGTCGCCCGTGCCAGGGCTGGGGCATCGTTGATGCCGTCGCCGACCATGACCAGTCCTTCTGTTTGCGACAGGCGGGTGACATGGTCCAGTTTATTTTCGGGACGTAAGTTGGCGTAGTATTCGTCCAGTCCCAGCAGTTCGGCGATTCGCTGCGCGCTGGCGGCGTGGTCGCCTGTCAGCATCAGAAGCTTCCATTTACCTAGCGCCCTTAGTTTATCGAACGTATCAGACAGTTGCGGGCGTAGAGTGTCTTGGAAGGCAAAGAGAAACAGCTTCTTGTCGATCAAGAGGACGGCGATGAGACTCCCTTCTTGCTGAAGAGCTTCCACCTCAGTTTGGAGCAGTTCATTTTCCTGATTTGTCAATTTGTCTTTAATATAGTCCGGATGTCCCATGAAGACATAGGCCTGTTTGCCTTTCCATTCGATCGTAGCCTCTATACCATACCCAGGGATCGATTTAAAGTCCTGGACCTCTTTTGATTCCACATTCTTTGCTTTTGCATAGTCTGTGACAGCCCTGGCGATGGGGTGTACGGCATTTCTTTCCAGAGCATAGGCAACGGCGACGACATCTTTTTCCGGTTCAGATAAAGTTGCTTTACCGATTTCTTTCACTTCCGCACAGGTGAGCTGTCCGGTTGTCAATGTACCAGTTTTATCAAAGGCAATCGTCTTGCATTGCGCCAGGGCATCCAGGACCACACCCCCTTTAAGAAGGATTCCCTGGCGAGCACAGGCACTCACGGCGCTTAGGTAGGCGATCGGCAAGGCGATGATCAAGGCGCATGGGGAGGCGGCAATCAGAAATGCCACGGCACGGTAAACGGAACCTTCAAATCCGAGGAATGGCAACCCTAAAAAATAGGAGAACGTTAAGGCAAAAAAGGCTGATAGGCCAATGATCGTTAGGGCATAAGCACGGCTAAACTTATCAAACCACCTTTGTAACTGTGGGCGGGCTTCTTGAGCTTGGGTCACCAACTGAATAATACGGCTGAGGGTAGAGTCGGCGCTGGTCCGAATCACTTTTAAAGTAAGTGATCCTTCCGTATTTAGGGCGCCGGCGGCTACCTCATCTCCGGTCTTTTTCATGACCGGAAGGCTTTCACCGGTCAGATGGACCAGATTGACCGATGAGATACCGGCAATCACCTCGCCATCTAAAGGGACGACCTCGCCAGCTCTAACCAGGATAATGGTCCCAATGGAGATATCTTTGACCGACCGGTCGATTAAATTGCCTGATTCATCAATGACAGATGCCTTTGTAGGGGATAACTTATGGAGACTATTGATGGACCCCTTGGCCCTGGCCGTGACCGAATCTTCAATGGATCCAGAAAGGGCAAACAGGACTAGTAGAAGGGCTCCTTCCATGCTGCTGCCGATTAGGACCGAGGAAAAGGCCGCTAAGGTCATCAAAATGTCAATATTAATATCAAAGGAGGCCAAATCTTCGATTGATTCAATTAAAGCGGGTATTCCTGCCAAAAAATAGACCAGAATCAGGAATAGAAAAGAAATCGGAGCTGTTAATGGAAAAAAAGAAAGAGTAAATGAGAGAACCAGCAAGCCGGCAGCAAAAATAGAGGCTTTGAGGGTCAGGTTAGCAGCCCAGCGTCTCGAATCAGGGATCAGGAAAGGGCTGACGCTCGCCTCTTGTCCAAGGCCAAAAAATTCTTCAAAAATAAGGGATGGTTTGAGGTTGGAAGGGCGTGCCAGAGTGATTGTTTCGCTCATTAGACCCATCCAAGGACATGAAAGAAATCAAGGAGAAAATAGGCCATTCCAATAGATATAAAGGCGATCGCCAAATTCCATACAATCGCCGAAATAAGCTCGTTGCGCTGTGCTTTTGCGGAAATAAAGCTGCTCATAAGAATGGTAATAAAGGCAGCAGCAAAGAGACCTATATTGAGTGCGGCTAAATATCCTGTAATACAAAGAATAGCTGCGATAAAAACACCTAAGGCTGCTCCCAAGGCTTGTTGAAGTGGGTGTTCATGAACCTCTAAAGTCAGGCCTAATTCCTCTTCAATCATCACTTTTAGTAGGCGGTCACCATCAGCCATCAGCACGTCCATAACGTCCTCTAGAAGCTTTCCTTCAAACCCTTTGGCGGCGTACAAAGCTTTAAGCTCTTCCCTTTCTTGACCGCGATTATGCTCGATTTCCCATCTTTCTTCCTCGAGGATACGGTGAAGCCTCTCCAGACGCGACCAGCCGAGCCAGGCGCTTCTGCCCGTCTTCCAGATGAGCCAGCCAAAAGCAAAAATAGCGAAAATAGAGAGGGTTACTCCGTAGGACCAGCCCATATTCATGGCCAAAAGATTCAGTAAAAGCAAAACAATGACGGTTTCCCTAGCGCCGTCGGTACCTGCAGCAATGGAGCCTGGAATCTCTGTCCCATGGATTTCTGCGGCCGCAATGATACCTCTTGCCTGCGCCTCAGCGACATGCTCTACAGCACTTTTCCCTTTAAAATGGTCTGAACCCATCGTTTTCCTCTATTAATCCTCTAGAATACCTCTATCTCCAGGAAAAGTCAAACAAAAGCAAAAGGCCTGAGATTCGGAGTAGGTACGAGAAATTCACCGCAGAGTCGCAGAGAGCGCTGAGAATGCGCAGAGAATTTTATTATTTAATATATTTTAGTAATGTTATTTTAGTATTGCTTTAATAATTATTATATGATATAAATGATACAAATATTTTAAACAGATCTAAAAAGGAATGAACATGACCTCATATATTACTAATTCATACCGTAATGTGGAAGGTACTATTGCAAACATTGCCAATTGTACCAGGCAACATTACACTAAACGAAATGTCATTATCTCGGCGCTTGCATGTGCTGCGCTCGGCACAACTTATGTGGTTAACAGCCTAACTATTAGATCGCGAATTATTAATGGAGCTATCTTTATTTCATGTGCAATTGCAGTAATCGGATTATGGAGAAGCTTCCACCCGCGAAACTCTAGGTTTAACATGAATCTTGATACATTTCAGCAAGCAATGGGATTTTTGGATTCGAAAGATTTGGCAGCCTCTGAAAAAGTTAGCAAGGATTGGAAAATGAATATCAATACGGAGGATCAAAGTTTATGGAAAGAACAATTGAAAGCAATCACGTACGGGCAGGAAGCCTGGGATGACCTGGGTTACCTCGTCAGCAATGGTGAGGAGCCCCCTCTACTGAAAAAAATAAAGGTGCCTCCTCTGCCGGAAATAATAGATGGTATGCCTCTTCTTGAGTACATGAAAGCCCCAGACCCCTACTTCAAAGATGGAAGGCTAAGGATGGTAAGCCAGAGGTTCTTCTACGTCCCTGCAGGGATCTACGCAAGCGGCCCGTTAGATGAGCCGAACAATCTGGAGAAACTGGTCCAACACCGAACGGAGGGCAAACCCGACATTTCAACCGGTTTTGCTTGTTTTAATCCTGTCGTATTAGCAGCGCATGGAGGTACTCGTGTCGCAGAGGGCTATTGGGCGCTCATGACGGTGGACGTTATTGATGGAAGTCGAGAAGAGAGCCCTGCCGTGCAAGAGGCCTTAATAAGGGCGCAACCGGGCTATGAAATGACGGAACTCACGCCTGCATCCATTTGCATCTTTATGGAGCGGATAAGGACGGGGAAGTGCATCTTCGGGCAAAATCCCTGGATCTTTACGCTCCTCAAAGAGCAGGTTGAGTACAATGGTCGAATGTATCCTGTGGTTGTTGGGGGCTCCGGCCCTGCTGGCCCCGGCGTCAGCAGCTACCACTTTGACTACGTCGAAGACGGCGCGTCGGGCCTGCGGAAGTTCTTTAGGTCCTAGGTCCTTGGCCACTTGATCCTTGAAAAAGTCCTTGGCAACTTGGTCCTTGGCACTTGGTTTGGATTCATTGTGAGAATCACGGACACATTAACTAATCGTCTCTTTTCAAGGAACCGCAGATGTGGCGATCAGGGGGGATTGTCAAGGGGGAGGCCCCCCCCCTTGACCGCATACTTGTACCCACAAGTATGCCTTGACCGCGGGGTGCAGGGGGCGCGTAGCCCCCTGCTGGGGAGTTTGAGGGGCAAAGCCCCTCTGTAGCCTTTGATCCAGGTTAACACCGTCTATTTTACCTTTTAGATAGGTCTCATATGCCACTCGAAGTCGTTTTTTCATCCGTCGCTTTGTTCGTGTACGCACCAATGTATATCGCAAAAAAAGAATATAGCCTACAAAATCGATCCCCTGACTCAATTTTCTAATGATTAATTTTTTGGGGTGAAGCTGCAGTTGCAGATTTCTCGCAAGAAATTCTCTAATGGAAACGATTAGAGATTTTAGATGGTTTTCATCATTAGATAAGATAATGAAGTCGTCACAATAGCGTAGGTAAGGCATAGCAGGGTAGTTTGCCATTGGCGCTGACCTTTCTGATCATGCGACGCAACAATGTGACTCCGACATGGGTTCCCTTTCCTAGACGACTTGAGAGGGAGTGAAAAATAAATTTTCTATCAAATACAGTGGTGAAAACATCATAAACTATTTGATGAACGAGACTTGCTCTTTTAGAAGTCCTCATAGAAACAGGTCATCAGAAAGGAGAAGAGCGGATTCATTCTCTTTATGTAATCAGTGACAAGCTCGACCTGCTTAAAGTGTTGGTTAGATTGGCAAAAGATACTCGCACCATCGATAATTCACAATACCTGGCCATCCAGACAATTATTCAAGAAATCGGGAAAATGATTGGTGGTTGGATTAAGT
>JABDDC010000084.1 GCA_013287815.1 Chlamydiota bacterium
GCTTAGTCTAAGCCAGAATTTTCAAATACGAGTAGTTGACATGTATGTCAATGCCTCGCATTATGAAGTTAAGAAATATGATCCAGTTATCTCCCTTATCATTCTTACTTTCTCTTCCACTCTTCAATTAGCTGAATATCTTTCAGATCCTTTTCTCGTTTCAATTTACGCTTGAAACAGAGAACAGTTGCAAGAGTGTCAAACGGTAATCCATCAATGATCTCGGCTTGTGCAATTCGATCTGCAACAGATGGGAAATCATCTTTAGGTTTGGTATAAAAAGAACCTTCCCAAAAGGCTTCAATATCATCGTCTCCGGGAAAAACAATTTTCTTCACCTCACCATCATCGACGATACCAAACCTTGCTGCAAGTGTATCTCGCAGTTCAGGCTTCACGATAATATCGATATCAGCTATCTCTCTTAAATTCCGAATGCCGAGAGGACCGCTACCTGTTATGGCATATTGGTCGACCGGTAAGTGAAATTTTCTTAAGGCTTCAAATTTATGTCGATTGTGTTGTTTCATTTTATTTTCGTTGATAGTTCTCGCTAAATATCGCTTACCCATAGAATTTTTAGATCCCTTATCAATAAGGTTTTATAGTTATTGATTTTGGGATTTGTAATATGTAAGCTGCCGCTGTATTCGGCGTGAACGCCGGAGATGTCATTTTGGATAGTGGTTGATTTTTTTTCCAGCTCAAATCCACGATCTTTTAAGTCTTGTTTAATCCAGTCCATCACAATTTTGGAAACCCCATTTGGATCATTCAAGATATATAATTTATAACCCGGATAACTAAGTATGATCTTCTCTAAATTTTTTGCATATAGCTCATATTCTTTCTCTAATGCTTTTTGAATGACTTTTTGAAAGAAAGAAGCTCTAAATTCTTTTTCCCATCCATCACTAAAATAACCATCCTCCTCTTCTTTAAGAGGCTTTTCCGGCAATGAAATTTCAAACTTTGCCGGTATGGAAGACCACTCATTATGGTCGCTCTGAAAGTACTCTCCTTCAATATAAGTAAAAGTCAAACCCGCTTTGGTGATTTTATCTTTTAATTTTGACATAACGGAGTGGCTCATCCCATTCAGATCAAACTCCCATTTCATAAGGCCTATTTGTTTAAAAACAATTGCCTGAATCTTCTTTTTCCAATCAGAATAATTTGCCTTTTCCAGCTCTTCAAATTGGTTGGAAACCTCCGATGCCGTAAAGCTGCTTGAAAGTTGTCCTATAGGTCTTACAAACGACATTTACCCTCCTTAAAAGCTTCTTCGAAGTCTTTTATAATTTCTCCAAGAGTTTGCTGGTGAGCTTCTGTATGGCAAAATTGACCTATCAATTCAAACAAGCTCCGATGGTAGGATTTCCTTGCTACCGGAAACTGCGCAAGCAAATCTTCATTCATTACCTTTTCACTGCAGTCGCTTGGCGGAAAGAAGCTCTGCTGCCTCCCCAGCCTGACGGGAATGATCCTAAGATCCTTATTTTCTTTTCGGGCTTTTCTTATCCCATCAGCTAAACAGTTCCAGGCTCTGTCTTTCTGCGTGGTGAGCCTTATGCCCTGCCTTTCATGCAGCTTATCGGTACCAAACATGACTATACTTGGTAAAGCATAACCACTTAAATAGCGATCAATCAATTGACTGTACATGCTACAATGTTGAACTTCATAAGTTAATGTCTTGACACTGATTCCGCCTTTATCAAGATCTTTCAGAAGATCTTTGATCCAATCTGCAATAAAATCTATGCCACAGTCGTCTTCAATGCACAATAGCATTTGATTATGGAATTGAAATCGCCCATTTCCTAATAAGATGGCTCTGCATTTAGCTAGAGCTTCATCCTTAGCTTTTTGGAAAACCGGATTCTCACGTAATTGGAGGAAAAGGGTGAACTCAGGATCATCAGCAGGCAGATATTTCTTTAAGAGATCGGCTTGAAGTTTCTCCGTATCAACTTTTAGCAATTTCTTTATTTCTGACAAGCCATCAATGAAGTCATCTTCGCAAGTCGACTTAATGTTTTTTCGTATAAGATTCTGAATATCTTTGTCTATTTGATTTTCTAATATGCTGACCCGCTTCTTTAATTCAACTATATCAGAAGATGCAACCGGTGTTCCCTTAAAAATATCGAATAATTCTTGACAGGCACATTCAATTTTTCTGAACAATTCTGCCTCATCAGACTCAAGCGAAAAATTTTTCCCATTGAGCCGGTTAAGTTCATCCATAGTCGTCAAGGATGGCTTCACAACTTCAGGAACCTTTCTATCGTCAATCAATGTATCGGTATTAAAGTTGCCCATTATGCCGGTAGGTTTTACAAACATTTTCTTTCCTTATATTTTAGAGATGATATAAGATTTTATGAATTGACCTCCCAAAGTGTCAGGAAGCTCTTCCATCACAGCGGAGAAATCAAATCCACGATTTTCTTTGATAACTTGTTCAAAAGACAAATCAGTAAAGGCATCATGACAATGTTTACAGTTAGTTGCATCGCAAAAAACATCCATTATTTTTCTTTCAGCGTTATATTTAATTCTCAGGTTACTGATAGAATAGAGTTCCTCTTTATAGGGCACTTCCAAAACATTTCGTGCACCAATTACATAAGTGGTATTCAAGCCATTAACCTGAGTTCCTCCGCCCAAACTGTTTAGAGTAAATGGCCCTAGGTTTTTATACAGGGTTTCAAAAAATAAAATCACAGTCTCTACTGCTTCTTCATTTGCCTTATTTACAATAATTGGCTGGCTGTTAACATTTAAAATAGGGAATTTACCAAGATAGTAGCTGCGCTCTTTTTTTATATTTAGCATCTCTACATCAGTCACAGAACAGACTGTTTCATTAGAGCCATCTTTTCGAAAGTCCAAGTAATATGGACAATTGGTAAAATAGTTCCGATAAAAAACATTCACCGAATTTAAAAACTTTCCATCTTTTCGGCCTACTTCTAATTGGCTGACCTCATGTGTCCATTCATCTACTAATTGAGAGAGATAATATCGATTTGGGTCAACTTGAGCGAGGGTAGACATAAATGAAGAAGTTCTTCCGATTTGTAGGCCGCCAGGTGGACTAGAAGCAGTAGGCAGTGACGAAATCTGACGGTCTGATAATGGAACTCTATTATTATCTGAATTGCTATTAGACTCCTGGCTAGCGCTTTCGCAGATAGAGACTAACGTCAGTGAACCTCCGCAAGTAACTTTTGATGCAATTGTTGTAACAAGACCTGAACCTTTAGCAACAATGACCATATCTCCCGGATTCCTTGCATTTGATGCAACTGCCTGTGCATTTGGCCCGCTATTATAAATGAATGTTGTGGTAGTAGATGTCCCAATAGAACTCATATATACTCCTTATTAAATAAAATTAATGATGTAATAACGTTTATTATATATCGTCTGCTAGTTTTAATTTTAGGGTATAAAATACCCTAATTTTAAAATAATCTGAGAAAAGAAAAAAGTAACCGTTCAAGAGGTATAAGAAGGCGCGAAGCGCCTTTCCTTATATTTTACTGAATAGAGTTGTTGCCTTACCTGATCCCCAAAAGGCATTTGCAGGCTTCCAGCCTTGATTATTCAGGAGATTTTCCCGGGCAATCCTTACAACTTCTTGAAGGATCAGCGGCCTGAACTGATGAGCAACTAGGTCATTCTTATTCAAAAATTCATCAACTGAAATCCACTCGACTTTCCTGATTTCTTTTTCTTGTGCTCTTATTTCACTTGAGCCTGTATGTTTGCATGTAAACACAAAATTACGATCGGGACTCCTCCCGCGGAAACTGTTTGTCGGAGCCATTGCAACTAAGGACAGCTGCTCTTTCTCGATATCAATATTGGTCTCTTCCTTAATTTCACGGGCTGCGGCCTGCAGCTCATCTTCGTTTTCGTAGTCAACTGTCCCTGTGGGTGCCTTCCAACCCCTGTAAGGGCCCGATTTCTCCTGCACGGCCAGAAAATGTGACAGTGACTGATTAAAAATCACGACGGTGATTCCCACAGACATGGTCTTGAAGGCTGGATAAGCACAGTCAGCTTCCTGATGTCCAAGACAACGCTTGACAAGAAGGCTGTCAGCACGTCCGTTATGAATTGTGAAACCGCTACTGATAAGATGGGTGTAAAGGTGTGTATTGGTTGGAGAAAATCTAACGAGCAAGTGCTCATGGCCATCTTCATTTTTAAGGAGCCGGGAAAAAATATCAGTAGCTACCTGATGCGAGTATTCCTTATTAGCCTCCGGGCCGGATAAATCGATAATGCAATTATTAAATGGATCTTTAGAAATGCATTTTTCAAAGATGGTTATAAACGTGTCTTGCACAGCCGAAGGAATCGAACTGCTTGCCGATAAGGACGACGTCAATGAACTTGATGAAGAACTATTGGATTTCTGATCTTTGTCTAAATCTTTGTCTTTTCGCTGTTTATTTGCTTCAAAGGCTTTCAACTGCTCTTCAAGAAGTTCTGCGTGCTTGTTTGGATTACACTCAAGGGTGTAGATGTCTCTTTGAGCCAATTTTATACCATTGGGAAGCCAATTCCTTTCAATAAGTAAATCCACAGCCTTCTCAAAGCTATTAAAATGATTATGAGCAAATGTGAACATAACCGCTTCGTCCTCAGTATCCGGTATTAAAATACCAGGCTCATAATCGTAAATAAGCGTCTCACCATCTAGAAGAATGTTAATGGGATTATCTTTATCTTCCTTTTTATATTTAAATTTCTTATCAAAAGTAATAGAGACTAAATATAGCCATTTTTTATCATAGAGCCTGTAGATTCTAAATTCTCTGACAATCCCTTCTGATGTGGTAAAATAGGCTTCATAATTTCCGGGAATATTCTTTAGCTCGTTAATTTGTTCACGATTTAACAGTGCCCTTTGAGCAGAATTTACTGAATTCAGTACATCTTGATTTGGAAGAGGCAATTTCCCATTTTTTCGTTCATAAATGAATGCCGTGCCTGAATTACAATGAACCAATAAATTGGTGATATTAGCTGACATATATTTCCTTTTGTTTTTTTAAGTTCGAGTTAGTCTACTTTTTATTAATTCATCACTGACATTTTTGAGCGTTGATTTTAGCTGAAGGCATTGAGGAGTCTCTTACAAAAAGACCAGCTGTAGCAGACACACCAAAACCTAAACCAATACTCATTTTCGTTAGTGGCGACATGATAATTCCTTCTATAGCACTCTTTATTCTTTTTTTATTAAAAAACTATAATCATACAATGACGTATATTCTAAAGTGTTTTTGGGTTTAAATTTTAGGGTATAAAGTACCCTAAAGACAATACATCGACCTATTTAATCAATTTAAAGACCTTTACCGAAAAGCAGAAGAGGGCGACGGGTGTGATTAAAAAGTTGTACACAGGAGGACATGCAGCGTTGTATAAAACGCGTAGCGAAGGCGCGCAGCGCTTTGGAGTGCGGTAGCTCGCTACCGCTTTTCTGCGGCTTCGGCTTGCCGAAGACGCCTGGTCGCCGCCACGCTGTTATGTAACGCGCTAGCGACGGGTGTCGCGACCACGCTGT
>JABDDC010000085.1 GCA_013287815.1 Chlamydiota bacterium
GTTGAATCTTTTACAATATTTGCACGGACAGGATTTCGATGGATATAGCGCAATAATCTCATGAAATAGGATTGGCCCTGTACCAAAATAGCTTTATATCTTCCCTGAAAAAGATGACCTTTCCGATCGAGTTTTTTATTGATCCTTTGGGTATAACGAAAAGCTAAATTATGGATAATATTACCTAGAGGTACCTGACCTACTTGTATCAGAAAATGGACGTGGTTTTTCATAAAACAAAAGGCATGGATCCGATGACCATATCTTTCTATTCCTTCTTGTATAAGAAGGCACATTCGACTGCGATCAGCTTCAGAAAAAAAGATATCTTGACCGTGGTTTCCCCTTAAAATCACGTGATAACATGAACCGGGATTATGGTAACGAGTTGGTCTAGGCATTTATCATCCTCTTTTTTTGTAAAGGTAGATTGCAATTTGCTGAACAGAATTGCAATTCAGGGTCTGACCCCGAATTGCAATTTGACAAGTTGGGGGTGGAGGTTGATCCAGGGAAGGCAGGACTTGCCAAGGCGAATGGGGGCGTTGATGAGCTGATTATCGATGAGGAAGGGAGTGGCGATGGTATGTGAGCGAGACCACCTTTGGAGTTTTTTAAAGAGGGCTGTATTGGGGAATTCGGAAGTTTCTCTGACGGATTTTACTTGGTAGTTGTCATCTTGAAAAAGTTGCGGGTAAGAGAATTGGACACCCCAGAGGATATTGTCTTGGCCGAACACCATAGAATGGAATTTGCCATCGGCGGGTGAGTAGCTGAAGCGGTGCTGCTGCATCTGCAAAACAGGTTTATCGGCTTTGATAATTTGTCTATGCTCATCAATATTGATGACATATAGAGGATCGAGATAGTTGGTAATGGCTACTGAGAAGTAGGGGCGGATACGAGGATCGCTGGGCATGAGACCATTTTTCAAAGCGCTGACATAAGCATCATAGCAGTCGAGAAATTCTTCTTTGGAGAGGAAGCCTTCTCCTTTCTTGACGACTCCATTTGTAAGAACGATAAAGATATCGCCTAATTCATCGAGGAGCTTTTTCATTTCGTCGGTGTCTAGAAGCATCGGAATGTCTAGCCATTTAGAAGCTTGGAGCGGAAGACCGGCTTTGGGCAGCTGACGAAGTGGAGGGGTCATGAATCCTTTTTTGTCCAGGAGAGTAAAAAGAGAAGGGCTATGCCGATGGAAATGGAGGTATCAGCGATGTTAAAGATCGGAAAATCGTAGCCCCAGAGGACAAAGTGGAACATATCGACCACTTGTCCGTAGACGAAGAAGTCTACGACATTTCCTATGGCTCCGGCAATGATTAGTATGAGGGGTATTTGCCGGTTGCGTTGTTTGCCTAAAAAAAAGGTAGAGGATCAGGCCGAGGACCAGACCTATGCGCACCACGATGAGGGGGATCTGGTAGTTACCAAAGGCGCCCCAGGCGGCCCCCTTATTGGTCATATTATTGATGGAGAATTCGATGCCTCCCAGATTTTGGAAGACAGGGATGCCGCCATAGGGATACCAATAGAGGTGAGAGTCGATATGGTCGACGTGGGTAGAAATATACCATTTGGTCAGTTGATCGGTGATTAGAACGAAAAAACCGAAGGCGATGGCCAGGTAAGAAATTCTATGACAGCTGACTGATTTCGACTGAGGGGCAGCTTGCACTTTAGAGAAGGCCCTTTTCGAATTTTTCTTGTGCTTTTACAGTCATCGTGGCGTATGGAACGGCTTCGAGACGTGGAAGGGGGATATCTTCGCCGGTGATGTCGCAAATGCCGTAAGTATTATCGTTAATTTTTTCTAAGGCGCGGTCGATTTGACGGAGGATGCCATATTCTTTGCTGGTGACTTCAAGGCTGATGGTGCGGTCAAAGTCGTCAGTTCCCTGGTCGGCCTGATGCTGTGAGTAGCCGGTGGCCTCATCGGGTTTTTTAACTTCGGCATTAGAGCCCTTTAGGGAGTGTGTCAACTGTTTGCGCATCTCTTCAAGACGTTTTTTAAATCTAGCGACATCTGTTTTTTTTAGTGCCATAATTCAGCTCCTTACCTTTCCGTTGCGGATCATTTCATCCTTGTATGGTATTGTATTAATAGCTTCTTCCAATTCTCCCATGTCTTTAATTCGCTTGTATACACATGCAAAACGGATAAAGGCTATTGGGTCTTGTTGTTGGAGATGTTTCATAACCATTTCTCCAATCTGCGTCGTACTGATTTCCTGCAACTGTGAAAGCATTAGCTCGTCGGTAATCTGGGAAGCCAGCGCGATCACTTGATCGTGACTAATCTTAGTATGGTCGCAAGCAGCGGCCAGTCCGTTGATCAGTTTTTGCTGCTGAAAGTCTTCACAAGTTCCATCACGTTTTCTTACTTGTACAGTCAGTTCAATAGTTTCGAAGGTCGTAAACCGTTTCAAACACTGCAAGCATTCGCGACGGCGGCGTATGGCGTTCATTTCAACCGTATCGCGCGAATCTGTGACTTTAAGTCCCTCGTGATGGCAGAAGGGACATTTCATAAGCACTCCAATTATATTCTACACTAAAACATGCATTAAAGCGAAAGGTATATAGTAGGTGCCTATTTTGGTCAAAACAAAAGTCTAAAATATCTCTAATAAAAAGGATTGATTTTTTTCACCTATTTCGTCAAAATAGTTATAAAAAATTAAAATTTAGCGTCTTATGAAAAAAACTGTAGTGGTCGGGATGTCCGGCGGAGTCGATTCTTCTGTTTCGGCCTTGCTTTTAAAAGAGCAGGGTTACAACGTCATTGGCCTCTTTATGAAGAATTGGGAAGAGAAAGATGAGGCTGGAGTTTGCCTATCTGCCTTTGATTATGAAGATGTTAGACAGGTTTGCGATCAGGTGGATATCCCGTTCTACGGTGTCAACTTTACTGAAAACTATCGTAAGTTGGTATTTGATCAGTTCATTGAAGACTTCAAAAAAGGGTTAACGCCCAATCCTGATATTTTGTGCAATCGTGAGATCAAATTCAAAGTTTTCTTTGAGAAAGCGATGGAACTAGGGGCCGATTATTTGGCGACAGGACACTACTGTCAAAATATTCTGATTGATCATCAGCCTGCTTTGGTCAAGGGAGTTGATCCCAATAAAGATCAGACCTATTTTCTTTATACTTTGAAAAGTTTTCTTTTGCAAAAAGTGCTCTTTCCGGTAGGGCATATTGAAAAGAAAGAGGTCAGGGAAATCGCCCGCAAGCATGGGTTGGCCACATCGGAAAAGAAGGACAGCACGGGGATTTGCTTTATTGGAGAGCGCAATTTTCGTCCATTTTTAAGTCAATATATAGCGATGCAGCCGGGCAATTTTGAAACGCTTGAAGGCAGAGTGGTCGGTACCCATACCGGAGCAGCCTATTATACTCTTGGGCAGCGCAAAGGGATGGGTATTGGCGGTCAGGGAGAGGCCTGGTTTGTGGTTGGCAAGGATATGGAGAGAAGGATTGTTTATGTCGCGCAAGGGTCAGATCATCCAGCGCTCTATTGTGATGACCTGGTGGCCACAGATTTAACCTGGGTGGCGAATGAGCCACCTTCTCTACCATTCCACTGCCATGCCAAGGTTCGTTACCGCCAATCAGACCAGCCTTGCGTGATTGACAGGATCGAAAGAGACAAAGCATACGTTTCTTTTAAACAACCGCAGCGAGCAGTTACTCCGGGGCAGTCGGTTGTCTTTTATGATGGTAATAATTGTCTTGGAGGCGGCGTCATTATTCAAGCCGGAAAGTCTCACTTTGAAAGGATGAAGGATGAAGGATGAGGGGTTTAGAAGCTGTTGATGGTATCAATCATCTTTCTGAGCAGGCCGAAGTGTTTATGGTTATGCTCGAAGGCGATGCGCGGCAATGAAAGATGGTCATCTTCATCGGGAAATGGCTCAGTGACATAGATCTCGCCGCTTTTGATGAGTAGTTTGTAATCTTGATTGAGTATTTTGATTTGGTGGTGATTTAAAGGCGATTTCAATCGGATGATGAGAATGTCCTTTACATATCTGCTTGAGTGATATCGATGGTAAAAGTAGTTGATGTTGTTGACTGCATCTTCGATTGACTTGGCGTGATAGTACAAATGGAAATCCTCTTTACTGATCCATCCGTTAGTGAGCATGTTGGTACGCATGTATTCTTCCCAGGCATCCCAGAATTTACCGTTCTCCCCTTCCAGTAGCACCACCGGGACGAGGTTGCTCTTACCCGTCTGCATTAAAGTCAGGATTTCATACAGTTCGTCGTGTGTGCCGACGCCTCCCGGGAAAGCGACAATGGCATGTGAGTGGCTGAGGAACATCAGCTTTCTGGTAAAGAAGTAGCGGAATGTGATGAGCTTGGGATCGCCTGCGAGGACTGAACTGGTGGCTGATTCAAAAGGTAGTCTGATGGAGAGTCCGAAGCTTGACTCCTTCTCAGCCCCTTCCAATCCTGCCTTCATGATACCATCGGCAGCCCCTGTGATGCATACCCACCCTTCTTTGGTGATGGCAGCGGCGAAGTTTTTAGCAGCCTCGTAATCGATATGGTCCTCTGGGGTCCTGGCAGAGCCGAAAATGCTTACCCTTTGCCTATCGGGATATTGGTCGAAGATGCTATAGGCGTAGCGCATTTCTTTGAAGGCCCGGGTCATGAGCTTCAGTTCGCCCGTGTCGATCCCTTCCCTGATCATTTTCAAGCTTGTTTCGATGATTTGGGAAACAAGGTCAGCATCGAAGCTATTGGGATCGGCCCCGACAGAAGCGATCAGCTCTCTGATACTTTTTTCTAATTCCGCTTCTTCTTTGTTGAGCGGACCAATCTTTTTAGTCATGTGATTCCTTTAAATTAATTTAAAATATGATATATTTAAGAAAATAAGTAAAATCAATAGTGACAAAGGGATCGAAGAATCTGAGATTCGGAGTAGGTACTTATCGTCATTATAACTTTGACTAATTTACACTTTCATTATATACAGAAATTCAACTTACCAAGGAGGTTATTATGACAGCTACATCATTAGGAAGCCCAAGTTCTGTGGTAAATTCATCGTCTAGTTATTCAAAACCTATCGGAAATGCCAACAATTCAACAACATCAACATTGCCTGTAAGCCCCGCAGTGCTTGTGCCGGGAACGCAGCAACAAGTACAGGTCCAAATCCTGGACGTACGTTTGGAACAACTTTTGAAAGCTGAAGAGCTCCGGATGTGTCCATTTTATGCGATGGTGCGCCTCGGCGTTTCTTACATGGAGTCTCGCGAAAATCTAAAAAGTTACATCTATATAAGTATTGATAGATCTCCTGATCTGAGTATATTGGATAAGAAAGGGAAAATGTTTATCGCACATTCTTTTCTTAATAATGTGTCTAGTAAATTTGCGAGCTGTACAAGCGACGAAGATTTGCTAAGCCTTCGAAAACATATTGTAAAGGCTTTAAAAT
>JABDDC010000086.1 GCA_013287815.1 Chlamydiota bacterium
ATCATTTAGACTTTTCGGACGTAATTCTTCTGCCAGAGGAACATTCTTCATCAGATCCTCCTTTTGAGATTCAACATATTTGACGGCCGGTTTTGGGGACGGAGAAAAATTCGTGTGGGAAGAGTGAAAGCTAACAGGGCGTAAAGGGCATCATAAAGAGGGTTGAGGAGCAGATCATTTGTAATCCATTCCCAAGTAAAGGTGATGCCATTATCAAATACAAAGAGTAGGGTCGCTTGAATGACCGTCGTAGTGACAGCAAAAAGGAAGGTCATGATGGGCAATGTGCTCAGCCTGTCTTCAAAATAGTTCCGCTGCTGTGAATAGAAGATTAATACCGTTAAAGTATAAGCGAGTGCATAGAATCCGAGGGTAGTATGCGCAGACAGAAGGTCGATGATGGTTCCGCAAAGGACAGCCAGCCATAAGGCATTAATTTTAGAAGAACGGTAGAAGGACGCGACCAGGAATGGGGCGAAGTAGATCAGATGAAGTTGAGGCAGCAGGACCGGCAGAGTCAGTGTAAGGGCAAAA
This sequence comes from Chlamydiota bacterium, assembly GCA_013287815.1. GTDB lineage: Bacteria > Chlamydiota > Chlamydiia > Chlamydiales > Parachlamydiaceae > JABDDC01. The sequence goes on from JABDDC010000086.1 coordinate 535, forward strand.
GTATAAAAAAAGAATACAGTTAATCTAAGCAATCAATAGGCTCCTTCTGACATGATGACGGCCGGGAGCGTTTTGGCAATGAGCTTAAGGTCGAGTAAAAATGACTGGTTGTCGATATAGAATTCGTCAAGTTTGATCCGTTGCTGGTAACAATTGATATTGCTTCTGCCAGACACTTGCCATGGACCCGTAAGGCCAGGCCTGACCGATAATATTTTGTAGGCTTTGATACCGAAGTATTTATTAAGTTCTGCCTGGACGACAGGGCGCGGTCCGACGATGCTTAAATCACCTTTAAGGACATTCCAGAATTGGGGAAGCTCATCAAGGGAAGTCTTGCGCAGGAAGCCGCCGATGGGGGTGACGCGTGGATCGTTCTTCAGTTTAAAGTTTTTTTCCCATTCTTCTCTTTTGGAAAGGTCGTGTTCAAGTATTTCTTTTAGACGCTTGTCTGCATTGGCGTACATAGAGCGGAATTTATAACAGCGAAAAGGGATGCCGCCACGGCCTAGCCGCTCATGTGAATAGAATACTTTTCCGGAAGAAAGAAAAGTGACGATAGCGATGAAAAGGAACAGGGGAGATCCCAGGATCAATGCACAGATGCTGAAGATGATATCAAAGGTACGTTTCAGGGGTAGATGTCGTATTCTGTAATCCATATTAACTCTTTCTATGAATGATGTAGTCAGCCAAATTGGTGAGCAGTGTGATATCATGGTGCAAAGGTTTTAGCGAGGCCGTCGCTTTCTGGCAAAGATTCATGGCGTACGATTGAGACTGCTCGATACCCATCAGTGTGACAAAAGTTGTTTTTTCATTAATGACATCAGAAGCGATTTTCTTTCCATGCTTGGCTTCGCTGGAGGTGACATCAAGGATGTCGTCGATGATTTGGAAGGCCAGGCCGATGTTGTCGCCGAACTGCCTGAGGCATTCAAGGTCGTGTTCACTGGTATCGGCCAGGATGCCTCCGAACTCGACAGAAGCGGTGATTAGGGCGCCGGTTTTATTTCTGTGGAGCAGGCGTAAGGCATCTAAAGAGATCTTTTTCCCTTCGCTGGCAATGTCCATCACCTGACCGCCGATCATCCCATCGCTGCCGCTCTGTCTGGCCAGTAAAGCTATTAGCTTCACTTTTTTATCTGGGCTGAGATGGGGGTCTCTAGCCAAAGTTTCAAAGGCATAAGTGAGGAGGAAGTCGCCCGTTAAGACGGCATGCCCTTCGCTATATTTTTTATGCACGGAGGGTTTGCCTCGCCTGAAGTCGTCATCATCCATGCAAGGGAGATCGTCGTGAATCAAAGAATAGGAGTGGATCATTTCCAGGGCGCAGGCTGAGGTTAGAACCTCTTGTGTATTGCTGCCCAATGTTTTTGCTGTTGTCAAAGCGAGTATGGGACGTAGACGTTTACCTCCACCCAGAATGGCATAGCGGGCAGCTTCATAGAGCTGCTGATAAGGCCCATGTCTTTCAGGCAAGAGGATTTCAAGCTGTTTTTCGATCAAATCGGCTTGTGACTTCAGGTATTGTTTGAGGTCGCTCATACAGGCAGGCTCGATGAGTTAATTTGATGGGCGTAGGCAGGGGAGCGGCCAATGCTGAAGTAGTCGAAGCCGTGCTTTACCATCTCTTCAGGGCTGTATTGATTTCTTCCATCGAAGAAGGCGTGGCCTTTCATTTCTTTGCGGATGGAGGCGAAGTCGAGGAAGCGAAATTGTTTCCATTCGGTCATCAACACTAGGGCGTCGACTTCGGTAGCGGCTTCCAGTTCAGAGGAACACCAGGTGATAGAAGGATGGTCGCCGAGGATGGAATGGGCGCGCGGCATGGCGACCGGATCGTACAACCGTACACTGGCCTCCTGATCGAGCAGGTGGCGGATCAAGGTGAGCGATGAAGCTTCGCGCATGTCGTCGGTGTCTGGCTTGAAGGAAAGTCCGAGGATGCCGAAGGTTTTGCCTGCAATACCTTTTTTGTTGGAGAAGTAGCTGTCGATTTTTTTGCCGATCACCTGCTTCTGCCTTTGGTTGACATCATCAACTGCTTTCAGAAGATGCAGCGGCGTGCCATTGTTGGCGGCTTGCGCCATCAGGGCTTTGACGTCTTTGGGGAGGCATGAGCCGCCATAGCCGGCGCCCGGATATAAAAATTTGTTACCGATTCTATCGTCGGCTCCGATTGATTTGCGGATCCAGTTGATATCGGCGCCGACTGATTCGCAAAGGTGCGAGAGTTCATTCATGAATGAGATTCTGGTTGCCAGCATGGCATTGGCAGCATATTTGGCTAGTTCGGCTGAGAGCACATCCATCACTAAGAGTCGTTCGTGATTGACCATAAAAGGGGAGTAGATGGCGCGCATAACTTCGGCTGATCGTTGGTTTTTCACTCCGATGATGATCCTGTCCGGCTTCATGAAGTCGTTGATCGAGTTGCCTTCTTTTAAGAACTCGGGATTGGAAACAATGTCAAACTCCAAGTCCACACGTCTTTGCTTCAAAGATTTTTTGTATGATTTCACCTAGCAGGTTGGTGGTGCCGACTGGAACAGTTGATTTGGTAACGACGACGCAATAGTGTTGCATATGGTGGCCGATGGCGGCGGCGACAGCTTCTACCTGCGTGGTATCGGCCGATCCATCGAGCATGGTAGGGGTGTCGACAGCGATGAAACAGACCTGCGCTTTTCCAACGCTTTCAGCGTAGTGTGTAGTAAACACTAGCCTGCCTGCCTTAACATTCCGTTTGACCATCTCCTCGAGCCCCGGCTCATAAATTGGAATGATCCCATTCTGCAAATTGTCAATTTTTTCTTTGTTAATATCGAGGCAAGTGACCCTGTGGCCCATCTCCGAAAAGCAGGTACCGCTGACCAGTCCGACGTACCCTGCGCCAATTATAAGTAATTCCATATAAGTCCTATTTTAGGGGAGATTATAACTATGGGAGGGATTTAATGAAAGGGGGCGAGGAAGCAAATTATTCCTTTAACCTTTACTTCTTCATTCCCATGTTGAAGTAGAGGGCGAAACGGTTATCGTCTTCTTTGTGCTGGAAGGAGATGCGGAGGTTCCAGGCTGTCTGGATGGTGGTAAGAAGGTCGATTTCATATTCGAAGTAGTCGGGCTCATGGTGCCTGTCGTAGCCCTGCCTGGAGGTGATCTCCAGTGCCCAGGTTGGGAGGAACCTATAAAAGAGGTGCATAAGGAAAGTCTTCCTTCTATCGGACAGGCTGGATTGACGCAGCCGGTCTTCTGAGTGGAATGACTCAAGGAAAAAGTTAAAGGAGTCCACTTTTCTCCAGCTGTAAGAGCCGCGATGTCTGAATTCGGCGGCGATGGCGAAGTCTTCGCTTAAGGTGAGGTCGGTCCTGAAGTTGTAGTGATCCAGGTCATGATGTTGGACGTCCCAAGCCGTGTCGATGGTATGTGTAATACTTGGTATCAAAGAAAAAATAAATGTTCCGTAGATTCTGGGAATAATTGGATGGAGATATTTTGAATCGAAGAAGGCATGAGCGTAGATATCGGCATAAAAGGGTCTTGATAACTCATCCTCATCCTTTTGGAAAACGCTATTTGAAACCCCAAGCGTAAGCTGATTTAGATGGTTCCATCCATCGCTGATATCAAAGATATAATGTTGATGCGGAGACAAGGCCGGGGAGGGGTAGTAGCGGTATGAGGAATAGGGTTCGATCACATGTTTGATACTATCGTAATAGCGGTACATCTCCGTTTGCAATTCACATCCGATCAGTCCTTGCGTCAACCATCCCGATTTTCTTTCGGGGGTCTTACCGTAATAGATGGCCATTCCACCTAGTTCAGGAGTAACTGTCAAGGGACCTGCATTAAATGGACGGTATAACAGCGGCGAGTACTCTACCCGGCTTGAAGAATAATTTCTGACATGTTCGAGGTCGCTGGAATACTTGAAATCGAGGAAAGCAAAGCTGGCTTTGTTGTCCCAGATAATCCCTGTGCGTGGTATGACGAAAGGCTTGAGCGTGAGTGTATACGAAGGCAGTTCCTGCTTTACCGTTTGAAAATTATTGACTTTAAGCCGTGTATAAAAATTACTGATCAGAAAGTCTTCCTGCTGCCTGACTAGCAGTTGCGTCCTCTGCGATTTGTCGATGTTGAAATCCCAGTCGTAGTAGTTGCTTGGCATGTCGAGGTCGCTGATTTTGTCGTAAGTAAGCAGGAAGGAAAGTTTCCCATGGTCGACAGATTTACGTAGCAAGCCTTCATAGCGGTAGCGCACTTTTTCATTGGGACGGACGAAGGAGGAATCTTTGGCGATATAATTGATGCTTTTGAATTCCGTATCTTTGTCCAGTGATTTGTAATAGGTCTCGATGCCAAGTCCCGGACCGCGGGTTAACCTATAATCGAAACGGACAAACGTCTTCCAGGTTTCCCATGAAAAAACCTCGTAGGTGATTCCAAGGCGTGGACCCTGCCTACCACCCCAGCGGAAGCGATAGCGGATAGGCGAGTCAAAGACTGAGTCGAGGTTAGCCCTGAGCGATGGGACCCAAAGGACGCTCCGATCGCCAAAACGGAGGCTGACTTTCTTTGCAGTCAGCAGCTTTTCATTATCTACAGTGACATCTTCCGTGTAGATTCCCCATTCTGGTTCGACCCTTTCCGATGTCGTGACATAGCCATTATAGATGATATAGCTGCCGTCGGGACGCAATTCAAAACGCTCACCGGCCAGGAACCAGGGCTCTGCG
>JABDDC010000087.1 GCA_013287815.1 Chlamydiota bacterium
TACTCGTTCTTTGCGGTTCTGTGTCATCATGGATTCAGGATAATATTCTTAATGACAAAGGGTTCATGGGAAGAATCTCGCTTACCATCAATTTGGAGGAGATGCCTCTTTTCGATGCAAATAAATTCTGGGGAAAAAGACTAATTTCATCTTACGAAAAATTCAAAATGTTGTGCATAACAGGTGGAGTTCCAAGGTATTTGGAAGAAATTCAACCTGAACAAACAGCTGAACAGAACATAAAAAGGATGTGTTTTAGCAAGGGTGGGATTTTAGTTGAAGAATTTGATAAAATCTTCGGTGATATTTTTGATCGCCGCGCCGAGGATTATAAAAAAATTGTAAAACTTTTAACACACGGCAGTCTGGATCAAGTTGAAATTTGTGAAAAACTGGGTATTTCACAAACAGGCGGATTTAGTAAGATTCTGAATGCCTTACAACAATCCGGATTTCTTGCCAAAGACTATGTTTGGAATGGAAATATAAAAAGATCAAAACTCTATAAATATCGCTTAAAAGACAATTATCTCCGTTTTTATCTCAATTATATTGAACCAAAAAAAGAATTAATCCGGCAGGGACTCTATCACGACCTGCATTTAGAAAACCTCCCGGAATGGCAAACAATCATGGGATTGCAATTTGAAAATTTAGTGCTGAATAATTTGTCTTCAATTCAGCAAATTTTACAAATTTCTCCAACCTCAGTTTTAAGCGCTTCACCATATTTTCAATATAAAACACAACGGCAAGAAGCTTGTCAAATCGATCTGTTAATTCAAACAAAGCACACTCTTTATGTTTGCGAAATAAAATTTTGCAAACAAATCCCATTAAGTGTTATTGAAGAAGTGAAGAAAAAAATCGACAAGATAAAAGTTCCAAAAACTACCTCAGTACGGCCCATATTAATCTACGAAGGTGAATTATCGACAAATATTATCGCCGAGAATTTTTTCAGCCATCTGATCCCATTTGATGATTTGCTCCGGCTAAGAAAATAAATTATCGCTCAGACAGAACGGACAAGGCTTTACTACTTACGCGCATCTCATCTTCAGCCTGCTGCAAGAGTATTTTGGCTTTTTCAAAGTCTTCTTCTCGCAAGCTTGTTTCCAATTCAACTAACTTCTTAGGTAAAGTGTCTTGCAATTCGTCCAATATTTTTTGGGCACTTTCATGATGTGCTGCCCGCTTTAGCAGCTTTAAATAGCTCTCGACAAGGATATCCTTAAGCTCATGTAATTCTTCAACAGCTAAATCTTTGCCCTTGAGGAGCTGATGACCTATCACGACCTGCGCCGTAAATAGAATATCGTGAATATGCAAACTGCTCTCCAGAAGTTCTTGATCGCCAGAAACTTGACTTAGCATCAGCCAGGGATCTATCCAGGAACATTCTTTTGGCGAGATCATTTCTACGATTCGTTCATCAATATACTTAATAAACTCCGAACGGATAGTGTTGTATTTTCGTTTTAAATCCTCATTGTAACTATCCATCGTTTCACCATGCATTTGTACAAGAATTGAAATGAGTTTAGTTTTAAGTCCTGTTTTTGATAGATATGCTTTAATCATTTTTATTGCGTCGGGGCTAAAGATTCCCAAATCTTTTTTTAGCCTGTCCAACCAAATCTTTTGTGGATTAGAAGTTACTGAGCTGCTCATTGTGTTTCCTCCATTTCATTTATAATACTCATCATTTCAGCAAACTCATCTCTAACTTCTTCGGGAAGAAAATCCATAACGCCGGTTTGTCTGCTTAATAATAAAATTTCTCGTGCAGCATCCCTAATACCCTCACGCATAGCTGAACGGGCTTCTTTAACTGCCGGTGTGATAAAATCAGCCTCTCTATTATCTTTAGATGCTATGACGATCTCTTGACGTAATTGAGTGTCACTTTTATCTCGGCATCTGTCAGGGTAATTGTAGCGTGCAAAGTCAACATCTGAGAACGTTTCTTTTATTGAAGATCCTGCTAAAAATTTATTGGGCTCTGTAATTAACCTTTTGAAAAGGTCTTTGATAATTTTGGGGTCAGTTTCTTCACCTGATAGCAAAGCAGTAAGAAGTTGTTTTTTACTGCTAGTCTCTTCATGATAATATATATAGAGATTATCAATACACACCGGTTTGCCGGCTGCTACCATAATATTATGAGGATTAAAAGTTTTAGGAGCAAGGCGATCTTTATTTCCACAAAGGACATCGATCAAGATCACTTTGCCTAGCTGCTTCATAAATTGTGGATTAGCTAATTGGACTCTATTCAGCGCAGGCAGAGAACCAAACGAACACCCCTCTATAAACTCGGTATACATGAAGTGGTCGCTCAATTCTAAATTTTTTACAAACTCCTCTTTTACATCTTCGTCATCGATCAGCTCACTAAGCTTTTCTTTTATTAATGCTGCTTCCTTAGAATTCTTATCTAAAGCATAACTATTGGGTACAATGACTCCTATCAACTGAAAAAGTTTATCACCAGTGAGCTGAATATGTGGATTTGTAACAAGTTTTACGACTGTACGAATGGACTTATCATCCATTACAGAATCAATAAAATAAACTCCATCCTTTCCATTTTCTGACCGGTTGACTATCGCCGCGTTCCGCATAACAAAATTCACTTCAGCAGATACTTCTGCCGGAAGTGGCGTAGACTTTCTTTTTCCCATTACCGGAATTAATAAAATCTCTTGAGCAACTGCTAAAGAAGATGAATCAACGTTAACTTCTTTCAGCTGCCTTTCTGCAAGACTACGCAAAGAACTCCTCATGTCAGCTTGCAAATAACTGTTACAATCTTTAAGGAAGCGACCGGTGATTTCCACTATTTGTTTAAACGTGGTAATCAGAGCGGGAGAAGTCTCTCTACCGGCATTTTTTGGTGAAGTGATTGGATATGTGATTCCAACTTCGCCTGAGGCATGAAGATAGATATGTTGGTGTCCACCTACCTGCTTTAAACTCTGGGTAGCTTGTTTGAGGATGCCTGCCCATTCAGCAGCATCGGCTTTAATATTAATGGTAGGATCTATGCTCATATTGTACCAAATCTAATCTTTTTCATTACTCATTATTATAACAAAAAAATAAATAAGTTAATACAAATTAATATTGATTGCTTTAAATGAATAATCCTAGAAATCTTAAAGACTGGGCCGTCAGTGCAAAGTTGGCATAAGGTTTTACTTCATTAAGCACACCTAAGTGTCTGCCCTTATGACATCCAGAGAGAAATAAGACACTATTTTTAAAGGTAATAACTAAAGAAAATCTCTGACCTTTTTCCTTTATTTGTTTAAAACTTTTACCTTTAAGGGTTGCCAATGAATAAAGCAAAGGAACAAGACTTCCAAAAAAAATAAGCGATCTGATTGGATAAGACTTCAACCACGTGATATTGCTAACCTGAATTATTTGATCAGAGGCACAGGAAGATAAGACATAGGCACATCCTGTGAGGACTGAGCTTGCAATAGCCGCTGTTTTCTCTTTTGTTTGGTTAGGATAATATCTAATGATGCCGGAAAAGGTATCCAGTGCATTTGAAATCGCCATCAGCGTAAAAGCTGTACTAAAATTATTCATAAAATGACTCCTTTTTAAGACGTCGATTGGGGGTTCATCAATCTTTCAAAAGCAGGATTAATGTGCAAGGTACTTTTAAATTGCTTATACTCTTCTAGAAGCTGCTGTGCATTCTTGTGTGATTTTTTTACTGCACGGATAAGCAAGTTTTTCGGTGTATGTTCCATGTCGATGAATTCAAGAATTTGGGTATGATAGCCTTGAGCCTCTAGCAGTTGGGCACGCGCCGCATCGGTCACCAAGGCAGCAAATCGCTCTTTTAAGATCCCATGCTTTAGAAGCGGCTTTAAATCTTGATTTTCTACCTGATTGAATAATTCATGCTGGCAGCACGGAACGCACAGGATCACTTTGGCTCCCCAACGGACCGCCTTTTCCAGTGCCGCATCGGTTGCCATATCGCAAGCATGCAGCGAAACCATCATATCGACAGGATCATCGGTGGCATAATCTTTGATGTCACCCAAGATAAATTGCAACTCATCTGCATATCCCAAATCAGATGATAGCTTTTGACATTGCCTGATGACATCTGCCTTTAAATCAAGGCCCGTGATCTTAATCTGAAAACCCTTCAAAACTTTAAAATAGTGATAAAGGGCAAAGGTCAGATATGCTTTGCCACAGCCAAAATCGACAATGTGGATCCCTTTCTTGGGGTCGAGATCTCCGCTAACGTCATCGACCATCTCCAAAAAACGGTTAATCTGACGAAACTTGTCCATTTTTTGAGGATGGACTTTCCCCATGGAATTCATGATACCCAAATGGACAAGAAAGGGAGCAACCTTTCCATCTTCGAGTAAATATTGCTTTTGCCTATTATGATCTAAAGAAACCAGTTTTTTAGATGGGGCTTTTTTTAGGATGGTCATCAGTTGCTTTTTATTCACAAGGACCTGGAAGTCTGCCTCTGCTGTATTGATGAGAGTCTGCTTGTACAATGGTAGGTGGTCTTTAAGATATTCCTGACACTCCTTATCATTAAAATTATGATGGATGGCTTGCTGACCCCGTTGCTCAGTGACTTGGTAGTGCCGTTGATTTTTTATCACTAGCGGCCTGATCGTGATTGTTTCATTATTATCCTTTCAAGCGCTACGCGCATTTCGTTTTAAATTTGATGAAATGTTCAATGATGAGCTCGATGTTTTGGACGTATTGCTGCGTGTCGATCCGCTTTTCGTATTGGGTTAGGGCATGGGCCGACCACGCTGTATACATCTCAGGGTCTTCGATGAGCTTACAGGCGAGGTCGATATAGTCTTCCACTTTGCCACTGCGAACAACATGGTCGAGTCCAAAATAGGTTCCTGCATAACGTCCTTGCTGAGGGCCATTTTCGCTATACATAGAGACCACTGGACAGCCGGCTGCCATGGCATCGAGAATACCTAGGCCGCTTCCAAAGGGGAATTCATTCATATAAAGCTTCATGGAGCGGGCTAGGTGGCTTGGAAATCTGACAGGCCCCAAAAATTTTACCCTTAGATCTACTCCATGCTTTTTAAAGATGTCCATGAGTTTAGTGGGATTATTCATAATCCCCATAGGTGCG
>JABDDC010000088.1 GCA_013287815.1 Chlamydiota bacterium
AAAAAGGAACTAACTTTAATTTAGATTGCAATTTTTAGTAGCTATTTATATTTAAATATTGCGATAATATTTATTAGAGAAGACAAAAACCTTGTTTTCAATGACCATGCAAAATCCAACCAGATTTTGCGGTTATTGGAAATAATAAAGGGGGCTTATTATGTCTCTTTCAAATTTTGATATTGGCTTCATTCTGAGCACTAATACCTTGACTGATGCAGGATTTGGAATCACCTCTGCCAGACCAGCGCAAAGCAATGTTATTTCAAACCTGTTTTCCAGGGCTCTCGACTACCTTCCCACTAGCCCTTTGCATGTCCCTCGCATCAACCATGGAATCCAAGCGATGGATCAGCTCATCCTTAATGAATTAAATTACCAGAGTAAGAGTGGATTAGAACGTGCCGACATACAAACGCTGGAGCAGTACAAAACTCGTTGCACTAACTTTCTGATCAATATCACCACCCATGAAAACATGATCAATCATTATTTCCCGCATACCATCCAGGGACAGCGGCTCCTTGCATCACATAGCGAGACATTGAAAAACCGGATTGCAAATCGCCTGCAAGAGATAGACACGGTCATGAAAAATTTCCCCGTAGAAGAACAAGAAAGAGCAGAACAAAGAGTAAGAGAAGTGCAGGAATTTTCCGAACAAATTCCTGAATTCGAAGCGATCGATCTAACCAATAATAAGTATAGCGAAAGTGGAAAAAAAGCCCTTGTCGAGGCCAAGCTCTTAGAAGAGGTTCCGGAAAAAAAGACTGAAGAAGCTCCTACAAGCACACCAGAGCCATCTCTCAAGAGAAAGGCAGAAGCCTTCGAAGAGCCGCCCTTCAAAGATAGAAAAGTGAAAGTTAAAGAAGACTAAGCGCTAATAATAGGAGATATTATGTACAGTTTACCTAGCGATCCCAAACACGTAGAGGTTTATAACAATTGGATCAAAGTCGCCGGATCCAAAGGGCATCAAGGTATACTAGATGCAGCCCTTTGCGCCTTGGCCGACAATGAAATGAACGATTCCATAAGAAATATCGCTGGAAGAAAGTTCATGGAGCATGTTCCCAAACTAACCAGATTATGGTGGACGATCACGGGAAGATCGAAAGAATATGATGCGTATATGAATTTGTTTTTTTTCATAGCCGGTGGAAGATTTACATCTAAAGAAACTAAACCTGAGATCAATTCAGCTAAATCCGCTTTCACTGTCTTTATGCTAGAATTTGAAGATATTTTCCATACTAAGCCGAAGCTAATGACAACATCGGAGAAAAAGCTGATGGAAGAAATCAGCAACCGCATATGGAATTCACCTGAAGTACAACAATCGGGGATTCCACCCTATGAAGTTTATAAACAGTTGATGGCTAAATATTACAGTGGATCACACTTTCATTTTGAAGAAAAGCCCAATGAAAAGCCTATCCTGGATGTTTTAAAGGAGAAGGTTGGCTATAAAGATGACAAAAAAGATTTAGGTAAAGATCAACTGGCTGCGCGTGTGTCATCCCACTTTGTCAAATTCATTGGAGAACAAAATCATGTCCACCTTGCCGGAGAGCAGATTCCTGAAACCGTTATGTCTGAAGTTACCCTCTGCGAGGATCCAACCAGTGGTGAATTGATTACAGGTGTACGGGAAGATATGGTGACAAAAGAACAAAAATTAAATAAAACCGCCAAAAAATTCTTTTGGATCCAGACAGAAAATAATCCCGATGGACCCGACTGGACCAGTTTTCTCAAGCATCGCCTTTTAGACTTTCCCATCTATTTTTTCCGCAAAAAAATGGGCTACGCCGATGTCAACGTAGGACCGTTTGGATATGGGAGAGGAGATAGGGATCCGATTGTCATCCATTATCGAAGGAATCCGTAGTGATCCAATTTTTCCTTTACTCTCCTATTTATTGCTATCATAGATAACCTTTTGCAGCGATATAAGAAGCACTTGGGTCATTTTCTGATGTTCCGATCCGCACTATGACTCCTTTTTCTTGAAGTTGTTTTAAGCGAATCCTGGTAGTTCGCGCGGACACTTTCCAAAGCTTCATAGCTGATTTAGCGCTAATAGCATTCTCTTTTTTTAAGTATTCAAGAAGGTTTTCTCCCCACGGAGACACGACCATTTTTTTTACTTGTTCCAAATAGAGTGTCAATCTAAATTGATTATTCAACTCTTCAATTAGAGGGGATTTGAGCCCTTGTTCTTTGCAAGATTCCATAATGCGACGAAGCCCTGACCCCCATTGTTCTATGAGGTGTAATTCTCGAAAAACGCGAGCAATGACACGATTCCTGATTCTTGACGAACCAGCAAGAGCTTTTTCGATTGTTTGCCCAAATGGCAGTCCCCCAGGATTAGTAAATTCTATGCGATCATTAAAAATTGCAATCTGGATATGGCATCCGGTCATAGCGTAATCTGTATGGAGTAGAGTATTCATCACGGCTTCTCGAATAGCTACAGAAGGATATTGCGAAACATCCTTACGTTGCATGCGTCCAATATGACTTTCTTTTGAGATATTTCTTTCAATGAAAGCTATGATGCGATCTGCTGCCAAGGGAAGTGGGGTGTCGATATCAATTTGATCTAGAATCTTTTCTCTATTTGCTCCGGCAAAAAGCGCGCATCGGATCAACGAATCAGGAAAGAGCAGCAAACGATTTGTCCCAAATAGGAGAACGCCACCATTGCTGGGATATTTCTTACCACTTCGAGAAGTCTCAATGCCTAAATTTTCCAGCACTTGTGGGGTTGGACGCTTTCTAACCCACTCAAAGACATTTTTCATAACTTCCGTATCTAGATATCCCTGTGGATGAGGAAGTTCATCATAAGAAACTTTCTTCGCCAAAAGACGCAGAGAATCGAGCATTTCAACGTCAACAGAACGATTCGTAGATCCAAAGCGCACATAGACACCACGTTCAGGCCCTTCAGCTTTTAAATAATATGGCCCCACGCCATGAGACACACGAATGATCAATAGTTCTTTACCCCGAATAGATTGAATTTCTATATCGGGAGTCAAAAGAGGGAGAATGCTATCTGTTATAGCATTGGCCATCCGCTCTTCCTCAGACAGGATTTCCGGAATACCCACTAACTCTTTGGTCTTATCTTTTACCCCAACGACAATCGTACCTCCCGCACTATTTGCAAAAGCGACTACTGTCTTCAGAATACCATTTAGTGAGCGGGCTGTCTCTTTGAATTCAATTGTTTTGCCTTCATTTTCGGCTAGTAGCTGTTCAATCATAAGGAGCTATAATAGCAGCTATGCAATTTAGTGTGCAATACTGTGCATACAAAAACTGCACAGTTTACTTAAGTTTCTTATATCAAGCCATTTATGATAATAAAAAACATATAAGAACGGCAAAATATGGGCTACGCCGATGTTAACTTTATGTAATCGTCCCACCGGAGCGTTTGTGTGCTGATGGTTGAAAACCCGACACAGGGCCCAGTGTCGGGTTTTCAACCCTAAAGTCCATGAGTCCCATTCTTCTCAAGATCCGGTATAACTTTTTGAGAGTTCTTTTAATTTCTCAAAGGTGATCACCGTGACACGATTTGCGAGATTGATTAATTTTAAATATGCTTCTACCTCACCGACAGAGGCTTCTTCCGTGGCAATCCATCTAATCTCTTCACCTAATTTCATCTTTTGTTCGACGAAAGTTTCTCCGGTGCGGCCTGTTTCTACTCCGAGATCATTTCTTGGTGAAATGAAGACAATAGGATGGGTTTTTTGGATTGATTCTCGATCAGTGGTGGTCAGACTAAATGCCGAGGGATTTTTAATTTCATCTTTAATTGTATTTAATTTTTCCATGACCTTATCGTAGTCTTTTTCACCTATCATTTTTTTAACGTCGATTGCATAAAGAATCACGTTTTCAATCCAAACTGAAAGTCCCTCTTTTAACTCTTTGTCAAAGTCCTCTTCATCCCAAGCTTTGATTTGACGTATTTTCAAAATCATTTGATTCCAATGGGCATTCCAGTATGTCGAAGTACAATCAATGGCAAAGGGGACAGAATTTCTCGTAAATGCATCATAATCTCTGGACTTAGTCCTGTGCCCTGCTAAGACTAATTGGGTATCTTCGATTATTTCTTGAAAAACTTGTTTTGATTTTTTAGGGTCAAATGGAAAGTTCTTGGCGTATTCTATTGCTGTGGCCGCTTTGTGCATTTCTACCCAAGAGGTGTATTTCTGATTACAGCCTTTATCGGCAATACCTTTAAAGCATTCTCCGGCAAAAACAGGAATTTTTTTGGTCGCCAGAGCTCCAAAAGGCATTAAGTTGTGCTCATCCTCTCCTTTTAGCTTTCCCATCAGATAAAGTGTGCTAAAAGTCGTTCCATGACAGAGCTTCCCTTTCGAGACGTCAGATTTTGAATAAGCAGAGATAACGTTGTTATATACTGAATTGGCAAAATTATAAATAAATACCATAAAAAATACCATTACGATTATGTCGCAAAAATCACCCCATAGATTATCGAAGGGCCGTATTTCCGCCAGTCGAGCTTAATCTTTGACACCAAGCTCAGCAAGACGTAAACCAGCATTTTTATAACCTTGATGGGCTGCTTTTTTGAGCCAGAATATTTCCATGTCGCGGTTAGCGATAACGGCTATGCCACTACGATAACAAGTTGAGAGGTTCCATTGTGCGACTGCCATTCCAAACTTAGCTGCTTTTTCAAAAAGGGCAAATGCTTGGGCTAAATCTTCTTTAATCCGGCCATCGGTTGGGTTTGTGTAAATAGCTGCAACGCCGTTCATCGCGGGAGAAAAGCCTTGAGAGGCAGCTAATTGAAAAAGTTCCAAAGCTTTAAACTCATCTTTTGGGCAGCCACCGGCACCTTTCATATAACTATAAGCAAGAAAATGCTGTGCCCTTGCGTATCCTTTATCTGCAAGCGGTTTTAATAAAGTTGCTTCATATTTTTTTCCTCTTGCAGCAAAAGTTTGATATTCAATTCTGTCTTTGTCTAATAACAATAATTGATCTATTTTATCGGAAAATCTACCTTTATCAACCTCAGCTA
>JABDDC010000089.1 GCA_013287815.1 Chlamydiota bacterium
TTTCTCAAGGAATTGGAACTCATCAAAAAATGTCATGTCAGGATATGTGGTGAACAACACTGGCTTTATAACGCTTGCCTGCAGTTGCCACTGACGGCTTGTTTTTTATGGAATATTTATGGCAGAAACTAAAAACAAGGCATCGTAAAATATGGATACGATTTACATAGGAGAATCTTTTATGCCAAAAAAGTTTATTTTATTTTTGATAATGTGTTTAACAGGGGTACTTTCAGTACATGGAATTGAACAGTTGCATCAAGGAGTGGAAATGACCTAGGGTGTAGATTTTAGACCTGTTTTCGCCTTTTTTGAGTGGTACAAGTTACCGACAATCCCGTTCCATTTCCCAGTAAAAAATCTTAAAAAATATGCTGGACACAAAACGTAAATTTAATTATGACTTTGCAATTCGAATATTTATCTCAAGGAATTGCATATGAGCGACGAGGAATACAAGTCCCCACCACGCAAGCTGATTAAGTTTTTCAAGGAAAGCCGCGACAAATGGGAAGAAACAGCCAAGAAAAGAAGGCTAGAAATAAGAGACTTGAATGCGCGCATTCGAGATTTGGAAACAAGTCGTAATCTCTGGAAAGACAAAGCCAAGACTGTTACAGAACAGATAGAGGTTAAGGAAGAAAAGCTCCAGGATATGCAACGTGCCTTAACTGAAGTCAAGGCAAATCAAGAAATATTGCAAAAAGAGTGTGAGGAGTATAAAAAAAAACTCAAGAAATAACAGAGCGCCCCACTGGCTACAGTTACTCTGTCTGGATTATTCACATCGCAATCCTTCTTTACTCTAGTATTAGTGGACTGGGTTGTAGGGGTGTTAACCGTGTGCTAGGTGTATTACAGAAAGAATTGGGTATCAGCACAATACCTCACCATACAACCATCCGACAATGGATATTAAAAAGAGGCTATTGCCAGATTACACATCAGACATTTGAAAAAGCTAAGGATTGGGTGGGCATTTTCGATCTCACTATAGGTGTGGGGGCTCTTAAATGCTTACTCGTCTTGGGGGTGCGACTTACTCATCTCAAAGATCGCGAGGATGGGTTCACGCTCACTCATCAGGACGTGCAGGTGATAGGCTTATACTATAACACTAAGTCCTCTGGGGAATTTGTCCACACATCCTTGAAAGAAGCGGAGGCAAAGATAGGTTCATCATTTGCATCTCTCCTATTGGATCAAGGCCCCGATGTAACAAAAGGGGCTAACAACTACAAGGAAGGCTCAAAGAACACAACTATTGTTCATGATATCAGCCATAAAATCGCTAATGTTCTGGAGAAAACACTAAAAAATGATATGCACTGGAAACTCTTCTGTGAGCATCTAACGGCAACGAAGCAGTCTGTGCAGCAAACTCTTGATTTGGCGGCACTAATGCCACCCAAACTTCGCTCTCAAGCACGATATATGAGTATAGACGTGTTGATGAGTTGGATCATACGTTTTCAAGAGAGTAAAAAGGCGGGGACCATGAATTCGATTTCTCAGGAGCGATTTGACGAATATTTTGGCTGGCTCCTCCCACTGGAACCGCACATTGAATGTTGGAAGCAAATGGTTGCTATTGGGGAAATGATCAAAGATGTTGTTCGTACTAATGGATACTCGCACAAGATTTACCAAAGGTTAGAAGATGTTCTTGCTGCTCAGTACCCAGATGCGTTGCCTATGGTAACAGATTTCATCGATGCCGCACTGAATGCGGTGTGGGATGAAGTGGAGAAGCTAAAGCCAAGGCAAGTGGTATTGGGCGACAGCAGAGTCATAGAATCCATCTTTGGAAAATTCAAACAGTCGACCAGCAGTCAGCTGCAAGGAATTACAATTGGTGCACTTGGGATAGCGACGTTTATGGCAGGCAATGAAATGACGGAAGTTAAAAAGGCAATGGAGATAACAACGATGGGACAGGTGCTGGAATGGGGAAAAAAGCACATAGGTGACTCCCTTGCCAGTTTGAGGCGCAAATTTTTCCCACATAAAAAACGGAATAAAAATTGCGAGAATTCTAGAGGGGTAGCCTATACCTAAAATCTACACCCTAGAAATGACCCCACAATATCTTTATAAAGTTCTTTCTGTGGAGGACTGGAAGGAAAGCCAAGGCATGGAATCAGTCAAGTTGGCAGCTGCTGATCATGATTTTATTCACCTCTCCACTGAGGATCAACTTAACAGAATCGTGGAGAAGTATTGGGGGAATGTCCCAGAATATGTCGTGCTGAAAATTGACACCACAAAAATACTTGGAAAATTGGTCTTTGAAGCCAACCCTGGAGGAAATAACAAATATTACCACCTATATAATGGTTCAATTCCATTAAGTGCTGTCGTTAAGTCTAATACGATTAAAAGATAGAAAGGTCCGGGAGCCTGTTAATGATATGCAAAATGATGGTCCAAATTTTGGAAGTAAGGGACTGGCGTTAGCCTATCCCTACCCTTCCAAATTTAATCTTTCCAGAGTTCGGGCATGATCAGCATGCCGGACGTGTTACCATTGGCTGTCCTGTAATGGATGGTCTGTATTGCGAAATGATCCATGATAGTGGAAAGAAGCAGAGCACTTGTTTCTGTTCTGAGGTGCAGGCCGACGGTGTTAAAAACCTCATCACCTTTCCCTAGATATTCGTTAAGTACCTGCCGAGCATCCTGTTGAGTGATCGTTGTATCTAGAGGAAGTGTGGATATTCCTTTAGATTTCGCTAAAGCACGCGCGGTGAGTGCGAAAATGGATTCCCCATCTCCAAATGTTGCAATGACTGTTTTCTTGGAATTAAGCTTGTTTTGCAGCCAAGAGGGGATTTCCGGAAGTAATGTGTGAATTTTTTGAGCAGTCTTCAATGCTTCATCCATTTGGATCGGGTTGCCCGATTCGTCTGCCTGCAGTACTGATCCAAGTCGAATATCTTTAGACAAAAGAATGCGGACGGTTCCATGTCCTAAAGGTCCTTGATAAACTTTATAGACACCATCTTCCTGAACTTAAGCGCATCTATAAAAGCGGTAAATCATAATGGTGTCCAGTCCGGAATATCATTTCAGAGTTGATCGATGAGTCAACCAGAAATGATAAAAAAAATGTCTATATCGTTGACGTTGTTGAGTGGTCCACGGTTTAGGGCTCATTTTCTGATAAAGAAGGCTTGGGTGAACCTGGATTTACTGCTGCTTTATCAAGAAGACTAAGCAATGTCTTTTCAGAGACGGGTTTGTAATCCCATACTTCAAC
Source organism: Chlamydiota bacterium (assembly GCA_013287815.1). Classification (GTDB taxonomy): domain Bacteria; phylum Chlamydiota; class Chlamydiia; order Chlamydiales; family Parachlamydiaceae; genus JABDDC01. The sequence continues at coordinate 3,260 of JABDDC010000089.1, forward strand.
ACAGAGGTTAAGTTGATTGGATACAATCTTTCTCGGTCTTTTTTCATGAACGTGACCATGTAATTGAAAATGAGAAGGAGTTGGATTGGAAGGAATATGAATAAGCTCAACATTGTATTGGCCTATCTTTAAAAAAGCAGATTCCAAAACAAGATTGAATCCGACTCGCATCATGTAGCTTGCATTGCGATCATGATTACCACGAATACAAATTTTATGGCCTTTAAGCTGAGAACAAATGGAATGAAGATGTTCGACATCTCCAAGACCAAAGTCGCCCAGAAAAAAGACCTGATCTTCTGCTTCAACACATTGATTCCAATTGTCAATAAGGCTTCTATTCATCTCCTCAACTGTCGTGTAAGGACGACCAGCATACTTGATGATATTTTTGTGAGAGAAATGTGTGTCTGAAATAAACCATCTTTTCATATTTAAACCGAGCTATGGTTGTTTATCTAAGGATTGTATGTCCAAATCTGAATGGTTGCGGATAGAAATGTCTGCAAAAGTTAAGAACTGTAAACATTTCTATCATTTTCTAGAGATCAATCCGCGAATTTGCATTGTGATAGATCTTCCATTTAGATTATTTTATATAATAATTTTTGATCCTTTCTCTATCCTCATTCTCTTGATCACCTTTGTAATAGATCTCGATGAGCTCTATTCTGTCTTCAACAGGAAAATATGCATATGTAATGCGAATACCAGAATGAACACCTTTTCCTTTTAACGATTTGCAAGCGAACTTCTTAACTTTAAAAATTTTAGGAGCTGCAATTGCAAGATTCTCGATTGCAAAGATGCCATGGTTATCGACATTGAGTTTGTGATAAGCAATCAATTGTGCTTTCAAAAGCGAGTCTAAGTCTTCCTCAAGACTTGGAAATCTTTTAAGGAGTTTCTTTAGATCTTTTTTAAATTTATCTAGCTGCTCAATGTGCTTGAATTTCATTGTTGCTATACTCTCTTACGCTATATGCAGGGGTTCGGTAAAATACAGATTCATAATCAATTTTTTGTCTTTCCGATGTGACCATCCATGGGACATCTTGATGAGAATATTCGCTTATTGTTGAGGCATTCATGCCAGATAATTTTTGCAATACATCATCTATCACTTTAATCTCATTTGCATTAAAGACTGAAAGATCTGGTTCTTGATGAGGCAGATATTTTTTTTGAAGGTGCTGAAAATACTTACTTTTCACAACTTCGATTTCTTTGTTTTCTATCATCTCATTTACAATGGACTGAAACTCGATTGGGGTAGGGCCATGATGGTTTTTGATGTAGGTGGCTCCAATAAGTTGTTCTTCATATTTTTCGTAATAGTTGAAATCTATGAAGTACAGTAGCTTGTACAAGACAGTTTCACCTACATTGGGTTTTGCTCCAACCTTTCCCAGTATATAGAGAAGAACTTCCTTAAACTTTTTCAGGTTTTTTCTTGGAACGCTAATCCGCAAGTCTGTTTTCTTTTCTTTTGGCTTCTGGGCATGTTCTAAAATAACTTCTGTCGACGACTTGAGATTTAACAATTCATCGATCGAAATATTCAAAGATTTTGACAGTAAAATAAGTTCATCAGCCTTCAATGAGCGTTTATCATTTTCGATTAAAGACAGCGAAGCTCTATCCAACCCTAATCTTTGCGATAATTCCTCTTGGCTTATTCTCAATGCTTCTCTCAAAGCTTTTATTCGTTTACCTAAAGAAGTTTCCATAAACACAATCCCCTGTTTCTTTCTATCATA
>JABDDC010000090.1:0-4281 GCA_013287815.1 Chlamydiota bacterium
CTATACCCAAACGGTATCTCTGACATCTCGTTCCTACTCCGAATCTCAGAACCATTTCTCATCTCTTGCTTTTCAAATGCTTTTGAGGTATATTCTCGCTTTTAATAAAAGACTAAATTTTTTAGGTATACGTGTTTTATGGCAAAACAATATGACGAAAGTACAGTAAAAACTTTAGACGCCTTGTCGCATATTCGTTTGCGTTCGGGGATGTACATCGGCCGTTTGGGCGATGGATCGAATCAAGATGATGGTATTTATGTGATGCTGAAGGAAGTTATCGACAATAGCGTCGATGAGTTCATTATGAAACATGGCAAAAAGATCATTGTCAATGTTGATGAAGAAAGTCAGAAAGCGACTGTGCGCGATTATGGACGCGGTATCCCTTTGGGGAAGGTGATTGAGTGCGTCAGTCAGATCAATACCGGCGCCAAGTATAACGATGACGTCTTCCAATTTTCTGTCGGATTAAACGGTGTCGGCACTAAGGCGGTCAATGCTTTGTCGAGCCACTTTGTCGTAAGGAGCCATCGCGATGGAGAATTTGTCGAGGGACAATTTAGCCGGGGGAAACTTTTAAAGGAAAAAAGAGGAAAGTCCAACGAACCTGACGGCACCTATGTAGAATTCCAGCCCGATTTAGAGATCTTCAAGAAATTCAAATTCCAGAAAGAATATATTTCTAAACGAATTTGGCATTATGCCTATTTGAATTCAGGGCTGGTCATTGAGTACAACGGAGAAAAGATCCAGTCAGAAAATGGCCTGCTCGATTTATTGAATGCCGAAGTGACCGACGATCGTCTTTATGAACCGCTCCATTACCGCGGCCAACTTTTGGAGTTTGCCTTTTTGCATACCCAAAGTTATGGAGAGAGTTATTTTTCGTTTGTCAACGGTCAGTACACATCCGATGGTGGAACGCATCTATCAGCCTACCGTGAGGGTATTTTAAAAGGTGTCAACGAATTCACAAAGAAGAATTTTCAGGGGATCGATGTTCGCGAAGGATTGGTCGGCACCATTTTAGTCAAAGTCAAAGATCCAATCTTTGAATCGCAAACTAAAAATAAACTAGGCAACACTGATTTACGCGGTCCGATCGTCCAAGAGGTTAAAGAAGCCGTTGTCAACCTGCTGCATAAGAATCCTGACACAGCGAATAAAATTCTTGAAAGGATCCTCTTCAACGAAAAGCTCAGAAAAGAATTGGCGGCTGTGAAGAAAGAAGCCAAGGAAAAGCAAAAGAAGATTTCGTTCAAGATTCCAAAGCTGCGCGATTGCAAACACCACTACCAGGACCAGTCGAAATACAGCGATCAGACGATGATTTTCTTGACCGAAGGTGATTCGGCCAGTGCTTCTATTGTAGCGTCGCGTGATCCGTTTACCCAGGCAGTCTTTTCATTGCGTGGAAAGCCCCTGAACGTCTTTGGTATGAAGCTCGATCAACTTTATAAGAATGAAGAGATGTTCAACTTGATGAACGCCTTGAATATTGAAGATGATATCGAAAATCTCCGTTACAATAAAGTCGTACTCGCTACTGATGCCGACGTCGACGGCATGCATATCCGTAATCTGTTAATTACTTTCTTCCTGACCTACTTTGAAGGGTTAGTGTTAAACGGACATCTCTATATTTTGGAGACGCCGCTGTTTAAAGTGCGCAATAAAGAACAGACCCTCTATTGCTACAATGAAGCAGAAAAAGACAAGGCGATCGAAAAGTTGAAGAAGGGGATTGAAGTGACCCGTTTCAAAGGGTTGGGAGAGATTTCGCCCAATGAATTCAAACAGTTCATTGCAAAAGATATTAAGTTGATACCTGTGAAGATCAATAACTTCTCTGATATCAAATCGACTCTCCAGTTTTACATGGGCAAGAATACCCCTGAAAGAAAACAATTCATTATGGATAACCTGATGAATGAAGAAGAAGCTGTGCCAGTATAGGAAGTCCAATGGAAGATATTAAACTGTTAATGAAAGATCATTACATCAAGTATGCATCATACGTGATACTTGATCGCGCCATCCCCAATGTCATCGACGGCTTGAAGCCGGTACAGCGGCGCATCCTATATATGTTATGGCAAATGCACGATGGGAAGCTGCATAAAGTGGCCAACGTTGCCGGACAAACCATGGCTCTTCACCCACATGGAGACGCTCCGATTACTGAAGCATTGGTCAATATGGCCAACAAAGATTATCTGCTGGACCGTCAGGGTAATTTTGGAAATCTTTATACCGGCGACCCAGCAGCTGCTTCACGTTACATTGAGACTCGTCTTTCTCCGTTAGCCAAAGAAGCAATGTTCAATCCTGACCTGACCCTGTACGCTTCATCATATGACGGACGCCATCAAGAGCCTCTCTGCCTTCCGGCCAAAATCCCTGTGGTATTGTTGCAAGGGGCGGATGGTATTGCCGTTGGCATGTCGACTCATATCTTCCCACATAACTTCCAGGAGCTATTAGAAGCAGAAATTGCTATCCTGGAAGGCAGGCCATTTATACTGATCCCTGACTTCCCTACCGGAGGCATTGTCGACGCAACCGACTATGATAAGGGAAGAGGTAAGGTCAAGCTGCGCGCCAAGATTGAAATCAAAGATCCCAAGACCCTGGTCATCCGTGAAATTTGCTTTGGAACGACGACAGAGTCGCTCATCCGCTCCATCGATGAGGCTGCCAAGAAAGGTAAAATCAAGATCGATGCCATCCATGATTATACATCCGACAAGGTGGAAATAGAAATCACTTTACCGCGCGGACAGTATGCTCAGGATCTTCTTGATGCCTTGTATGTTTATACCGAATGCGAAGTGACCCTGCATTCACAGATCGTTGTCATCAAAGATGTCATGCCTTGGGAAACTGATGTCGATTCGATCTTACATCTCCATACTGAAAAGCTTCAGGAATATCTCAGGAGAGAACTGGAAATCGAGCGGGATCGATTAAATGAAAAGATCTTTGATAAAAGCCTGGAACAGATTTTTATCGAAAACCGGCTCTATAAATTGATTGAAAAGCTGGACACCTATGAAAAGATCCATGCAGCCATTGCGAAAAGCCTGGAGCCTTTCCATCCCCAGCTCACCCGCGTCCCGAATGAACAAGACCGCGAGAAGCTGTTGAGCATTCCCATCAGAAGGATCTCTTTATTCGATTTAAATAAAAACCAGGATGAGATAGTCAGCTTCCGGGAAGAGATGGCCAGGGTAGAAAAAGACCTTAAAAATATTAAAAAAGTCACTATCCGCTATTTGAACGAGACGATCAAAAAATACGCTAATAATTATCCGCGCAAAACTGTAATCAAGTCCATTGAGCAGGTCGATACCCGTGCTATGGAGACCCGTCAGATCAAGGTGGGCTTCGATCCGGCTTCGGGCTTTGTGGGAACGAAGGTGCCTAGTGAGCAAGTGATTGAATGCACCAACTTCGATAAGCTATTGGTCATCTTCAAAAACGGCACCTACCAGGTCATTAATATCCCTGAAAAGCAGTATATCCAGTGCGAAGGGAAGGACAATAAAGTCATTTTCGTTGGTGTGGCCGATAAGAAAACGGTCTTTAACGTTGCTTACCGCGATCCTAAGACCTATATTGCCTATGCCAAGCGGTTCATTGTCGAAAAATTTATCCTCGAAAAATTGTACCGCTATATGGATGAAGAGGTCAATTTGGAGTTCATCTCTACCGATCCAAATCCAAAGCTGGAGTTGCAGTTCCTCCCAAGTGCAAGAAAGCCTGCAAGTAAAGGAGAAGTCAGCTTTGAAAGATTCCTGGTCAAGGGTGTCACAGCTAAAGGAGTTAAAATATCTCCTCGTGAAGTGAAGAAAATCATCGTGGTCAAACAGAAGGCTTCGGCTTGAAAATAGAAGTTATTCCCGGTAGCCGCCAAGATCTCCTCATGATTACTATCGATGGGGAGCCTTGGCGGGAGATCCATGTTGCCGTTTTTGGCCGCCATCCCAAGTTTAAATGTCCATCAGTCAGCGAATGGCAAAAAACCTTCAATGAAATTGAGTATAAGAGAGGCAAAAACTACATGCTTCGCCGTCTACAAGCTCTCCATTACCACTCTCAACAGCTGGCCAAATTAATGAAAGAGCGGTTGATCAATCCCAAAATCGTCGATAAGTTGATCCTGGAATGCCAAAACTGGGGCATTATGGATGACCAGGCCTGGATTGAAAGCTTTATCCGTGTCCAATCAAAGAAGCATGGACTGCCTATGATCATCGCCAAACTCAAAATGAAGGG
>JABDDC010000090.1:4353-4769 GCA_013287815.1 Chlamydiota bacterium
ATGAAGGGCTTTTCCAAAGATATTTTGGAAAAAATTCAGAACGATTTCCAGGATCCCGCGGCCGAAAAAGAGGCCATCTCCAATCTTTTAAAGACTAAATACCGCTCCAAAGACCTCTCTCAATTCCTCATCAAGCAAAAAGTGATAGCCTCCCTCATGCGACGCGGCTACTCCTTTGATTCCATTAAAAGTGCTATTTTCTAAAATTAGTTTGATTATTTATATAATTAATATATATAATAAGGTTAGTTGGAAATTAACTATATTTAGGAGGAACTATGTCTGCACTTGGTTCTCAACAATCCCTTTATCCTACTGTCAATCCATCGCCGGAGCCCTCGGGTCCCGTGATGCGCACATTTACATCAAATGATGAAGCCATCGGAAAAATAGAAAAAGTCAAAGTGGGTTTTTTT
>JABDDC010000091.1 GCA_013287815.1 Chlamydiota bacterium
CTCTCTTTCAAAAATGTAAAAATAGGCAAAGGTGTTTTATGACTACCATCATGGTTTTCAGTTAATTCTCTGGCCACGTCATGATTGATTTCCCTAGATTTTATTAAGAATAGAAAAAATATGCTCGTTCCCGCAAATACAATGACCATGTATAAAATCCATTGCAGTCCTAGCAGGTATCCCAAAATTCCAACAGTAGCAGCTGTTACAACATTTCCTGTATGACCCCATGTTTCATTGATACTTATGCGTTTTGGAAATCGTTGTCTTCCGACCAAACCTAAAGTTATTGCTGCAATAGCGGGTGGAATAATGGCTGCTGCGATTCCAATCATAGATTGAGCAAAGATAACTGTTCCCAATTGAGGATAATTAAATATGACTAAACATCCAATAGAAATGGCCATGCATGCAAAGAAGATCAGAAAGCGTTTACATTTAAGCGAATCTACAAGAAGACCGCTGGGAACTTGGCTTACAGCAGCTGTTAAATCCATTGTTCCAAGAGCAATGCCAACAAGATCAGTACTCCAATTCAGGGATGATTTAAGAAAAATAGAAAGAAATGGACCAATTCCAGGACGCACGTCGGACATGAAAAATATCATCCAATTGAGTCCAAAAATACTGCGGGAAGAGGGCTGCTTTTCAGTATTCATAATATTCCATTTCTAAATAAAATTTTATCATGTTGTAAAAGGCATCAGCTCTCCAAAATAACCTCTTAAATCTAGCATGACTTTTTCTAGTGGTATGGCTTCATGTGAGATGTCCTTTAAAAAGGAATTCCATTTGTCTCTCTTGATTGAGTTATCATAGAAGGATTCCAAAAAAGCTATAGGAGGAGCCTCAACAATCGTTCCGCGATTTTTGAGGACTTGTTGAATGATTCCTTGCAGCTCTTTACGATCGAAATCAAACTGTTGTATCAATAACCATATGTCATAAAAGTCTTTCATGCGAGTGTTAGCAAAACCCAACCGTATGATGGATTCGAATTTCTCTGCGATTGATGTCTGTGGAGTGTATCCTTTTAGTTCTGGTGCAGGAAGATCCAAAAGGGTAGGATATTTTACCTTGGCAGGTTGAGGCAAGATAGTATCACTAAACCCAAAATCTATTCGCATGGGCAGTTTTGCGGTAAATAGTTGTGCTGAAAATGTGGCACTGATTCCATGATATTCAGCCTCTAATTGTGCTTCGGATAATTTTAACGACTGAGAGGCAAACATTACGCCATCAGGAATAACTTCGATAGCGCAGATCTCATTAATAATCTTCTGCAAATTAGCTATGGAATTAGAAGTCTTTGCAAGAAGGTCAATATCTACCGTTGCTCGATGACTCATGGGATCCCAAACCATTAACATCAAACCGCCCTTTAGAAAAAAAGAACCTTGATGTGGGGACACGCTTAAACGGTATAAAAAGCGTTCCATTGCATAATATTTTAAGACTTCTTGAACGGGCCTTTTTCTTTGCTTGGCGACATTCTTTAAACGACTGTAGATTGACTCTTCCAGATTTTTCTTTGGTTTTTCCATTTCTATTGGCTTACTATTGTTTCCATGATGGGTTGGAGTATTTTTTCAATACGGTTAATTTTTGCATATTCATATAACTTATCGATGTGAGTGCCTTTGCGTTGCCAGTACATCTTCAAGGCTTCAATGACCACATCCATACCGATTTTGTTACGAAACTTCACACAATCGGCTAAGGTCTTTTCAATGTTGTAAATTTTAACGGGGTAGCCGCCAATCAACTTAGTTTCAACGCCAGAGTTATAAACCCTTTCCGAATATCGAAAATATCGAAGAGGAGGATATTCCAATCTAGATGGTCTTGCTTTAGTCGGTATGGCAACGTATACAAAGTGGGGAATCTGGGTCGTGATTTCGTGATAAGCCAAAGCTGAAATCAAGCATATGATGCCATGAGGGATTTTTTTGGAAACAAGAACGAGATCTGGTTCAGAGAAATCGGGAACTTCAACCAGTCTATAAATCCCCTTAGCCAATTGCTCTAATAACCCTTCATCTCGCAGTTGATATATAGTGCGAGGATGAATGCCCAAGCGGATCGCTTCAGCAGTCCGAAGCAGTCCTTGGTTTTTCTTGAAGAGCTTTATGGCTTTCTGCTTTGCATTCATGGATAGTAATGTCGGTAAATGTTGTCTTTTTACTACATTCTTATCCAGAAAATTCTTCCAAGTCAAGAGAAATTCTTGCAAAATATAACGATTACAAAATCGGCTCGGCTTTCAACAATTGCGTTGGGAAGTTCGATGATTTCATATCCAAAGTCAGAAAATTTTCCCCAAATAGATCTAACCAAGAACTATCAGGATTTGATAAGGAGCCGGGGCATGCCTGCATATTTGTAAAACGCATGATTAGTCTGGCCAAAGCAAAGATTTTCTTTAGCAATCCGTTAAGATTTTGCAGTTTTGCAGACCTGACCCTTCAGTAGGCACATACGACATTGGCCCGCATCGTGAAAGAAAACGTGAAAGAAAATCGTTTGACCATCATTACCTTTTAACATAAAATGATAAGAGACAACTGGAATGCGATAGCGTTGCTTACAAGCCATAACTCCCTTCTTTGAAATTAAAAAGGAGATAAACCTAAAGTTTTTTAGAATTTAGAACGGCTCGCTTTGCAGACATTCGCAACGTATGCTCGCATGGATGGGGCTACTATCTTTGAGGTGATGATTTCAATGGGACATAAAACCCCCGATACAACGCAAAAGTACAGTCATCCTGAAGAAACAACAGTGAGACGGACTTCAAAGTCAGTGGTTAATAATTTGTTCAATAGGAAAAAAAATGACTAAACGAAGAAATCAAGTGCTTGTTCAGGCGTTATTTAAATTTACTCAATTATTAGAGCGAAAATCTCAGCAGTATGTTTTGAATAACCCCCTAATTCTCTTAACCTTCATTTTTGGAATGCCTCCAAACTCAATTAAAATGCAATATTATGCCCCAAATGAATTGGTTAATGCGTCGTATGAACATTTGTGAAGAACGAGGAAGTGGTATTGATAAAGTTATTTTTCAAATAGAATTGTATCAACTTCCTCCTCCAGATTTTAGAGTTACGGATGGAAGCACTATCGCTGTTTTATTCCAACCTGTAAATTTAAGTGAGATGGGAAGACAAGAGAAGGTTCGAGCATGCTATCAACACGCTTGCCTTCAATGGGTTTCTGGAACGCAAATGTCAAATAGTTCTTTACGTAAACGTCTAGGTATTAAGGATTCAAATTATCCGATGGCTTCGAGAATTCTTAAGGATTCGATAGGTGATGGGCTAATTAAACCCTACGGTGAACAAAATTCCAAAAAAGCAGCAAAATACGTTCCCTTTTGGGCTTAATTTTATGTAACGCGATGTAACTGAAAAGCCTGAAAATGCTCCAAATTTGACTATTTCCCAGGAAAGACTCTAGTATTAGACCTATATTTTATGTAACTCTAATAAGATTTTTGTTCGCAGACATCCACCCTAGATTCCCAAAGCATGAGGCCGTCTCAGGAGTAGAAAATATGCAAAACTAGGAAGTATTCGGGAGTTCAGGAAAGTGTTATATTTGACATAGTTAAGGGTCTGCAAGTGACCTTGCAAACCCCAAATTATTTTTTTGCTTCTGACAAATTGATCAATAACTAGAGCTTATTGGGGTATACGAACTGTCAAACCACCATTGGATCTTGTTAAGTCAATGCCTAAAACTCTTATTTTTTCGATGGCTAGATCGTTAAGGCCATTGTATATACTGTCATCAGACAGAATACTTACATTACCACCTTTAATTGAACCAAAATTAAAAAAATTGGCTTTAGTGTTTAAGGTAATATTTTTTGGGGTAATAATTTCCCCAAAAATAACTAAGTTATTAATCTTAAACGATATATCAAAATCAGAAGTTAATTTCCCAAAAATAACTACATTTTTAGCTTGATTTTCAAAAGCTAGGGGCTGGGTTAATGTAATATCCCCTGTTACCCATACATTCATGTTATTAGCTCCTTTATTTAAAGCACATAAGAAGTATGCATCAAAAAAGCATATCTTGCAAGACTAATGCTGCGCCAAATTTATTCAACTTGCATTAACAATTCGTCCGTTATGTTATATTCACATGTTAAGCTTCTTACCACCGCTTGTTTAGAGGTATTTTTAACTGGATTTTCATCTATAATAATAATGAATTCACCACCACCCTGACGTTTGAACATTTTATCGTCAAAAGGACTATTTGTAATGATGGTACATTTACCGCTGCAATCAATTGTTCCAGTATAAGCAAAAATCTTTGTTTTTATGGAAATTTGTGGAGAGCTAAGCAATCCCTTTCCAGATAGAGTGTCACATGAAAGGGTAGCCGATTCC
>JABDDC010000092.1:0-1412 GCA_013287815.1 Chlamydiota bacterium
TTGGTGAAGAGAAGTCGACGATGACCCGCTGCTTATGTGCAGGCAGATCAATTCCCAGATATTTATCGCTCACAATCGAGTCAACAGCCTTAGAAAGAAATTTCGAATCCAGGGTGATATTGATAAATCCGGGGCCGGCGATCTCTAACTTTTCAATAAAGCCGCTTCCCTTGTCAAAATGGGCCAAGATATTTTCAGCCACCTGCCTTGGATTACTTTTCAACACCTTGGAAAGCTTCATGGCCGAATTAAACTGGTAATGGCCGAATTTCTCCTGCGTCGAATAAGTGATTTCAATGGGAATCTCACTCAAATCAGGATAAGCCTGCTTGATTGCCTTCTCAAAATGTGTAGATAGTAGTTTTGTCAGGTTTTTCATATAGGATCAGTTTAACAAGGAGTGTCTATAATTTCAACAGGAGACAGGATTGTGGATCTAGCCCGAATTGCAATTCCTCTTCTCCTCTAAAAAAATGTCTTGAATGATAATGCTCAAGACGATATGATCATCAATCTATAAATTAATTCCCTTAAAGAGGTTGTCGATGACAAAAATTGTCATATCAGAAGAACAAAAAAAAGTGCTCGAACAATTTCTCGAGGAAAACCGTCCCGCAGAGTTGGTCAACTCGTACTTATGCTTTGTTGAAAACAAGTTTGATCTGAATCCGGTTCTTTTTCCTAAGGACAAGATCATCTATCAAAGTGCCAATGAAGCCGTGCGCCAGTTGGAAAGTATTGATGGTCTGTGGCATGAAACAGAAATTAAGATTGGCTTTGGTCATGCCAGCGTTAACGAAGAAACCAGGAAAATCTACATTTGCCCGTTTACCGGCAAAGTCTTCGGCGACAATACCCATCCTAATCCACAAGATGCCATCTACGACTGGGTATCAAAATGTCCGGAAAACACTGAGCGAATGGGCGGTTTAAGGGTAAAGCGATTCTTTGTATCGGAAGATCCTGAAGTGATTAAAAGCTATGTCGACAAGACCAAGTCTCGCAAAGATGTGATCAAGAAAGTCGTTTATTCCTCCGTTCTCAGCGGCAAGCTGTTTAATAGCAAACAAGCTGTGATTGAAGACTTTAAGAAAAATTACCTAAAGCCTCTTTCGTTAGCGGAAGTGCAGAGCCAGAATAAATATAAGATTGAAGAGCATTTCCTTGATTTCATCCAGAATCAACTGGTAGAAGATAAGATCACAGCTTTTGTTGAAGCATTGGCAGAATATGAAGAGTTCATCCCCTACGTTGAGCGCTGGGTTGAAGCCGAAGATTGAGTCTCTGCGCTCCCATTCTGTTGAGGAGACCTTCCTGCTGGGAATGGAGTTTGGAAAGAAATTGTCGGCTAATACAGTCGTCTGCTTTTTTGGTGAGCTTGCAGCCGGAAAGACAACTTTTATAAAAGGAGT
>JABDDC010000092.1:1422-4336 GCA_013287815.1 Chlamydiota bacterium
GCAGGGGCTGCCCGGATCGATCCCTGTCAAATTCAAAGTCCCACCTTTACCTATTTAAATATCTACCAGGGGGAGAAAACTGTTTACCACTTCGACCTTTACCGGCTGCATGATATGGATGAGTTTTTGAGCATGGGATTTGATGAGTTCTTTGACGCCGGAGGGATTTGCTGTATTGAATGGTCGGAGCGGATTGCTTCGTTCCTTCCCCCAGGAAGCATTCAAGTGACTCTTTCGCATGAAGGTGAAGACAACAGGTTAATTTGTATTGTATGATTAAGACAAAAGCACAATTCATTAAAACAGCCGTCCAACCCAAGGACTATCCTGTCCTCAGGGATGAATCGGGCAACATCTTGCCTGAAGTAGCCGTCGTGGGTCGCTCCAACGTGGGGAAATCGACGCTGCTCAACCATCTATTCAACGCAAAAAATCTTGTCAAGACGTCATCTACTCCTGGAAAAACACAAGCGGTCAATTTTTTTACTTTGAATGATGAGGTCGCTTTTGCCGACCTCCCCGGCTATGGTTATGCTGAAGTGCCCGACAGCGTCAAAAAGCAATGGGGCCCGCTTATCAGAACCTACCTTGAAAAACGGGAAACATTAAAACTGATTCTTTTTTTACTGGACATCCGCCGTAAACCTAATGAAGATGACCTGAAGTTCATGGAATGGGCCCTCCACAGCAAAAAAGCAGTCATCCTGGTGCTAACCAAAGTGGACAAGGTGAACCAAACAGAAAAAAAAACGAACACTAAGCAAATCGTGGACGCATTCAATTTGGAAAATCTTCATTATGTTCTTTATTCCGCATTGAAAAATATCGGAAACAAAGAACTAATGCACCATATTCAACAAGCCCTCAAAGACGAGCAGGAACAGGAAGATGGCTGATATAGCAAAACAAAAATTTGTCTGCATGGACTGCGAAACGACCGGCCTTGATGTGAAAATCGACAGGATTATCGAGGTGGCGGTCATGTGCTTCGATATGGACATCGATTATGAACAGAGCGAAAGCCTGGTCAATCCAGGCTGCGTAATTCCCGAAACCTCCATTGCCATCCACCACATTACGCCTGACATGGTCCAAGACAAACCAACCATAGATCAGGTGCTCCCAGAAATATTGCGGATCCTCGGCAACAACATCATCATAGGCCACGGCATCCAATTCGACATAGACATCATTGCCAACGCTGCTGAAAGACATGGGATCGCGACTAATATCCGCAATAACCGTTCTTTGGACACCTTGCGCATGGCACGCCTCTACGGGGAAAGCCCGATCAACTCATTGGAACAACTCCGCAAACACTTCAATATACCGCAAGAAGGCGCCCATCGGGCAATGAATGATGTCATCGTCAACAAAGAAGTATTTAAATTCCTTGCAAAAAGATATAAGACAACCGACAATCTGTTTGATGCTCTATCGAGGCCGATTTATATGTCGAACATGCCGCTGGGGAAACATAAAGGACGTCCATTGAAGGAAATACCGTTAGACTATCTGAAATGGATTGTCCATAAAGATTTCGATCAGGACCTCATTTTTTCTGTCCGGACCGAACTCAAAAGGCGCAAGCAAGGAAATCATTTTAGTCAGTCGGGCAATCCCTTTTCAAACTTATAAGAGGTATAAAATGACCAAGAAAAAATCTGAGAAAAAAGAAAAAGGTTCATTCGCAGTCAAAGTCGCCTTAGCCGAAATGTTAAAAGGCGGCGTCATTATGGATGTGACGACCGTTGAACAGGCCATCATCGCCGAAGAAGCCGGCGCTGTGGCAGTGATGGCACTGGAACGCATTCCCTCTGACATCAGGGCCCAGGGTGGCATCGCCCGCATGACCAATCCTGAGCTGATCATAAAAATTCAGGAAGCTGTCTCTATTCCCGTCATGGCAAAATGCCGTATCGGACATTTTACCGAGGCACAAATTTTGCAAGCGCTGCATGTCGACTTCATCGATGAAAGCGAAGTGCTGACCCCTGCCGACGAAGAAAACCATATCGACAAACATCCGTTCACTATTCCATTCGTCTGCGGCTGCCGCGACTTAGGAGAGGCTCTCCGCCGTATTTCTGAAGGGGCTGCTATGATCCGCACTAAGGGTGAAGCGGGCTCCGGCAATATCGTCGAGGCAGTGAGGCACATGCGTGCAGTCAACCGTGAAATTGATAATCTTGTTAAAATGAATCCCAGAGAATTGATTGCCGAGTCTAAGCGGCTGCGCGCTCCCCTGGAACTGGTCCAACTTGTCGCCGCCACTGGAATACTACCTGTCCCCAACTTTGCTGCCGGCGGCATCGCTACGCCGGCTGACGCTGCCCTAATGATGCAGTTAGGGGCACAAAGCGTCTTCGTCGGATCGGGCATCTTTAAATCGCAAGATCCAGCCAAACGCGCTAAAGCAATCGTCGGCGCTGTCACCTACTACAACGATCCTGACATGCTGGCAAAGGTCTCGATGGGTCTGCTTGACCCAATGAAAGGGATAGACATCCGTCAACTGCCTAAAGAAGAGCTTCTTTCGACACGAGGCCGGTAATATGATCATCGGTGTTCTAGCTCTTCAAGGCGATTTCTCAAAGCATATCGAAGCGATCAATGCCCTTGGAGCCCTCGCCAAAGAGGTGCGCACACCGGAAGACCTGACCAAATGCGACGCCCTGATCATCCCCGGCGGTGAGTCTACCGTTATCATCCGTCAGATCGACTTCATCGGCCTGCGCGAACCTCTGCTCCAATTTGCCAAAAAGAAGCCTCTCTTTGGCACCTGCGCCGGCTTAATCCTCATATCGAAAGACATCCTTCAGTCCCCTTTTGAATCACTGGGTCTGCTCGACGTCACAGTCGAAAGGAACGCCTTCGGCAGTCAGCGGGACTCCTGCGAGGCTACCATTGACCT
>JABDDC010000093.1 GCA_013287815.1 Chlamydiota bacterium
GTTAGTCGCATGCATCATTTTTCTGTTATCTTTGTGACTTCTGGCCTGTGCTTAATTTTTTAACGTTTGTATGTTTTCAATCTTTTTTTCGTTAGCATTTATGTTCAACTTATTAAAAATCGTTATGGCATCGGGATCTTTCTGAATTTCGAAATGATTAACGATTTTTTCAGTGATAGCACCTGGTGTGAGGCCGATTTCAGCAAGGAGTTCTTGGTTGCTACCATGGTCCAGAAACAGTTCCGGGATGCCAAGGTTGAGGACCTGGACGTTGTTGAATCCGTTACGCATGAGAAAGTTATTGACGATGGATCCGAGGCCTACAGTGACGCTGTGTTCTTCGATGGTGACTATCTTGTTATGGGTATGGAGCAGCTGATGAAGCAGTTCTGAATCGAGCGGTTTGACGAAGACAGGATCCATGACGGTGGAGTCTACTCCTTTCTCAGCGAGCTGTGCGTGGACTTTTAGTGCTGTTGTGTTCATGTGCCCCAGGGCAATGATGAGGATCTCTTTTCCCTTGATCAGGACTTCACCTTTTCCTAGCTGCCGTTCTTGCAGCGGCTGATCACCCTCTTCGGTGGTGAGATTAGGATATCGAATTGCAGTAGGGCGCTTCCAGGAGAAAGCAGACTCCATCAATTCTTTCAGTACCTGGCCATTGCGAGGCTGCGTGATGACCATATTGGGCATAGCATTGAGGAAGCCGATGTCGTATATGCCGTGGTGAGTAGAGCCGTCGGGTCCGGAAATACCCGCCCGGTCGATTGCGAAAAGGACAGGAAGCTCTTGCAAACAGATATCATGGAAAACATTGTCCATGGCACGCTGCAGAAAAGTGGCGTAGATGGAAGCTACAACTTTCATCTTGCCACCGAAGGCGATACCTCCGGCGTAGCCGATGGAGTGGGATTCGGCGATACCGACGTCGATGCATCTATCAGGGAATTTGGCCATGAAGTCGTCGAGGCAGGATCCTGCTGACATGGCTGGGGTGACAGCGATGACGCTGGGATCTTTTTCAGCCATTTTCAAAATGTGCGCTCCAAAGATTTTCGGGAAGGTCGGTTTGGTCGTCGGATTGGGAAGGAATTTGCCGGTGTCGCGGCTGAAAGGTTTGGCTCCATGGTAAGTGATCGGATTTTTAATTGCTTCGTCCATTCCCTCACCTTTTCTGGTCAGGACATGGAGGAGGACAGGCCATTGCGAATTTTTGACCCCTTCAAGGGCGTCGATGATCTTTCTAATGTCATGACCATCAATTGGTCCGATATAGGAAAGGCCATATTGTTCGAAGTAGGCCGCGGGACTGACAAGGTTTTTCAAAGATTCGGTGATCTTGTGACCCTTCTCGGCGAGGAACTGTCCATAGCCCGGAATTTTTGATAAAAGTGAATCGATTTCATGGTAAATTTTATTAGTGGTCGGATTACTTAGAAGTCGGCTGAGGATGTGTGTGATGGCACCAACATTTTTTGAGATCGACATTGCATTGTCGTTCAGGATAACAATGAATTTTTTTAGGTCGCGCGAAATATTATTCATCGCTTCAAGCGACATCCCGCATGTGAGGGTGGCGTCGCCGATGATGGGGATGACATATTCTTGCCGTTTAGTCACATCCCGGTTTTTAGCAACGCCTAAGGATAAAGATAAGGCAGTGCCTGCGTGGCCGGCGTAAAAGTGGTCGTGGTTAGACTCTTTAGGATGGCTAAAGCCGCATAGACCTTTATATTGCCTGATCTTATTGAAGCGGTCATTTCTACCTGTCAGTAGCTTGTGAGTATAGGTCTGGTGACTAACGTCCCAAATGAATTTGTCATCGGGAGAATTAAAGACCTTATGAAGGGCGATCGTTAATTCAACCGCGCCCAGATTGGAAGCCAGGTGGCCTCCGTTGATAGACATCACCTCGATGATCCGTTGGCGCACTTCAGAGGCAAGCAGGGTCATGTCTGTTAAAGAAAGATTCTTCAGATCCTGCGGGGAATGTATTTTTTCCAGTATAGTCATAATTACTTATATTCTTGCGTGAGGGGTTTTCCGTCACTATTAAGGGCCAACTCGCCATTTCTATTCTTGACGAGGATCTCTATTTTTTTTTCAGCATCGGTCAAACGTTTATTGCAAGTGATGATCAGTTTGTCTGCTTCTTCGTAGAGGCAGAGCGATTCATCTAGGCTGATAGATCCTGTGTTCATCTTTTCAAGGATTGTTTCTAATCTTTCAAAGGCAGCTTCAAAACTGATGGTGGCTGCTGTTTCTTCTTGGTGGGTATTCTTCGTCATAGTGATTTTTTTGTAAGGGTTTAATCCTCTAAATTTATAATAAAACTGCATTTTAGGCAATAGCTCGTGATTTATTAAACACAAATGCACAAAGAAACAAAGAGCAAAACTATTCAAGAGTCGTTGGAGCTAAGTCGGAATTGATCTGCTCGGTCATTGTGTAGGTGCTTCCGGATGAAATTTGTATTTGTTTGTGTTCACGGGCATTGGCTGCATTGGCATTGAATTGGGAGTCGGGCACCAGCGACATGTCAGAATATTTATAATGGAGTGTTGACTGGCTTAACGCGGTCAGCACCGCTAAGATTTTATTCATTTATTCGCTCCGGATTTCATTAATGGTAATGTTTGCTTTGCCATCCGACAGCAGCAGTTGGGCTTTTTGGCCCGGTGTTAGCTTCTGGACGGAATTGATGATGAAAGGCTCTTGTTCGGCAAAGAGGATGCTATACCCCTTTTTCAAGAGGTTTTTCGGATCGATCGCTTCCAGCATCTGTTTTAGATGGGATAATTTTTGCTTTTGGATTTGATATTGATCGGAAATATACTGGCTCATTCTGATGGCATACTGCTCTGCATCGAAGAGGTGCCTACGTTGTGTCTGCCTTGTGGTCCAAATTTGGCCCAGCTGATGATTGACCTGCTGTAGCTTTTGACGCTGGTGTACTAGATTATTTATAAAACTTTGATTGATGGCCTTGTCCCATTGCCCTAGCCGCTGTTTGAAATATTGTAGCTGATTGGTCGGTTTGAGAGCGTAGGTCTGACTGGAGCGCGCTTCGAGCCGGTGTTTTTTCCATTGGAGGATGTTCTGCATGGCTTGGTCAATATCCTGACGCATATCGTCCAACTGCTGCATACGGAGTTCAACCGCAGCGTGGGGGTGAAGAAAGAGAGGCTGCTTCTTGATCCCATCAAGCCTCATTTGATAATTTTTGATTTGATAGAGGATAGACTGCTGCATCCTTTTTCTGATGGTGGCAAGTCTGTCGATTTGCTGGGCTTTTTCGGCAATGACGATTTCGGCCGCTGCGGAAGGAGTCGGAGCACGGACGTCGGCGACGTAGTCTGCAATGCAATGGTCGGTCTCGTGTCCAACAGCTGAAATGATGGGAATGGTGCTGTTAAAAATAGCTTCGGCTACAATCTCTTCATTGAAGGCCCAAAGGTCCTCCAGGCTGCCACCGCCGCGTCCTACAATCATCACATCGACCATCTGATGCTGGTTGAACTGTCCGATCGCTTGGGCAATTTCGGCGGCGGCCCCTTCGCCTTGTACTTTGACCGGGTTCAACAGTAATGAAAATCCGGAAAAACGTCTTGTCAATACATTCAGGATATCCTGAATGACGGCACCGGTGGGGCTAGTGACGACACCGATCCGCTTGGGGAAGCGGGGGAGTGGCTTCTTGCGTGCCTGCTTAAACCATCCTTTCTGGTGAAGTTTGATCTTGAGCTGCTCCAGCTTTTGTAATAGTTCTCCCAGTCCGACAAAGTTTAACTCACGGATCATCAATTGATAGTTGCCTTTAGGAGGATAAACAGAGATTTCACCTTTGATGACGACCTGGTCGCCGGCTTTCGGCATTTTTTGGAGAAGAGAGGCTTCGCGGGCGAACATGACCGCAGAGATTTGTGCGGTATCATCTTTCAAATTAAAATATAAATGGCCGGACGTTTGCATCTTGAAGTTGGTGATCTCCCCCTGTAAATAGATGGCAGGGAACATTTTTTCCAAATTCAGTTTTATCGCATTGGTTAGCTGCGATACTGTCAATAGAGGTATAGTATTTGGGGCGTTCATCATTCATTCCTTCTAAGATTCGCTCAAATTTTAACGCAAAGGCAC
>JABDDC010000094.1:0-312 GCA_013287815.1 Chlamydiota bacterium
GGTGGTCGTAGATGAACTCCAAAAAGTTCTCACGGGCCTCTTTGGACTGGATGATGTCAAGCAGTTTTTCTTTGGTATCGATGTCATAGACCTTTTCGTTGACAAACCCTTCCATGATTTTCTTGGTCTCGTAGTAAGAGAGCTTAGGTATCGCACAAAATCGGTCGGCATTTTTGTATAGCTCTTTATCCAAGGCATCCAACTCTTCTTTTGGCTTGTCCAGGTCGACGTAGATGATAAACCCTTCCTGACGGTCAATATAAAAATCTCTTTCATCATCAGATTTGGCAAAGGCGTCCATCAAACGATGGC
>JABDDC010000094.1:322-4030 GCA_013287815.1 Chlamydiota bacterium
TAAGTGGATTTTGAGCTTCTAATTTTGTTTTAACGGCGCACATTGAGTAATTCCTTAATGATTAATGTTTATAATTCATTTTATCTTATTCATCTAAACTAGAAAAGGGAAAAGATGAGAGAGGGGAAAAACCTTGGACAGATGGTGCGCTTGACCGGTCAATGAATTTGTATCTGTTCTAGATGAGCAATGTGACCTTGGAAAGTGCAGAAGGCGGGACCGGTCATGGTGAGATTAGAGAAAATGCCATTTTCATTATGAAATCCGATTTTGAGGGAACCGCCTTTCATGTCAATGGTGAGAGGACCTGTTAATTTGTGGAGGCGGGCGACGGCAAGGGTCGCAGCGGCAGCTCCGGTGCCGCAACCAAGGGTTTCTCCTTCGACACCACGTTCAAAGGTCCTTATTTTGCAACGCTGCTTGTCCAGCTGTTGGACAAGAGTGACGTTGGTCCCTGGTGGGCCCCAGGAAGGATGGTGGCGGATATAGGGTCCTAGCTGGTCAAGTTCAACTGTATCGATATCGGGATGGAAGTGGACAGCATGGGGAACGCCAGTGTTGATGAAATGGAAATCAAGAATTTGATTTTGGAAGGGCACGGTGACTTCTTTGAATTCAGTAGGATCGCCCATATCAACGGAGATTCCTTCTTGCTCTACAGCAGCTTTGTGGAGCCTATGCATCGTTTCTACCGTAAAGCTCTTTTTTGCAGGAAACAGATTGTGGCAATATTTGACGAAGCAGCGGATGCCGTTGCCGCACATCTCTGCTTCGCTGCCGTCGGCATTGAAGATCCTCATCCGGAAATCGGCCTTGACAGAGTTTTCCAGAAGGATCACACCGTCGGCCCCCACACCGCATTGGCGGTGACAGAGGCCTTTGATCCCTTTTTTATCTGAATATGGGAAGCTTTCATTTCGATTGTCAAAGATGATGAAGTCATTGCCGCAGCCGACATACTTGGCAAAATACCAGAGCATTACTTAGTCTCAATCTCCTTAAAGGAAGTGACGATACCATCCAAAAGGTTGAAATCGAGGGCTTCCTGAGGTGACATCCAGGTGTCTCTGTCGATGGCTTTTTCGATCGTAGCAAAGTCCTTGCCGGTCTTTTCGACATAGATATCAATGAGACCATTGCGGGTCTTGATCATCTCTTTCGCCTGGATTTCCAGGTCGGTCGCTTGACCTTTGATGACTCCGGAAAGGAGCGGCTGGTGGATCATGATTCTTGAGTGGGGCGTTGCAAAGCGACGTCCCTTGGCTGCACAGAGGCTCAGGATCGATCCCATCGAAGCGGCCAAGCCGGTCACGAGCGTGGTGACAGGGGAGGTGATCATCTGAACAGTATCCCAGATAGCAAAGCCTGAATCGACTGCCCCACCTGGGCTGTTGATGACCATCAGGATAGGACTTCCCGGTTCAGCCAATTCCATATACCATAGCTTGCGGATGATATCTTTCGCAGAATCGCTATCGATGGCGTCTGAAATGAAAATGCGGCGCGCATCCATCATGGCGTGTTCGATTTTGTCAGCCATCTTTGTTGGATGGGAATCTTTTTTATCTTTGGCATTGATAGGCATAGGGTACTCCATTTTAAATCTATCTATTCACATTGTATTAAATTTCGATTTCGGGATAAAGGGGATAATGGCTTAATAGCTCAGTTACCTTAGCTTTAACGGCTGACAGCACCTTTGGATCAGTCTCGGTATGGGCTTTGCTGGGCTGTCCGGTCTTCTCGACTATGGCTGGTTTGGTATGGCTAAGGATCTCGTAGATGGCATCGGCTACCACCTTCATCTCCTTATGTCCCATACCCAAAGTTGTCAATGCAGGCGTACCAAGGCGAATTCCTGAAGTATACCAGGCCCCTTGCTTGTCAAAGGGGATGGCATTGCGATTTGCGGTGATGAGAGCTTGGCGCAGAGCTGTTTCAGCATGGCGGCCTGTGAGGCCGAATTTCGAGACATCGAGGATCATCAAGTGGTTTTCCGTTCCGCCGGTAACCAATCTGATTCCTTTATCAAGGAAGCACTTGGCTAGAAATTGGGCATTGTCGACAATCTTATGAGCGTAGTCCTGGAAAGATTTAGTATTCGCCTCTTTGAAAGCTACTGCTTTTGCTGCCATCACATGGGGAAGAGGGCCTCCAAGAACCAACGGGCAGCCTTTATAGACCGATTCGGCATATTCCTGCTTGCACAAGACAAAGCCTCCGCGCGGTCCGCGCAATGTTTTGTGCGTTGTCGATGTGACGACATGAGCATAGGGGATAGGATCAAATTCGCCCTTAAAAACTTTGCCGGCAACGAGTCCGGAGAAGTGGGCCATGTCGACCATGAAGGTAGCACCCACACTGTCGGCGATTTCACGCATCTTGGCGAAATTGAGTTTGCGCGGATGGGCTGAATAACCTGCCAACAGGATCAGAGGCTTTTCTGCCTTTACTAGATTTGATAAGACGCTATAGTCCAACAGTTCAGTTTTGGGATCGACATCATAAAGGACAGCCTTCATCATTTTAGATGAGATGTTATGGCGGTAGCCGTGAGTGAGGTGTCCGCCAGAATTTAAAGACATGCCCATTAATTTTTGGTTCACAAGTAGCTGTCGAACAGTTTCATATTCTTCCGGTGTCAGTTCATCCAGCGTTTTTTTTCCAAGCTTTTCAATGGCCGGATTCTGAATCCTATGCAGTAGAATCGCCCACAAGGCGACCATGTTGGCATCGGCGCCGGAATGGGGTTGTGCATAAGCATGGTTGCAACCAAACAATTTGATCAATTCATTTTGAGCAGCTTCTTCGACCGTATCGACGTTGTCACAGCCGGCATAAAAGCGGTGTCTGGCATATCCTTCGGCATATTTATCGGTTAATAGATTTCCCATAGCCAGCTGAACGGCATAGGAAGAAAAGTTTTCAGAGGCAATCAGTTTTAAATGAGACCGCTCATCCTTTAATTCTTTGATGATGGCTTCGGTAATGACTGGTGCGACCGTCTCAATGTGGTCCAGACTGGCTAGATAGGCGATAGCTGCGGTATTTTGATTGTCCGGTGAATGTTTGGCTAAGTATTTCTTTAAACGTGACATCTGTGCTCCTATACTGCGGGGCGTTGAAATTTTTCGTTTTCCGCAGCGTCAAAGTCTCGGGGTTCGATGATAGTCAAGGGGTTCATATTATAAATATTAACCAGTTGACGATCATCGAACCGCAAGAGCTTTCACTTGGCGTAAAACGAAAAATTTCAACGCCCCGCAGTATACATCTAACAATGAGCATTCTGGACGTCGGATGGAAAAAAATCAAGTAGTGATTGATTTTCGTAATACTATTTCAGGATAATCAGCAGGATCGCAAGCAGCACGATAGTCAAGATAATTTGATAAATAAATTAAGTTTTCCATTCTTATCCAATTCTCCTGTTTATCCTGCCGCTTTGCGATCCCGCCTTATCCTGTAAATTACGGATGACATTAATGCCACCATAAGATTATCTAATCAGAATCTTGGAGTAAAGATTACCGAGGAGCCGCAGTTAATAAGGTGGTTCTCTCCCTTTTCGTAGGTTAGGTCATTGATCATGATTTTGAATTCACACTGACTGAAGTTGGCATCTGTTTCCCAGATCCATTCATCTGGCTTTACGTTTTTGAGAGGTTGGCCTTTATCCCAGCAGAGGTTGCCCCCTTTTCCTCTAAT
>JABDDC010000095.1 GCA_013287815.1 Chlamydiota bacterium
AAATATTTTCTCCTGGGCAAACGATAAATTAGAAAGCAAAGAGAAATAACTTAAATCAGTAAAAGGATCTTCCCATGTCGCAGTGGTCCAATCGATGATGTGGATACTATTACTAGAATCATTGACCAAAATATTGGAAGGATTTAAATCTCCATGAGAGGGAACAAGTGAGCGTAAGCATGGCTTACTGAGCATTGCCTGAATCTCTTGATCAAAGCCAGTGGGATAGGCAATTCCAGATTTGATACCTTTTTGATAATGCTGCCTCACTTTGTCTTTTAAGGAGTATCTTGTTGGATATGAATCAGAGTAATTGTGTAGAGCTCTTAGCATTTTTCCTAGTTGTAATAGCTGACGATCCTCTGGGTGATGTAATGAGTGTCCTTCAAGAAATGGCATAACCATCAAAACAGCATTTTGATCTGAAAAAACACAGGGAGGAGCAATTCCGAGCTTATTACCAATCTTTAAAGCTTGAATTTCGTTTTGCCGCATTTCTTTTGTATGACTTGGTATCCAAGCTAAGAAACGAAGAACGAATTTCTTTCCTTCAATCTCAAAGGAATAAACCTTCGCTCGAGTCAATCCCCCTTCAAGAGATTGAAATTGAATATCTTTATTCAAGCCAAGAAAAGTACTTGCTTCCTGTAGAGCCACTATCTGTTCAGGTTCACAACCTTTTAGTAGGTCCGAATAAGAATAATTTTCACCTTGGAGAGAAGCACAGTATAATGCAACCAACAATAGATATTTTAAATAGTTAAACATAATAATCCATTATTTATAAAATTTATGAATTTTGTTTCATTGCTTACTTCATTTGGTCTGTCATATAACCCAATACCATCCAATCGTTATGGATAAGATGATAAAACATCTAAGAAGAAAATGCTACTGGATTCTAATCGTTTTTAATGGTAAAATTGCTCGGTCGTTGCACCGTACGTCCTTAAAAAGTCATGGCAACGCGAAGTGTGAAAAAGTAGTCAGGGCGTCCCGCCCTGACTACTTTCTCATAAAAATCATGTCCTGCCATGACTTTTAAGGACGTACATTGCACCGCTAGTACACCATGATCACTCTTTTTACTTGAAAAATAATATATATATATTATATATCATATTTATACATTCTAATATTTTAGATTATTTAACATAAATAAAAAAATAATAAAAAATCATGAGCGATCTTTTAACAATTTTTAAGAGACTTGAAAACTTTGAAAGTCAACCAGATTTTTGTGAAAAAATTGGAAATTTCGGCTTAGGTCTTTTGACCCCTGGTTTTGGAAGGACAGTAAAGATACAAAAAATTCCAGACGGTTGTGCCTTTATTGTCGTACATAACTCGACAATAAGGAAAGTTGTTGGAATAGCACTTTTTATTTTCCTTCTGCCAATTGCTGTTTTGTTGTCCGGTATCGGCATCATAGCGGCAACATGTTCTAACAGTCGTAAAAAATTTTTGGATTTATACAAGCAAAATCAACCAATTCCGAGAGCGGATAGAATAGCTAGAATAGCATTGAGTTATCTTCCTATTAGAGATTTATATGAACAAGCTAGTAAAACACCAGGGTATAAAGATGAAATAGGAAGTTACAAAATAGAGTTTATTTCTAAAACTAGGACTGGCTTTGAAGCAAGCTGTAACCCTGATACACGGACTATTCAACTATTACATAATCTATCGGATACAAAAGCTTTAAGCTATTTTGTTTTTGAACTTATTAATGCGAAAGAATATACAAAGCATATTCAAAATTATAATAAATTCTTATTGTCAAAAAATAATTTAGAATATACCAAAGACTCTGAAAGAACAGAGTTTGAAAATACAATCGAACATTATAACATAGTCAAAGCGGCTGATTTAGGCTCCGACTATGTTATATGGGGAGAAAGAAAGCCAGAGGATTTTGAAAAGGTATGGACAGATCAATTAGCAACAAGTAGCCATGCAGAGTATTGGCGTTCTAATGGAAAATTTTTAGGAACGCATACAGCAGTCCAGGTTGTTGTATAGGTAAAGAAAGGTCATACAACAAACCACAAAAAAACATTTGATTTTTTGAATCATTTTTTTCCTTTCCAAGAGACATTTTTTGAAATTTGTCCTATACTGTTAGTTTCTTAGCTGTTCTGAATGCTATATCTACCACACCATTGGGTTTAAACATGCCCATAAACTGTTTGTACATTTCTAGCCTGTCTTCACCCCCGTCGGATGTCAAAAGCAACACTTGACCGTACTCTGCAATATCCTCTACGATTCGCTCATGTCGATAATAGGCTAGGATTACCTTATTAATGTTAGTCTTTCCGTAGCCTTTATAAAAAAATTCTTCTTCGAGCGGATTATTCCAAACATTTGCGACACCTCCGCCAATAAACATGAGGTCGCGTTCCTTTGGTGCCATAATAGGATCATCCCAATCCACTATGTAGATACTGTCATTTCCATCTATTAATACATTACCACCATGAATGTCAGAATGACATAGCACGAGTTTATGCGATTGGTCTTGAAGCTTTTGACCAAGTTGTTCAGCGCGATCTACCAGTCGGCGAATTGATAGGATATTCTTCTTCATAAACTTCAATAATTTTAAGGCAATTTCATCGCCGATCGGTTCAGCTTCAATATGAATATAAAGCGATCGAACGACCTCTCGCCATTTAGGTGAATAGACCTCTCTTCGGACTCTATTTTGAATTGATGCTGGCACATCAATCTCATGGATTTGTCTTAACGCATTACCAAGTTTAAACCATTGATTGTCTGTTAGATTACTGCTAAATCCGTCCTGTCCCTTGACAAATGGATACACAATGAGGGTAAAATCTTCAATATGTTGAGTTGATTGACCAAGGATTGTTTTAACGGGCGGAATGATCTCTTTAATCCCGGCATCATGTAATAGCTCTACTATCTCAATGCCGATGTCATGATGGTGGCCACGTTTTAGCTTTACGAAATAAGATGCCTGGTCATACGTTTGAGCTTTATATACCGACGCATTCATATCTGCGCCCAAGGGAAGAAATGTAAGCACAGTAACTTCAATACCGTAATCGGCATTGAGACAGTTAATAATGAGCTGATCTGGAAGGGGTTGTTTCTCTATCATAATTGAGAACTCTTTATCGCAGTGATGAAACTCATCATATTTAAGCTCAGTGTTTGTGTAGAAGATCATTAAAATCGATAATAGAAGAGAAAAAATCACTTTTCAATACAGATTCATCGATACCATTTACGTGAATCAAAACAGGTCTTATGGACATATTTTTAGGGAGAGCTAAGCTTTTGATTTTTTGTTTAACTTCATCAATGACGCTTTTTGTAATTTCCTGAGCGCTAAATTTGATTTCGCATAGATAACAGGTTCCAAATTTTGTTTGGATCATGTAATCAATTTGGCATCCCTGTCGATCATTCGCTTTACGCTGAAAAAATGGATTGTCATTCACAATTTCAGAAGGATCGATACCAAGGATTTTCTGTACCGTTTTTCGATTGCTAAGGACAAGGTTTTCAAACTGCAATCCCATTGCAGATTGCCATTGAGGCAGTAGTTTCAACCCTACTTTTCTTGGAAAGCTCAAAACCGCATGGGATCTCTATTTCAAAAATAATCCTCAGTTAGTTCTTATTCTATGCGGGTCAATTTCAAGTTGGATTGAAGAAAACATCCTTAGTAGTACGGGATTTATGGGAAGAATATCTCTAGACATTGTTCTGGAAGAGCTTCCCTTATATGAGTGTAATGAATTTTGGAACGCAGAGCAAGATAGGGTATCAGCTTTTGATAAGCTTAAAGTGCTTTCTGTAATGGGAGGTGTTCCACGATATCTGGAAGAAATTTTGCCAAATCAAAGCGCCGAGACAAATATCCAAAGATTATGTTTCCGAAAAGAAGGTTTTCTCTTTAGTGAGTTTGAACGAATTTTTTCAGATTTATTC
>JABDDC010000096.1:0-3114 GCA_013287815.1 Chlamydiota bacterium
TCTTCTCTGTCTTGATAGCCAGAACGATAGGTTCTCATTTTACATTTTTTTTACGATGCTGTAGTGTTCTAACCAACTTTCAAGAAGGTGTTTGGGATTTTTCAGAAAAAATTTTTTGCCAGTTCTTATTCCTTCGGTTTGTAAAATCCCTTTTAGAACTAGAGCCTCAAAAACACGTTGTACCGACCCAAGGCTTACCCCAGATTCTTTAGCCACGTTTCGTATAGACAATTCTTGACCATTTATAGCTTCTCTCAATAGCCAATCAAGAACTACGGCAGATTTGTCCGAATAGATATTTCCTTCCACAGGTTTTTCATTCGAGCCTACCAAAAATCGACCTTTCATAAGCCCTCCTTATCTGTTCATTATTTTACACTGTTCAATATTTCTTGAACAGTGTAAAATATAGGACAGTAAAGTGCTACGCTGGGGCAGATCTAATGTTTACTCCCAAAGGATAAATAAAATGAAAAAATGGTTCATTTCAGATACTCACTTTTCCCATACCAATATCATTAGGTAAACCTTCTGTGTGTTTTCCAATAAACCCTCTGTAAGATAATCTATGGAGGGCTTCTTGGATGACCTCTTGAGGAAAAGTTTTTCGCTAAGCTTCTGAAAATAGAATCTCTGGATGTTGGGCTTGTATTTAGCAATTCTGCAATCGCTATGTAGATGCGCCCTTTTAAAGAATGATGCCTATCCTCAGAAAACAAAACAACTTGTTCATGATCCATTATTTCCACATGAAAATGTGGTTTAAAAGTTAACAGAGAGGATTCTTCATTCATAAACTACAGTAACCGGTTTGAAGTCTGGATAGTGAATATCTAAAAGCTCTTCTAAAACCACACGTCCCTCGCAATATTTTCTCCAGCAGTCCCTGTAATATTGATCAATGGATAATGTTGACTTATTAAAAACTTCATATGCGAAAGCAATATCCTTTGCTTTCATGTAATAAATCAAGTAAAGATCCTCACCCTGGTTGTCAAGAAAAGCTGATTCAACAATGACACCTTCATTGCCTAGTGATTCAATGACTTCTTCGATCCTATTTTTGAGTGTTTGGAACCAATGACGTATTTCGTCAAGGAATTCCTTTTTTAACTTTGTTTTTATGCATATTGTTTTCATGTTTTCTCCAGCAAATGAGGCTCATTTTTGTCTATCGCATTGAAAAATACAGCATATCCTATTTTATGACTACTGTTTATCAGTAAGCTAATCAGTAAAGTAAAAGATGTAGTGATTTTTTTTAGTATTTTCATGACAATCTCATATTAACTGTTTATATTAGAATTTGGATGGAAGCAAATCTGTAAAATAAGCATCGTCTCGATGGATAGTTTCACCAACAACAACTTTTATGGGGTATCGAAACATAGGACCATCGAATGCAAAGCTATGAAACTCACCGTTTTCACCACATGGGTCTATATTTATAGGAATATCTTCTAAGAAAAATTCATTGTATTCTCTACCAGCATATTCTTGTGATAACTGCTTCGCATTTATGCATGTGATCATCGCTTTTAATCCACTGGACACCATCTGCTGTGATAATATCTTTGTTGAAATTCCCCAGATAGGAAATAAAGGAGCTATTCCGGTTCCTTGAAGAAGAGTTTCTCTATACCCTCGAACATTTTCAAGAAATAGATCACCAAATGCAAAATATTCAATCCCTTTTTTCTTTACAGTCATGATAAATGCCGTCATGATTTCCACATACTCATCATTACTGCATGGGTATGGAATATCAATGATATCCAAGGGCAGCCCCACACTTTCTGCCTGGTGTTTCAGAAGTTCGCTTCGCACTCCGTGCATTGTGACACGGTCAAATAATTTATTCACCGTACAGAACAAACCCACAATATCGATATTCGGGTCTTGTCGCAATATATGAAGTGCCCAAGCACTATCCTTCCCACTACTCCAAGATATGAGAGTTTTTCTGCCTATTTTCACCCCAGATTTAATAGGAGCTATTTTATCTTGGAGTCTTTTTTCCATTCTATATCTTCTCGAGCTATTGCAGTTTTTAAGCCTTATTAATGAGCAAATGATAGCATGGATTCAATAAATTAACCCAATCAAAAGTTCTGAATCCGTCCAGCCGCCCCCAGTTTTTCCACACATACTTCTGAACTGGTTTTTTACGCATTACACAACGGAGCAACTATTTGGAATTTCCGAATAGTTCAAAAATCGCAGCATGATGCGACAATTTCCGTGGACCATTTGGATCGGGACCAGACCTGCAATTCTGCAATTTGGTTTTATTATGAATTGCAAAATTACAAGTCTGACCACGATCACTAAATCGTATTTTCTTGATTTGGTGACGTAAAAATGTTACGATAAATACATCACCAAATAAGGATTCAAAATGCAACATTCATTTATAGGTCGGAAAAGAGAGCTTCAGATGCTCGGAGAACTCTTTAAGAAAAAGTCAGCTAGTCTTGTCGTCATTCGGGGAAGACGCCGTATTGGAAAGAGCCGTCTAGCACAAGAATTCGCTCAGAAAACCCCTCATTATGTTTTTTCTGGGCTTCCACCGACAAGCGGCATTTCAGCTGCCGACCAAAAGGAAGAATTTGCTCGTCAACTACAACGTGAAATGAAAATCCCTCTTCCAAGAGCTGACGATTGGGGTGATCTGTTTTGGCATTTAGCACAACAGGCTCAAAAAGAAAAAATTGTTCTTGTTTTGGATGAGATTAGTTGGATGGGTTCAAAAGACCCTACTTTTCTTGGAAAACTCAAAATTGCTTGGGATCTCTATTTTAAAAATAATCCACAGTTGGTTTTAATACTATGTGGTTCTATTTCAAGTTGGATTGAAGAAAATATTCTTAGTAGTACGGGATTTATGGGAAGAATATCTTTAGATATCGTACTAGAAGAACTTCCTTTATATGAATGTAATGAGTTTTGGAGTGCAGAGCAAGAGAGGGTATCTGCTTTTGATATATTTAAGATACTTTCTGTTATAGGAGGTGTGCCGCGATACCTTGAAGAAATTCTGCCAAATCAAAGCGCTGAAACAAATATCCAAAACAAGAACAATTTTTTCTTTTTGAGCCTGTTGCGCTAAATGCC
>JABDDC010000096.1:3124-3894 GCA_013287815.1 Chlamydiota bacterium
TTTTTCAGATTTATTCTCCTCCAGAAGTGCTACTTACAAAACCATCGTTGAAAGACTTGCTGAGGGGCCTTGTGAACTTAAAGATATTTATTTAGCTTTGAAGGTTGAAAAAAATAGCCTGGTTTCTGAATACATGGAAGACCTTGTTACGGCAGGGTTTGTTTCTCGAGATTTCACTTGGCATCTTAAAACGGGTTTAGATTCTAAATTAAGCCATTATCGACTCAAAGATAATTATTTAAGATTTTATCTGAAATATATTGAACCAAATAAAAAGAAAATTGAAAAACAAGGGCTGAAACTGCTACCTCAGTGGCAATCTGCGATGGGCTTACAATTTGAAAACCTTGTTTTGAGCAATCGGAAAATGGTACAAAAAATCCTTGGTATCGATTCTTCTGAAATAGTGAATGACAATCCATTTTTCCAGCGTAAAGCAAATGGTCGACAGGGGTGCCAAATTGATTACATGATCCAAACGAACTTTGGAACCTGTTATCTATGCGAAATCAAATTTAGTGCTCAGGAGATTAAAAAAAGCGTCATCGATGAACTAAAACAGAAAATCAAAAGTTTAGCTCTTCCTAGAAATATGTCCATAAGGCCTGTTTTAATTCATGTGAATGGGGTAGATACACACGTTAAGGAAAGTAATTTTTTCTCCTCTATTATCGACTTTAATGATCTTCTGCGTAAATAGGGAGCTCAAATATGAAAAAATGGTTTGGAAAATTTTAATCCTCACTACTCTCTAAATGAGTTTTCCGAAA
>JABDDC010000097.1 GCA_013287815.1 Chlamydiota bacterium
CTACGCCTCATTTATCAGCCTCAATAAACAAGGAGACTATGACATTGACCGCTCAAAAGATGAGCCTGATCTGCAAAAAGGATTCCGCCGCCTTTTCACACCCATTGTATTGAATAGAAAAGTGACGGAAGACGCCCGCTCGGTCAAGCTCAATCCAAAATTAATCGCAGTCTTAATCGCAAGCGGATTTAAACTGCTGACAAATGAGACAGTGCAGATTTCAAAAGAGGGATGCAGCATCAATCTCTGCGGATTGGAAGAATATATTACCGGTAGAATCGATCCTGAGAAGGCCTTCCAAAACTATAAGACCGATCTCCCGGGAATTGTGCTAGCGCACAATCCCGATTCGATATCGCTTCTGCAATATTACCCAGGCGATCTCATCTTGAGCGGCCATACCCACGGAGGGGAGATCAACCTGCCTTGGATGTGGAAGAAGTTTTGCGTGATGGAGAATCCATCATTGAAAAAAGGGTTGAAGCAATATAAAGGCAAGCAGATATACATCAACCGGGGCATTACCAGCATCATGAAGTTCCGCTGGTTCGCAGTCCCCGAATTGACGTTATTCACCTTAAAGGCAAAAAAATGAAGATTTCTTTTAGTTTGGTATTATTAGCCGGCGGCATCGGAACAAGGATGGGATCGCCCATCCCAAAGCAATTCCTGACACTCCAAGACAAGCCTTTGGCCCTCCATAGCCTTGATGTCTTTGTCGCCATGCCTGAATTAGATGAAATCATCATCGTTTGTGATCCTGATTACCGTCATCATTTTGGCCCATATGAAGATCGGATTAATTTGAGGTATGCTTTGCCAGGAAAGCGTAGGCAAGATTCAGTTTTCAATGGAATCGAACTCCTGGAAGGCAATCCGCTGGTATGCATCCATGATTCTGCTCGTCCTTTGATTACGGAAGAGCTCGTCAGAAAGACCATCTTAGTTGCAAATGAACATGATGCTGCCGTTATCGGTGTCAAGGCAAAAGCAACGATCAAGCGTTGCGATGCCGATGGCTTTGTTGTTGAAACGCCTAGCCGTGACCATCTATGGGAAGTGCAGACACCGCAAGTGGTCAGATTGCAACTTCTCAAAGAGGGGTTTCAAGCAGCCTCCGGTCGCACCGTGACTGATGACGTCTCCCTCATCGAACTGCTGGGAAAACCGGTTAAGATGGTCGAGGGGGCTTACACCAACATCAAAGTCACCACCGCTGATGATCTCATTATTGCTGAAAAGTATTTGTCATGCATTGCTACAAGCTAACAATTGCCTATGATGGCACCCATTACAGCGGATGGCAGATCCAGCCTAACGCCATCGCTATCCAGCAGCTAATCCAGGATGCCTTGAAAACGGTTCTGAAAGAACAGGTGGTGCTCATTGGGTCGGGCCGGACCGATGCCGGAGTACACGCTAAAGCACAAATAGCCCATTTTAAATGGACCGGACAGCTTGATATCAGCAAGCTGCTGATATCGTTGAATGGGTTGCTGCCGCATGATATCCGCGTCCTGAAAGTGGAAGAGACAGATATCGATTTTCATTCCCAATACAGCACCTCCGGCAAGGAATACCACTATTTTATTCACCTTGAACCAGTCATGGATCCCTTCAAACGGAACTACTGCTGGCATGTACGCCGAAAGATTGACATCCCATTGCTCAAGGCAGCCGCTCAACTCTTCATAGGCAAACACGACTTCACTTCTTTTGCGAATGAACAACATGCAGGAAGCGTGGCCAAAAATCCTGTCAGGACCATTTATCGGATCGATGTGTGTGAAACAGACGGAGGACTCCGAATCGAATTTGAAGGGGAGGGTTTTCTCTACAAGATGGTACGCAACATCGTCGGCATGCTGATCGATGTATCCAGCGGCCGCAGGCCCATCGAAGGCATCCCTGTTCTCTTTGCAGCCAAAGACCGTCGCCAAGCCTCTATGGCTGCCCCATCGCAAGGTCTCTTCCTCGTCAAGGTGAACTACAAGGAGATAGGAAATAGAGCATAGTTATACTGCGTGGCATTGAAATTTATTGTTTCACAGTTACTTATGGGGCATTTATGTCAGTGATTTCTGACAATGTCGGATAATAGGAAAAACGGCCTTTCAGATTATCCGGAAGATTGGGATATTCAAATGGACACACCAGGATCGCTTTGGCATCGGTCCCTAGCAAGGCCGTCAGGCCACGCGGAGAGTCCTCAAAGCCAATGACTCGATCGCCTGGCCTAGACAAACGTTTAATGGCTGTGCGGTAGCATTCAGGATCGGGCTTTGGATGAGTGTAATCTTCTCTGGTAATCCAGTAGGGGATCGTATTCAATAAAGGATTTTGCTCACGGATCATCATTATCTGATTTATCGGAGAATTTGTGACCACGGCCCGCTTGATCTTGGCTTTTTCAAGCGCCATGAGTAGTTCACCTGCTCCCGGCATCAGTGTAGCCTTCCCTTGATCCAGAATATTTTCTAATGCTTGCTTCTTTTCAGCATAGAGGACGCTCCAGTCAGACTCTTCGGCATGCATTTCCGGAAATTCAGCATAAATATGCTCTTTCAATCCGGTGGAATGGTAGTGGGCGGCCAAAGAATAGCGGCTAAAGCTCCAGGGTAGTTTATATCCCCGGTTTTCACACATCCTTTGATAGGCTTGGAAATGGAGCTCCTCGGTATTCACCAGAAGGCCGTCAAAATCAAATAAAAATAATTGGTATTTATGAATCCATTGCATGCCCTACATTTTAGCTCAGTGGTGAAAATGAAGCAATTCATAAGAAAAAGGCAAGGGATCCATTAGCTTTTAAAAAAAGAGAATTCTCAATATAATGTACTCATGAAAAACTGGATCCTCTTCCTACTTTTAATTCTGATGGGCTGCAGCTCGAAATCGCCGCCGCCTAACTCCCAGTCCAAGTCTGTCAAAGGGGAATACATTTCCCGCCTACATAACGACACTCAATTCCAGGTCGACCCGATGCTGCCTGTTAAAAAAACAGCCTATCCATGGGACGACGGAAGCCGAGGCAGCAGTTCTAAGATCACCAAAGATTTTTTCAGATGCAAGGGAAGCATCCTCAATCCTGTCCATATCGTTACTAAAGAAAAGGAGACAGCACGCTACTACGACTGCGGCGGATCCCAGAAGCATTCGCTGCCTCTTCGCGATAACAAAGAATTTGCCTATCAGATTATGATTGACTTGCTTAACTACATCCAGGACGTGACAGGCAAACGAGTTGTCATCACCTGCGGCCACTGCTGCCCTGACCACAATTTATATCTCGATCCATCGTCGTCCAATCAGACCTCAAAGCATCTCATGGGCGCTGAGGTTGATTTCTATGTCCAGGGGATGGAGCAGCAGCCCGAAAAAGTGATCGACCTCATCTTTGCTTATTATACCCAAATGCCGAAGTATAAGGGATTGAAAGACTACCAATTCATTCGCTATGAAAAAGATGATAAAATCAATGTGACGACCAAACCTTGGTACAACAAGGAGATCTTTGTGAAGCTCTATAAAAAGAATGAGGGGCGCGACCTAGACAACCGTCACCCCTACCCCTACATCAGCCTTCAGGTGCGCTATGATGATGAGCTCAAAGAAAAAGTCAACTTCTCCTGGAAACAGGCTTACGAAAACTATCACCGCTATTAAGACATTAAATGTAGCAGACGCTGTCACCGGGATATATCTGGATATGATACTAGTTGCAAAGAATAATTAGCAGTCAAAAACTTTATCCTTTAATAAAATCATCCAAAAACCTTATACTTTAAGATATTCTCATGCCGAAGTGGCGGAATGGTAGACGCGGTAGACTCAAAATCTACTTCTAGCAATAGAGTGCTGGTTCGAGTCCGGTCTTCGG
>JABDDC010000098.1 GCA_013287815.1 Chlamydiota bacterium
GCAGCGATGCTTGCGTGATAATGACTCCTTATTGATTCTTCCATAGGCTTTTCTTCAAGGGTACGGAGTCCTATGTTTGAGTTAGGAATAACATAGAGAAAACGTCCAAGTAGGCCCCTTCCTCGAAATGTTTTATTTTTACACATATTTCTCATTACTTCAGGTTGAACTGTGATTCCCATTGTAAGAAGCGCCTTTTTTAAACAAATTGGTAGCTTCGATTTCCGATCAACCCTGACCGATCCTCCAGAATGAGCTTGTAGCAGTAGATCGATATTTGCTTTACCGTTGGAATAAAGACCACCCAAAATATCAAAGATTGCACCTTCATCACTTAAAATGGCCATTGCTTCATCATTTTGGGCCATCAATGTCCCCAAATGCTCTGGAGTGATGTCACTTGTCCAAAGTCGAGGGTATGTGGGGATTGAATCAATTTCCTTTTCTAAAAGAAGAATTTGGTTCTGGCATTCATCAAAGCTTACTCCATCAGAAATTTTTGCAGCACTTCTTCTAAGGTGTTTGATTCTTTCTTCCAAAGTCTTTTGTCGGCTTGTTTGTACGGTCAATAATGGCTCCAGGAAGTCTTTTCTTTGCTCCTCCCAAAAGCGAATTGGGGCCATCATTTGTCCGAATACACTGGATTTTCTTGAAGCCGGGGGTAAAATCGGCAACACCCAGAGGTTAACAGGCTCTCGATATGATTTACTAACTTCTATTTCGTAGATTTTTTGAGAAACAGTTGCTACGGCAGAAAGAAAGAGAGTTGCTGGTAATTCAATGGGGGTTTCTGTAGATCTGGATACTTCTTGAATATATCTTTGAGCAAGTTCTGGAAAAGCATCTTTTGGCCATTCAGGCAAGTAGATCCCCTCAAATTCATGAGGGGTTTCCCATTCGTCGTGATCTAAATCGGTATGTGTCATAATCACTTACCTCTATTTGAATCTAGCCATGCAAAAAAAGCATTTTCATCAACTAGAACTCTTCCGCCGGCCTTGATAAAAAAGTTATAGTCTCCTGTTTTTAGATTTTTAGCTCTAAACTCACTTAGACTTGTCAATTTTGGATAGGGGTGATAGAGATGCCATTCTGTCAATAATATGATACGGCTTAACTTCTCTTGATGATCACTCATATTTTTCTCCTTAAATTTCGTTAATTAAGGCTTCAGCTACGTACTGAGCCTTAAGCAACATTAAATCAAGGAAACAGGATAATGTCGATGAAGGGGTGGACAGCTTTACGATTAAAGCACACCTTGACCATTTTAGCTATATTTTCAACATGATGTAGGCAACCATTTTTTGGGGATTTTCTGTTCTAACTCCTTTACGTTAGATACATTTCCGGAGGATCTTTTTCCCTTCTCGATCTTTGTAATTATCTCTTTAAGAGATTGTTCTGAATGTTGATGGCCGTTTGCATACTCCTGGACTGGCAATAATTTTATAATTCTATCTTTGGGATAGCCAGGATACACATCTAAGAGAGTTCTTAATACCGCCTCTAAGACTCGAACATCTCCTCGAGTATCTTTGCGAAGATAAGAGTCTTTATTTCTGACTATTTTTTTGTTTAAATATTTTTGAATCGATTCAATTTCATTATCCATTAAGCTGTTTAATTTATCCGGAAAATCGAACCCTTTTCTTTTTAGATACAATAAGCACTCGAGAGGTGAAGCATTAGAATCAGAGAAAACTTTAATTTCACCCCCTTTTATACCCGCTAGAATCATGCTACGACGCGGACAGACACGAAATAAATGTGTTAATTCATATTTAACTATATTTGATGGGTCTGGAGAATTTCCCTTGGACAATAGACAAATTTTATTAATTGATAGAACTTCATGAACTAGCCAAAAGTAATAATCAATTTCATTTGAGTCGTGTGATTGTTTATTCATTGTATTCGTCTCCAAAAATTTCTAGATCGAGATTCTCTACCATTGTTTCAGTATGCTTAAATGTTAAATGTGTGTACCGTTTTGTTGTTTGTGTGCTCTCATGTCCCAATAACATTCCGATTTCAAATAAACTCCATCCGGCAGCCGCAAGTATCGAAGCAGTGGTATGTCTAAGGTCGTGAAATCTGCAATCTTCAATCTTTGCTCGCTTTATACTAGCTTGCCAAGCAGTTTCCACATCATATGGCTTTTGCAAGTGTGTTGGTGAAGGAAAGAGTAGGTCTAATGGTTTTGCATGGGGCTTAAGAATTTGTAAAATTGCTTCTCGAGCGTTTCCTAGGAAAGGTACAATTCTGGGATTCCCATTTTTAGTTTTCTCAAGAATAATCCTACCATTTATTATGTCGATATCTTTGTATCGCAAGCTCATAATCTCTCCTCTACGCATTCCTGTTGATAAAGCAAGAGCAACGATGGAGTATAGCGTAGGATTGCGACTCTTCTGTGTTTCATTAAGAAGTCGTTTCCGTTCATCTTTTGATAAATACCGCTGTCTTCCTGGATTTGCTGCAGGTTTTGAAATTTTATTTAAAGGATTCTCGCTTGTCCATTCCCAATCTTTTATGGCGATTGTGAAAAGGTGAGAGAGGGAAACTAGATACCGGCGAATAGTTGTTGGGGAGCGTTTTTGATTTTTTGGAGTTAACCCTTCCTCAAGCTTCGCTTTCTTTTCATTAATTAAACTCGACCGAACAGCAGATAATGCATAATCACCAAGTTCTTTACGGAACCATTCTAGATGTTGCCTAACGTTTCGTGCATTTCCTGGCTTCCGAGGGAGTTCTTCGGCAATATAGCGATCTATTGCTTCAGATAGCGTATGCTCAGATGCTCATATTTGGGGAAAGTGGATGCCTAAAAGAGCGTTTCGTTCTTGTTCGGCAAGCCATTGCTTGGCAAGCTTTTCATCTGGAAAAGTTTTGATTTGATCAGGATAACCCTTTCGACGATAACGAACGCGGAAAGTTAGGATGTTTTTTGAATTAATGCGCACATCGATTCCGCGAGGTAGACGTTTTTTGATTGCTTCGATTTGCTTCATGGTGATGACCCTGTGTTTAAGATAATAAACTGGGTCAGCTACTGAAACTGTGAGGAGATTTGATGCCGTTTGCGGTGGCTTAAGGTGATCATTTGGTCCACCAGTGGTCCACGGCAGTGGAATCGCCGTTTTAACCAAATCTGGTAGGTCGTTATGATCAGCCTTGGACATACCTCCCCAACGGGAATTTAAAAAGTGGGGCAAGCTGGACTTGAACCAGCGACCAGCGGGTTATGAGTCCGCTGCTCTAACCAACTGAGCTATTGCCCCATAGTGGTAAGAGCATCAGAGTAACAGTTGATGAGAGAAGAAATCAAGGGTTTTCTACTCGAGCCATTCCCACTGCGCGGAATTTTAGACGAAAAATCCAGAGATCGTATAATTCACTCCTGTACCCCCTACAGCACCACGTTTCGAATCGCTGATTTTTTGGATTCAGAGTTCATATGCTCTCTTAAATTCTAAGATTTTCTATCCAAAATCTCATGTTTCCCCGCCTTTTAGGCGATTTTGTCCCTATTTTAGGGTAGGACCATCTTTTTAGGGTAGGACCATCTCTTGCCATTTTATTTTTCCTTTAAATTGTTCAATTCACTCTTTGCTATGTTGCCTTAATCAGACTGCGCATTAGCTCAGGATGTTCCTGCCTTAGCCGCCCAACCGCGATCGCTAGCATAACACTCAATGCTAATCCACAGCGAAGATTCATCTTCTGAAGCCCCCTGATATAATGGCGCTCAAAACAAATGATACATCAATGCGGCTATTTACGGTTCATCGTAAATTTTGGGGCTCTATTACCCATGTTTACCAGCAAAA
>JABDDC010000099.1 GCA_013287815.1 Chlamydiota bacterium
AGCATAATGCCTGATTTGACAAACATCATCGGATTGACTTTATGTATGGCAGCATAATTTAAAATATCCAAAGTTCTGTCGTAGGTGGCCTTATGCCTGACACGTGGAGTTAATTCGCGTACCGTTTCAATGTTGTGATTAAAGATTTCCGGCTCGGCTTTCAAGATCGTTTGCATGGATTCGTGGCTGCCGGCAAAGTCGGATGTAAGAACTTCAACGGTCACTTCTCCATTCAGTTTTCTGATTGCGTCGATGACAGCGACCAAGTGGTTGCTGCCTCCGTCTGCCAAATCATCCCTGGCTACCATCGTGATGACTACATGCTTCAAACCTAATTGTTGGACCGATTTGGCAACTCTTTCCGGCTCATCGACCTCCAGCTGCTTCGGGCTTTTTGAAAAGTCAATATCGCAAAAGCCGCAGTTGCGCGAACATTCTTTTCCCATTACCAGAAAGGTGGCCGTTTTTTTCGACCAGCATTCTAGAAGGTTCGGACATCTGGCTTCTTCACAGACCGTTGCCAGCCTGTTTTCTGAAAGGATTTGTCCGGTCCGTTTCAACTCATTGCCGGAAGGAAGCCTGCGATGGAGCCAAGAAGGAAAACGTCCTGGCCCGACCACCTTGTCATCACAAATAGTCTCCGGATTAACTGGCAAAACGTTTAACTTCGTAGTTCTAGTCATGACATTCCTTTATTTTGAGGGCTTTGACGGAGGCAAGTGGATGGGTAGTCCTTCGGCCATCAAAGCAGCTTCGTGCCATGCTTCGGCAATAGTTGGGTGGGCATGGATGGTTTCAGCCAAACATTCCACTGTCAGTTCGTTAGCCACCGCCAATCCCATCTCTGCAATCAAAGTGGCTGCCTCGTAGCCGATCATTTGGGCACCAAGAATTTGTCCCGTTTTTTCATCGATCACTATCTGGGCAAATCCCTCGGTTTGCAAGGCGGCCTGTGACTTACCGAGAGCCTGAAATGGGTAGGCTCCGACTTTAGCTTTATATCCCTGCTTTTTAGCTTCTTCTAATGAAAGGCCGACGCTACCTACTTCAGGATGGGTGAAGATGATTGATGGTATAGCATTATAGGCCATTCTGGCGGACTTACCGGAGGCATTATCTGCCGCTACAATGCCCTGATGAGTGGCGACATGGGCCAACCACCATTTGGAAGCGATGTCCCCGACAGCATAAATCCCTTCCACTCCTGTCTCCATCTTGTCATTGACTGGAATCATTCCATTGTCCAGGACAGAAATCCCGGCCTTTTCCAAACCAATCCCTGAAGTATTCAAGGAGCGGCCCACGGCAATCAGGCAGATGTCGGCATCGAATGTTTTTCCGTCCGCCAATGTAATCCTGATGCCGCTTATAGTTTTGTCAATTTTTTGCACGGCAACGCCGGTTTCGATTTTGATCCCCTTTTTAATGAAGGATTTAGTGAGGGCTTGGGATATTTCAGGAGCCTCTGTTGATATGATGCGAGGGAGCATTTCAAGGACTGTCACATCAACTCCAAGCGTGGCATAGAGGGATGCGAATTCGCAGCCGATGACGCCGCCGCCCACAATCGCCATGCTCTTCGGCAGTTTTTTCATAGCGAGCAATGATGTTGAATCGTGAATCCTTTCATAGTCAAATGGAAAGGCCGAAATATTTCTTGGTTCAGAGCCGGTTGCAATGATGATTTTATCGGCTTCGATCCAGTCGCTGCTATCACCTTTGATCTTAATTTCACGCGGCGATGTCAGCTGTCCGAATCCTTTAAATACTGTGATTTTATTGGCAGCGATCAGTCCTTCCAGCCCTTTGAGCATCTTGTCGACCACTTTGTCTTTATGCTCGGCCAGCTTGCCGTAATCGACATCAAATCCTTTAATATTGATCCCGAAGCTGGCAGCCTGCTGAAGCCTTTCAACAATATCTGAGCCTGCAATTAAAGCCTTGGACGGAATGCAACCCCTATTCAGACATGTGCCTCCAAGCTCTTTTGCTTCGATCAGTGCCACTTTTTTGCCTAGCTGGGCCGCACGGATAGCTGCAGGATAACCTCCGGGACCGCCGCCAAGAACAGCAACATCAAATTTCTGCTTTTCCATTATTCCTCTTTTTTCCTTTATTATTATACCTCGCGCCGTTAGGTGATGTACATTTGGAATGTATATAACCTTAACCGCGCAAGATATAACATACATCATAAAGTCCAAACAATAAAAGATGAAAGTCCAAAGATCGCAAAAAAATGCAACAATCTGATAATAAGGCGGTTAGAATAGCATGAAAGATACTTAAATTTATCGACAAAAATTATTATTTCAAATGCTTGCCTTTTGATTACGAAATAGTTAAGATGTCGACAAGGGTAGAAAACATCCCAAAGAACTAGCATCCAGGATTTTAGCAAATCCAAAACAAATAATAATATATTTTAGGGTGCTATATAAATAAA
Organism: Chlamydiota bacterium; assembly: GCA_013287815.1. Classification (GTDB taxonomy): domain Bacteria; phylum Chlamydiota; class Chlamydiia; order Chlamydiales; family Parachlamydiaceae; genus JABDDC01. The sequence continues at coordinate 2,447 of JABDDC010000099.1, forward strand.
ATATTCCCTGACAATATATTCAGAGGGTTTTTTTTATTTGTGATACAAAATTGAAATATTTAAACTATATTAACGGTATTATATGAGTGCAGTACCAAAAAAAAAGCTATGCTGGCAGTGTGATGGCAGCATCCCGCAAGATTGTGTCGATAATTGTCCTTATTGCGGTGTTTACCTGCTAGCAACGGAAGATGCGGAAAAAAGCCGATGGAATCCGAGCTATCAGTCATCCAATGAAGATGAAGAAGCTCCGACACCCCTCTATCAATTGCAACAAGAAAAAGAAACGACTAAAGAGACTTCTGAAGAGGCATCAACGTTCTTTTTCTCATCTTCTGAGCTACTACAGAGTCTTAAAAATGACCTAGGACCCATCCTGATGCTGATGGCCGGATCGATCTTTTTCCTGTTTGGAATTGTCCTGCTTCTCTTTTCCCATAATGGATTTCTCACGCTGCAATGGAATGCAAGCAACTGGATCTACTTCCTCGGCTTGAGCGTCCCCCTGATCTACGTGGGATGGAAATTAGTCAAAGACGTCGAATAGCTTATTTGACGCTTACTAAACAAGGTCTGCCTGGCAGCACTTCTTGTACTTCTTGCCGCTGCCGCAGGGGCAAATGTCATTTCTACCAATACGCGGGCCGGAAGTCAGAGGTTCGTTTTTAACTTCTTCGCCTTCTGCCGCTGCTTCCTCTTCTTGACCTTGCCCTTCGTCTTGAACAGGGCTAGGCGCTTGCTGTTGCTGCGGTTGCAAATCGTTGAAGAGCGAACGGTTGGTCTCGAGGCGCAGGCCGGCAGCTTGCAGCATCTGCTGAAGGGACTGCTGCGGTGCGATGATCTCAAAGCGGAAGAGCGATCTGGCTATCTCGGTGCGCAGATTGCGACTCAGTTCATCAAACAAAGCAAACGCTTCGTGCTTGAATTCCATCAGAGGGTCGCGTTGTCCAACAGCACGCAGGGTCACATCGGAGCGGAGGTGGTCCATCATGAGGAGATGCTCTTGCCATAGCTGGTCGGTCTTTCTAATCATGAGGCTGCGCACTGCGCCATGGGCAGGACGTGGAGGCTCCCCTTGTGTTAGAAGATGGGCAGGGACCTTTTGATTTTCCCTTTCCAGCTTTTCGTGGAAGGCTTGGAGGATTTTATTGGAGACTGCCTCGACAATTTTGTCTGGATCCATGATATCGAAATCAAATTCACTTTCTTCAAAAGTGACAGGAAAAAGTTGCATCAGCCACTGGCGATAGCCTTGCGGATTCCACCCATTTTCCTGCGAGTCGG
>JABDDC010000100.1 GCA_013287815.1 Chlamydiota bacterium
CGTGTGAGGTTAAAACTAAGATTTTTTATTCAAACCATATTTCCCTTTGAGTTTCAAGTAGATTAAAGCAGAGCTTCTATAGCCGTAATCATAAAAAATACTCCGACAAGTGTAAGAAGAGGTAGGGCACAGAAAAAACGAGTTTCTTTATATTGAGATCGTAAATACCGGGACCACATTAAATAAATACTAACAGGCATTGATAAAGAGATCGAAAGTATGAGAAATATGATCAATAACCCTACAGGAGCGGTCATACGAGGATTAGCGAATACCATGCTGGAAAGCAGCCCCATGTAAAAGAAAAAAGGGAAAAGAACTGTATAGATGACTGTAAAGCCGATAGCATAACGTTTAGCACTCTTTTGGATCTTGATCATTTCTTTGGACGTAGTTTCTGCTGAGGATACGTTTAACGCCTTTTTTTGATCATACTCTGCTTTTTGTTCTGAAGGCATTGGATCGTTTAAGGACATAAAATTACCTTACTCACTTGGTTGCCGTTTCTGATATTTTTTTATGATTGTTTGAATAGTTTTTTGATAGTATTTGCTGCTGGATGCATATTTCCATTCTAGCGGTTGCCCAAAGCCAGAATCGAACTGACGACCTCCGCATTACGAATGCGGAAGAAATTTACACAATCCAATATTAACCAGTCGCTTTGAGTATAATCTTAAGGCATTTGCAACTAAAATGCTATCGGATTTTGCGGGATTTTATCGGCGCAGTAGGTAGTTCGTTGCACCGTTTTTGCACCGTACTCAATTGGCTAAAGATAAGAAGAAAAGAAATTGAGCAATATGTCTATAAAAACAAAAACAGCAACAGCAAGAATAGGTAAAGCCCAAAAAATACGAATACGATGGTATCTCCCTTGATTGTAATTGGCCCACATTCGGAAAATGCTAACGGGTATGCTCAAAGGAAGCAGCCATGCTAAAAAAACAAATGCAAAATCTCTAATTACAGTTGTTCTCGGGCTATGAAACACAAATGGCGAAAGATAGGCATATCCAAGAAAAGGAATAAATAAAACACTGTATAGAACAGTGAAAAAAATAGATCCTCTTTTTAATCTTCTTTGCAAATCCTGGACATCTTCTGGCTGTGTTTTCGTTGTCATCACATACCTTTATATGTATCTATCCGTTCCTTAATCTTAGTTTGATAGCAATTGCTAATAAATTCATGCTTCCAATTATTACTATCAGGATCCGGATCTAGGATTGTGATGTGATTAATTTTTAAAAATTCTTGCTCATAATGTTTTTCGCGTTTTTTTATGTAGAGCTCCCAAACCTTAACATCTGTCGTATCTAAATGAAGTGTAGCATCTTCAAAGGCGATCTTATAGATGATTTGTGCATCATTTAGACCATCTTTATGTCCATAATAACGTTGCAGCGCTAACCATTGATAGTTTGGGGAGACAAAGCGACAGACAAAATCAGCGGCGCTTGCATAATTGTGTGAATCTGGATGGCATTTCATAGGTTCAATATATGAACCTCCACCAAATGTAAAAATGCGAAGCAATTTTCTTTCTTGCGGATTCATCAATTCAAGAGCATGTTCAAGATAAATGGCTCCTTGACTATGAGCAAACGCAATTACAAATTTTTTGCTCTTCTCTGCTTGAGCCAAAAGATATCTCAGAAATTGAACTGTCCATTTTACTAGAGGGGTATCTATACCAGCCTTTAACGCACCGCACACCGCTAGATCCACAGCCTTGCAAATCGTATCATTTGGCATTGACAGTACCTGCTCGCCATTGGCAGCATCTGAAATTAAAGAGGCTAACTTTCGGGCATATGCTTCTGTATTGTCGATACCATTTATAAATCCCCAAATGACCTGTCCGGGTCGTTTTTCCCCGGCAACTCGTACTAAAGTATTAATTTCTGGAAGTTTAGGAGTATCTAGTGGCTGCTTAGCATGAAATCGAATCCTACGAAAACTGTAATGAGGTCTCGATCGCAAGTGAATTTCATCATTCTGGCCATGAATAACAACGGCATCTAAACGATGCTTAAAAACCCACTGGATAGCATCGTCTTTTGATAAAACAGTGTTATCACCGATTAAATAAGAATCTTCTCTGCCATTGCCATTTTCAATTTTCGCTAGGAGTTCATCCCCTTATTGCCACCATTTCCCCCACCAGTCCCCCATTTATTGAATTTTCTAGATTTTTCTAATGAAAAAAATCTTCAAAAGCTTTTGTTAGTGAGTGTATGAAAGGATTGCCCAAAGCCGGAGTCGAACCGACGACCTTTGCATTACGAATGCGCCCTATTGAGGCAATGTCATAGCATTTTACACTAGTAGCACATAATGATGAATGGTATTTTTCCATTACCGACATTATTGATATCCTTACAGATAGCGGCAATTCCAGAAGATATTGGTCCGACTTAAAACGCAAACTCATTGAAAATGAAGGGTTTGCTCAGTTGTACGAGAAAATCGTACAACTGAAAATGGAATCCTCTGATGGAAAAAACAGACGAAGGAGCGGAGAGGTGAAACCCACTAGAAATAAAGGCTGAAAATAAAGTCGAGCTCCAGAGGAGCGGCAGAGGTGAAGCCCATTGCGTAGCCCCAGAGGGGCAAGCTGTGGGTTAATGAATAAAAATGGTCGAGCTCCGTAGGTGCGACAGGGCTGGACTCTTTTGTAACTCAATCATTTTTTCTCTTCGACACATATTTATAAAGCCTATTTCGTAGTTGACAATCAAAAAGAGTCGAGCTACAAATGAGACCATCTCTGTCGCACCTACGGAGCTCGACTATTTTTATTCATTTACCCACAGCTTGTCCCCTCCAGGGCCTACGCAATGGGCTTCATCTCTGTCGCTCCTCTGGAGCTTAGCACACTCCTAGACTTAATATGCTTCACACATATCTGTCACACCTTTGGAGCTCGACTATTTTTGTTTGTCTACCTTCTGTGGGCCTGGTCTTGGACTGCCACAACCTATCGAATAATACTTTTCCTTAACCCGAATAGCTGTGTATATTTTTAAAAAAATAGTTCCTTATGCCCTGCTACTTCACCCCTTTATTCTTTACTCTTTTTTGCGCTTTCTCCTATGATAGATGCTTTAACCTAGAAACGGCAGTTGAAGGCAATAAATTGACGCAATCTTTTGAGCCATAATCACTTGCAATGGGGGTCGCCTTCACCTTTTGGGAATGATCGACCCCCATCGCAAGTGATTCTGAATCAAGATCTTGCATCACTTTATCATCTTGAACTGCCGTTTCTAGATTCAAACAATTAAGTCGCAATAGGTCGCAACATGAAATTTACAATTCCTCCCGGAGTCTTCGACATCATCCCCAATGATTCCAAAGATACCTGGAAAAACTCCCACTTGTGGAATCAACTGGAAGCTGTTATTCGCGATACAGTCCGCGATTTCGGATACCAGGAAATCCGCACCCCTTTGTTCGAACGCACAGAACTTTTTCAACGCGGCGTAGGGGAAGCTTCTGATATCGTTTCCAAAGAAATGTATACCTTCATTGACAAAGGCGAGCGCTCCATGTCGCTGCGCCCCGAAGGCACCGCTCCGGTCATACGCGCCTTCATCGAGCATCAGCTGCACCAAGCAGCCCCCATCCATAAGCTGTTTTATATAGCGCCCATGTTCCGTTACGAACGTGCACAAGCAGGTCGCTATCGGCAGCACCATCAGTTCGGAATAGAAGCG
>JABDDC010000101.1 GCA_013287815.1 Chlamydiota bacterium
CTGGCATCTCGTACCTACTCCGAATCTCAGGCTGAAGGCTAAAAGCTGAAGGTTTTCACCACTAAGCATACAAAAATGCCGTGAATGGTTACAGTTTTTATTTTAAGTATATATTTTTATTTACATTTAATTATGATTAGCTGTATAATTATTGTATAAATTATTAACGGAGGATCAAATGATTAACAATAACAACATCCCTTCTCTCTCAGAGAGAGTATTATTAAATAAACATTTCTTGAATTTTGTTTGTCCTCCTAATTGCAGGGAACAAAGAATCGCTCAAATCAACGGTTCTATTTTTGCTTCAATAGATGAATTGGAAAAAGACCCTTTTCTTGTAGAAAATAAGGGCTTTCTGCATCAGGCAACCAAACCTCTTAGAGTTGTCTTGAGAGTGGCTGCCCTTTTTGCAATTACTTTTACAGTTTCTGCCGCAGGAACACTTTATCATGGCGTTTTAACAGCGAAGCACTTCATCAATTATAGACGGGAAGCAACAGGGGACGGACGAGCGGCAGAATGGGCTAAAACCGGTGATTATGCAGCCGCTTTTTTCCGTGACGGCAACTGCTTTTTAAACGGAGCAGTTCATGCTGCCATTTTAGTTGGTTGTGTATATAGTGTAATTCTTGCAGCTAAGGGTTTATATTATAATATCACAGTAAAAGCACTTGATGTAGTGCTCAATACGGAGTATAAAAAAATCGCAAATATCGTCGCTGCGTCTTTGTGGTCCGGCATGCACATTACAGTCCTTGGCGGCGGTTTTTCAGACACCCTATCCTCCTTCCTTAAAACAAAGAGTCCGCAGTTCCTCTCTCTAGAATTGCGCAATAAATTTGGATTGGTCGATGCCAATGGGGATTTATTAAAATTTTCAGAGGAAGATGAATTGAAATATGATGTTGCTCGTCATTATGATAGTATCAATGTAACCCTCAAGGGAACGGTCTTCACGACGTTTAATGCTTTTATTTTTGATGAAGAAAAAGAAATGTTGGATTTTGCTATAGATGCAAAAGTAATTTTAGAGAAAAATCATTTACCCCCCTTAGAATTTTCCTATCCCTTCAATGGATATACCATCGCGAAACGGTTAGAAAAGGCATTTAAAAATGTAAATTTTTCCGGAAATGATCAAAGCTTAGTTGTTTACAATGATCCTACTCCATCTGTCCAAGATATAATTAAGGATTTAAAGGAGAGTCAATACAAGATTGATTCCTTAAGAGATATCTATCACAATTATCGATCGAAGACATTAAGTCATATTCCAAACATGACATTTAAATTTTTAAAATGCTTCGTTACAGAGGAATTTTATCGCAATTCTTTCTATAGTGATAAATTAGAACAAGAAAAATTTTACAAAAATCTTGAAATTCAACCTTTAGATCCTGTCGGACAAGCTATTCCCGATCAAGAGAATACCTATCAGTTTTTCTTGTATCATGCCCGCGTGAATAAATGGAAAATTGTACATGCTCATTACGATCTAGCCACTTTTGAAACAATGTTTGGGCTGCCTGTAAATTATACCATTGATGATAAGAACGCTGCTTTCCGAAAGTATAGTCTAGCCCTCCATCCGGATCACCATGAGAATTCCAAAGAGTCAACCGTACTCTTCCAAGCGTTTGATCATCTTTATAAAGCTACTCTAGAGGATGAAGATTAGATGCATTCAAGGGCGGGTTCCAGCCAGCGGCCGTGAGATTTGATCAGTTCGATGAGGCGGTCGTCGGCTGCGGCGAAGTCGATGTCCCGTTCGACGCATTCCTTTCCAACGTAAAGATCGATTTTTCCGGGCTTGGAGCCGACATAACCAAAATCGGCGTCGGCCATTTCGCCGGGGCCGTTGACGATGCAGCCCATGATGGCGATCTTGACGCCGGGAAGATGTGATGTGCGACTCTGGATCCGTTTGGTGACATCCTGCAAGTCAAACAAAGTCCTGCCGCAGCTTGGACAAGAGATGAAATCTGTCTTGGACATGCGCATGCGGGCAGCTTGCAGTATTGAAAAGCTGAGTTGTCTGAGGAAATCTATCTCATAAGGCCCTTCCAGCCAGATACCATCGCCTAATCCGTCACATAATAACGCACCACATTCCATGCTGGCCTTGATGACCAGATCATCATTCGAAACTTTGTATTTAAAATTCAGCACTACCGGAGTAGTGATTTGATGTGCACTGATCCATTCGAAAAACTTTCTGCAGAAATGCAGGCGGTCATTTTCTGGTGAAAGGATAATCAAATCAGGTTTGATCGTGATAAGCGAATCCCAATCTTTTTCATTCACTATTTTAACAACACCTTTCGGCTGATGTGACTGAATGGCAAAGCGGTTGAATTGGGAGGAATCTTTGGCTTCTTCAAGAGTTGGAATGGAATCAAATACACCCACACCTATTTCGAGAAGGCTTTGTATTTTTTCTGAGGATTCTTTGTCAACTTCAGGTACTACCACATTGTCTGCAGTCAATGATTTAAGCTTTGGTTTCCCAAATGGTCCATCACAGCCTAGGTGCCTGTAAAAATCTTGATTTCTGATTTCACTTTGGTCAATCGAGAGAAAAACTGTCCCATCGCGATGGAATGGAACTTTAGGAGACAACGTAATTGTCCGCCGTTCTATCTTTTCAATGTTCCTGAATTTTTCTGTAAAGGGTGAGATCCCTTTATTTTCATTTTGATGAGCCATATGGATCAGCCTGCTGCATGGATCGATCTCATGCCACGGATCTTCGGTCAAAGAGACACGGATGGTGTCTCCTATACCGTCGAGCAGCAGCGATCCTATGCCCATAGCGGACTTGACTCTTCCATCTTCGCCGGCACCGGCTTCGGTGACTCCAAGATGGAGCGGATAATCCCACCCCAGCTTGTACATTTCCTGTGTGAGGAGACGGTAAGCCTGGATCATCACTTGTGGATTCGACGACTTCATTGAAAAGATAAAATCATGAAAATCGTTTTTTCTGCAAATCCTGGCGAACTCAAGGGCCGACTCCACCATTCCGAAAGGCGTGTCCCCATACCTGTTCATAATGCGATCCGAGAGGGAGCCATGGTTGGTTCCAATCCGAATCGCCCGTTTGAGCTGCCTGCATTTCAAAACCAAGGGTGTGAACTTTTCTTCAATTTTTTCTAATTCTTGCGCATAGGTGGCATCGTCATAATCAATCAACTTAAAGGAAGCGCGTTTATCGACAAAGTTACCTGGATTGATACGTACCTTGTCGACGAAATCGGCAACCCGCATGGCAGCCGGCGGATAGAAATGGATATCGGCTACCAGAGGTATATTATACCCTTTTTGGACCAGTCCATTTTTAATATGTTCGCAGGAATTAGCCTCTTTCATCCCCTGCACGGTCATCCGGACAATTTCACAGCCTGCGTCTGCCAGTCTGATGGCCTGTTCGATTGTGGCATCAACATCGCGTGTGTTGGATGTGGTCATGGATTGGATACGGACCGGATTCGACCCACCGACGCCGACATTACCGACCATCACTTCCCGTGTCAGCCGTCTTTTAGTCACATGTATTGATTCACAGTATTTCATTATTATACCTTGGTAAACAATGATTATAAGGAAAGTGACTCTAATATATCAACGCAAAGGTGAT
>JABDDC010000102.1 GCA_013287815.1 Chlamydiota bacterium
TTTATTGCGCTCACCCGGACGTCGGCGCATGGGGTGTGGTGATCTATCCGGCACTTCGAGGTTCTCTACTCCGATTTGGTCTGGACCTTCTGACTGCTGCTGCTTTAAAATAAATGACAGGAGCTTTCCGGTCACTTCTTTGTAATCATCAGCCGGCAACATTTTAAGTACTTCTTCTACTTCATCATGCATAGGCTGTTCTAAAAGAACTGAAACCAATTTATTGCGTTTGATCTTTTTGAGTTCGTCGAGACTTGGAATGACATGGCGGGTGATTTGTGCGCCGACAGCTTTCTCGTAGCGAGCGAAATCGCGGTGTTCTCTTTGTGTAACGAATGTGCAGGCTAAGCCTTTGTTACCGGCACGACCGGTACGGCCGATACGGTGGACATAGCTCATGGCATCAAACGGCATATGATAATTGAATACGTGCGAGATTTCTGAAACGTTTAATCCTCGGGAAGCTACGTCGGTAGCCACAAGAATATGGATATTTTGCGAACGGAAACTTCTGATGACTTCTTCCCTTTGCGGCTGTTCCATATCGCCATGAAGGCCTCTGGCGTGAAAACCTGACGCGACTAAGAAACTTGCAACGCGATCGACATCTTTCTTCGTACGGCAGAAGATAATTGACTTACCGCGTTCTTCGCAATCGAGTAAACGGACCAGTGCGTTGTCACGTTCATCTTCGCGGATGACATAGTAGGTCTGTCTGATGTCTTTATTTGTTGTCTCGGTGGTAGTTACGCTCACAAAAACCGGATTATTCAAAATGGTAGCAGCCAACTGTTTGATCTGTTTAGGCATGGTTGCTGAAAACATCAACGTCTGCCTTTGTGTGGGGAGGAAAGTGAATATCTTTTTAATATCTTCCAAAAAGCCCATGTCGAGCATCTCATCAGCTTCATCCAGGACGATAATCGATGGGTTGAACTCGGGATATTTGTCTGATTGCAGAATATCTAATAAACGGCCGGGAGTCGCGACAATGACCTTAGTCCCCTTTTTGAGTGCATCAGTTTGAGCTTTAAAGCCCTTGCCACCGCAGATGATCGCTGACTTGATTCCAAGGTAGCGGCCTAGTTTGAATAATTCATCGCTGACTTGTATTGCCAATTCCCTAGTTGGGGTCATCACTAATATTTGGGAATTGGGCATATCATGGATCATGTGAAGGGCTGGCAAGCCAAAGGCAGCCGTTTTGCCGGTTCCGGTTTGGGCCTGACCGATCAGATCCCTACCTGCCAAGACAACAGGAATGGCCTGCTCTTGAATGGGACTGGGAATTGTGAATCCTGCTTCTTCCAGCGCTTGGAACAGAGGTTCTTTTAGTTTGAAATTTTTAAATAAATTCATTTTTTCACTTTCTTTTTGTGGGTAAAAAATAACAAATTACCACTAAGTAGTGTGAAATCTGCAATTAGGTTAACGTATATTAACAAATTAACTAATTAATTGAAAGCATTATAATTAAGAAGCACTTTACAGTCCGATGGGTTGCGAAGCCTTAGAGTGTGGGGCTAAGTGAAAATTTGCTTGCGAAGCCTTGTGCGGTGCTTTGCACCGCCTTCTGGCGCAGCTGCGGGAACCATTCTCTCTGTAATCACGCACACTAATGCAATACAAAACGTGTCGTCTGATATGCTATAATGGACTTCAGCAACGATTATCTACTCATCAATGTTGTTAATAACAAAGCGCCGGCGGAGCCGGCGCACTCCAAAAGCACCTACGGTGCCCTTTTAAAAAATATTAAGTCAATGGGGGGAGAGTTTTTTGTTCTATGTGGGCATTTATTTTAATCCAATCGGGATGTTTCTCCATTAATTCTAAAACATCGCTCATTCTAAAATTTTTATTTTCAGGATATAATGCTTCTAGAATTAGTCTAACTAAATTAAAGTCATCGGCTGTATCGACCGTCCAGCGGTGTCCGTCTTGAGGTGGATCCAGGCTCAAGTTTTTAATCAGGAACAGCTCGGGATTCCTATAGATAAAGGGGGTGACATGCTCCCGTTCTTCCGTTCGTTTAGCATGCTTCCAGGCCAGCTCAAGCGCCTTAAATGAAAACACCTCGACATCCAATCCCCGGGGATAGGTTCGTTCAATCCCGTTGGAGACATAATCATAGGAATGGCTTTTAAAAAAAACGATCACCTGATCAATAATTTCCGGATCGATGAGGGGACAATCCCCTGTGATTCGCACTATGATATCTGGCTTTCTTACTATAGCTGTTTGATAGTAGCGGTCGAGCACATCTTCGGTTGAGCCTCTTAAGCAGTCTATCATATTTTCTTTGCAATAGCCGACTACGACATTGTCCGCACTGTCAGTCGTCGTCAGAACCACAATGCTATCCGCTTCTTTGCATTGCTGCAACCTTTCCAGTTCGTACCCAAGCAACGGTTTGTCTATAACCTTCATCATGATCTTGCCGGGAAGGCGGGTTGATCCCATGCGTGCCTGAACATAGATTTCTACGCGCATCATCGCTCCTTAAAGAGATCCCATTTGACTGGCGTCCCCTTTTTAACCGCTGCTTTTAATTTTAGGCCGATGACGTTGTCAATTTCTTTTGGCGGCAGGCCGCTGGCAGGCCTGACAGACCGGATATGCTCAGCTTTGACTGTAGTCCCCTCTTTTAACTCTTCTACGAAGAAAAGAGACGGTCGATGTGACAGGGTGACTTTTTCAGTGGGAAGGGGACCATACTGAACTTTTCCGAGAGCTTCCCAGGCCCTTTCCGATTCAATGACAAGGGCTTTCATCTCGTCTGGCTCCATTGAGAAGGCACTGTCGACTCCCCCATCGGCTCTCGATACTGTGAAGTGTTTTTCTATAAAACAAGATCCCAAAGCAACACTAGCGACAGCGACGCCGATCCCCAACGAATGGTCGGACACTCCCACCAGTGTGCCAAACTCTTTAGCGAGATCGGTAAGGGTGCGGATATTGGAATCGATCGGCTTGGTGGGATAGGATGCCGTACATTTGAGCAGGATCAAATCTTGACATCCTGCGGAACGTGCCGCTTCGACCGCTTCGCCGATTTCTTCTAAAGTAGCGGCAGCTGTAGAAATGATCAACGGCTTACCTGTCTTCGCTGCTTCCCGGATAAGAGGAAGGTCGACAATTTCCGGCGAGGCGATCTTGTAGCAAGGGACCTTCAGCTTTTCGAGAAAATCGATCGCCGTTTCGTCGAATGGAGAGCTAAAGACATCCAGACCAAGATGATGGCAGCGCTCCATGATGGGCTTGTGCCATTCCCATGGAAGATGGGCTTCCTGGTAGAGGTCATATAAGTTTCTATTTTTCCATAGGCTTTTCTGATCTGAGATTAGGAAGTCGCCATCCTTGATATCGAGGGTGATAGTATCGGGAGTATATGTTTGCAGTTTAACAGCGTGCACGCCTGTCATTTTAGCCACCTCAACCAATTTGAGAGCCCTTTCCAACGACTGGTTGTGATTGCCTGATAGTTCGGCAACAACATAAGGGCGATGCCCTGTTCCAATCTTGTGTTTT
>JABDDC010000103.1 GCA_013287815.1 Chlamydiota bacterium
ACCTTTATTATTAACTGATATTCTAACTATTATTATTAACTGATATTCTAACTATTTATATTATCTTAACCTAATTTCAGTATACCAAATTTACTATATTTTTTATATCTTTATCTTAATTTCCAATTTCGTTTAAGATCAAGGCTTTATAGGAGTGCTATGAAATATCCCGATTTTTTACAGCAAAAAACCTATGTAATCAGGGAGGATTAATCTTGGAAAATCAGCTCTTTCCACTTATCCATGTCGCTTTTATTTATACCTGTAAAGGTAAAGAAAACCTCTATTTACGGATGACCGCTCCTTATCGCTTTGTCTGGTTCCTGAGAGACAAAGAAACCCCAATCGTAGGAGGAAATTCCGAAGAAGCCATCCTTTTAGCCCGTAAACAATGGGGCGAAGACAACTTCCGCACCCTCAATTGCGGCTTCAGGTATACCCTCCCTGAAAGGGATGAACATGGAGTAAATGCTCTTTATTCGCAGATGGTGTCCTCTTACGCCTCAATGAATGGGATTTATTTTGACCCCGATCTCAGCTGCAACTGCTTCGTCCAAAGCGCCTCCAACGAGGCAAGAAGCCTAATGAAACAACTAGCAAAAGGATGAAGGATGAAGAATTACAATTATCCCATAGGCCCCTTTCTGTGGATAAGAATCGCTAGTTTTCGGGCACGGGCATGGGCTCGGGCTCGTTCACGAACAGCTTGAATTAATAATAGCAAGGAAGTAATCTTTTGCTATGACCAAAGAGCAAATACCTTATCAAATTATCAACAGCATAGGCAAAGGTGGGATGGGAGAAGTTTTTCTCGCTTATGACCCATCCTGCGGAAGGCACATCGCCTTGAAGCAGATCCGCTCCGACCTCGTAGAGCATCCCCAGATTCGACGCCGCTTCCTCAACGAAGCCCATATCACTTGTCAGCTCACACACCCCGCCATCATCCCTATCTACTCCATCCAGACAACCCCCACTACTGCTTATTACACTATGCCTTTCGTCGAAGGGGAAACCCTTAAACAGCTTATCCGTAAATCGCGCAAACAAGAGCTAAAAGGGGAAAAGCTGGGACACATAGGCGGATCAATCCCCGCCCTCATGCGTATCTTCGTGACCATCTGCCAGGCTGTCGCCTATGCCCACTCACGCGGGGTGATCCATCGCGACCTGAAACCCGAAAACATCATCATAGGAAAATATGGGGAAGTGTTGATCCTCGACTGGGGTTTGGCCAAGCTGCATGGCAGTCCCTCTGAAGAAGAGTCTGCCGTTGACATCGACCATCTCGACATCGAAGATAAAAAACACATGACCCGGACCGGCAAGGTAGTGGGCACTATCGCGTACATGGCCCCTGAACGTGCTATAGGTCAACCTGCCACCATCCAGACAGATATCTATTCTTTAGGAGTCATCCTCTATCAGCTTCTAACCCTTCAGTCTCCTTTCCGCCGGGGAACCTTGGAAGAATTTAAAAAGCAAATGGAGAAGGAAGAGTATCTCGATCCTATCCAGGCAGCCCCCTACAGAGATATTCCCCGCATGCTCGCCCGCTTCACCGAAAAATGCCTCGACAAAGATCTCAGTCAAAGGTACCGGACTGTCGATGACTTAATCCATGATGTGGAAAACTACATGGAAGGCCGCTCTGAATGGTTTTCCATCGCTAAGCTCGACGTCAAAAACAAGGAAGATTGGGAATTCCAGGAAAACATTCTGATCGCCGACCACATAGCCGTCACCACCGTTTACGAAGAGGCCGAATGGGTTAGCTTGATGGTGTCGCACCAGTCTTTCCCCGGCAACACCAAAATCGAAGCCGATGTTAAACTCGGAGAGTACTGTCATGGTATTGGTATTCTCCTTAGCATTCCCGAAGCGACAGAACGGAGCGATATCAACGAAGGATACTGCCTATGGCTAAGCGCCGATAATAGCCGCACCACCCGCTTACTCCGCTCCGGCGTCGAGGTGGTCCATGCCCCGGATATATTCCTCAAAACAAGCCAATGGACAAATATCAAATTAAAAAAGATCGACAAAACCATCCATCTTTACATTAATGACATCTTGCAGTTTTCCTATATCGCCCACATCCCTCTCATTGGAACACACGTCGGCATCCTGTCGCGAGACGATGATTATGAAATTTCTCCTATAAACGTCTCTGTCGGCAGTTTGAACATCATGGTCAACTGCCTCGCCGTTCCCGATGCCTTTTTCGCCCAGCACGACTACCAGCAGGCACTGAGCGAATACCGCCGCATCGCCTATTCGTTTCCCGACCGCCCGGAAGGGCGTGAATCAATTTTCCGGGCAGGCCTAACCTTCATAGAACAGGCCAAAGCAAGCAGTGGAAGGGAAGAGCTTCTCGATGAGGCGCTCACTGAATTTGAAATGCTCCATGACACACCTGGAGCACCCCTGGAATACTTAGGAAAATCATTAGTCTATGAAGCGCTTAAAGATGACGAAGAGGAGGTCAAATGTTTCGACCTCGCCTACCGTCGTTATCCCCGCCATCCTCTTCTTCCCGTTTTGCAGGAACAGATCATCTCCCGCATGCATGAAGTGTCGCGCAAGCAGAGGAGCACTACCTACCGCTTTGTCCTTTTAAGCATCCGCCATCTGCAGCCAGGTACGCTCGACACCCATACCAAACGCCTCTTCAATAGTCTCCAAAAACATTGGGAAAAACTCCCTTTTATTGAAGAGGCTCCAATAAAAAATCCGGCCATCAGCTATCTGAGGCTAGCTATCCCGTTAGCCTTCTGGCTGTCCAAGCCTTACATCCTTGGTGAAATTATTGACGACCTCATCGCCAGCGAACAAGCTTGTCCGGTTGAAATAGAAAATGCCCTATTCAGTATCCTTGAGCTTGGCTCTATCAATTATGCTGAAGCTAAATTAATCGAAGCCAAAGACAGGATAAATCAAAATTCAGGAATAGAATCGGCCATTGCTGCAGGCAAACAACCCCTGGATAGTATTTTTGATTCTTATTTTGATAAGCCATTAGCTGCAACGGAACTCCGCCCCCTTCTCTACTTCCTGGACCAAGCTATTGACCGGTCCAAAACAATATTTGTCTACAAAGCAGCCAAAAACATCAGCTTCAATGAACTTTCTTCTGATGATAAATTAAAGGTCAATATTCGGCTGATTTGGGCTTATCTGCTCGACGGCGATCAGCAAAACGCCGGAGAGATCATCAACTCCTATCCTGGTGAACTTCTAACGAAAGAATCGACTTACCTTCATTTTCTTTATGGCTGCTGGCTGCAGACCAACGAAGGAAAAGAAATAGCTCAGATCCACTTCTCAGGTTTGCTTCCTACCACTTACCCACGGACATGGAACCTGGCTGGACATTATATTATGAACACCCTTCCCAAAACCTGGTTTGAAAAAGCATTCCTTTGGGAAAAGAGGGCCCTCTACCGTCAATTAGCCCTTTATCACCTATGTGCCGGCCAATTCGAC
>JABDDC010000104.1 GCA_013287815.1 Chlamydiota bacterium
GAGGATTCAAACATTGATGCCAATAGTCTGGAATTTTTAAAAAAGCTCATCCGACTTAGCGATGACAGTGATCTCCTTTTCTATTATATTTTGGATAAATTGACTGATGGAATTGTTGATATTATTAATGGAAAAAGTGCTGATATAGATTTTAAGACTGGAGAAAGGCTGGAACAGATTACCACGGCTTTTACCAATGCCGCCGATTCCAGTATGACTAAAGCAGCTATAAAATACATCTTTAGGCCTTTATTTGCTCTGGTGGGGAGCAGGCAAGGGGATCCAAATAGCCTTCTTGATATGACCACGCCACTAAGGGATTCTCTACTTACCCCTTGGAGAGATTGGATTAAGTCTCCGCAATTCAATATTTTTACCTATGCATTAGCTCTAGGAAAGATTTCAGAGGAAGCTTAGCTATTCTTTTTTCTTCTAATTATACAAGTAAATGATGAACTACTTTTCAGTAAGTCGTTTTTCTTTTAATATAGAAGAAAAAAGGAGTTCTCATGAAAAATATAATGTTGACCATTTTTACAATTCTCGTTTCGCAAATTTTGCTTATTACCCCGATTATTTGCGATACACCGCAAGAAGTATTCACCGATATCTATCAAAGGGGAGTGTGGGGGAGAAATCAGAATGGTGAAGGGACATCAGGTGGCGGATCAACACTTGAATCAACTGAGGTCTATCGTAAATTTCTTCAGCAGTTTTTAAGTGAGTATAATATTAAGACTGTGGTTGACGCGGGCTGCGGCGACTGGGGATTTTCTCATTTGATCGATTGGAGTGGGATCGATTATATTGGATATGATGTAGTTAAAAATGTAATTAAGAATAATCAAAAAAAGTTCAATAAAGAAAATATTCAATTCATTACTCGCAATTTTATCAATAAGCAACTTCCATCAACTGACCTTTTGATATGCAAGGAAGTACTGCAGCATTTGACTCTTGAAGACATTTCTACATTTAGCACCCAGTTTCATAATTTTAAGTATTGTTTAATCACTAATGATATTGATCCTGTCACCATGACAGCGCCCAATATTCAAATAAATAGGGGTTCCTATCGAGTCATTGATTTAACTCAGCCTCCATTCTCGCTGGAGGGGTATAAGATTTTAACATATCAAGCCGACAACTGCCTTAAACAAGTTCTATTGATCAGCAATATTCAAATTGAATAAGAGCGGCTTCGCGCCTCAGCGCCCGGCAGTATAGATGGCCGCGCCAACGAGGCCCGCGGCGGGCATAGTGAGGACCCAGGCCCAGATGATTCTGGCGGCGATACCCCATTTGACATTTGAAAATTTGGTAGTGACTGAAGCGACTCCAATGATGGCGGCGGTGATGGTGTGGGTAGTGGAAACGGGAATGCCAAAGTAGGTGGCAAGGAAAAGAGAAAAAGCCCCTGAGGTTTCTGCACTGAAGCCTCCCATTGGCTTTAACCTGGTTATGCGCATGCCCATGGTCTTGACAATCCGCCAGCCGCCGAAAGCTGTGCCGAGAGACATGCAAAGGTTGCAGGAAATGATGATCCACATTGTCTTGGCATTATTAAGGGATAGATGGTCTTGGGTGGTCAGATGTCCTGAAGCGACCAATAAGGCCATGATAACCCCCATCGTTTTTTGGGCGTCATTGGCACCATGGCCGATCGAATAGAGGGCGGCAGATACAAGCTGAGCTTTTTTGAAGAAATCGGTGATTTTCATGGGCACCGCGTTGCGGAAGATCCAGTAGTTGGCCAGCATGATCAGAAATCCCCCTATGAATCCCAAAAGAGGGGAAATGACGATAAATTCTACAGTAGTCAGCAGAAGGTCATAGCGCAAAACATCTGGTCCGGCATAAGCAATCCCTGCACCTGACAGACCGCCGATCAGAGCGTGGGAGGAGCTGGTTGGCAGGCTGAGCCACCAGGTGAAGAGGTTCCAGAGTATAGCTCCGGCTAGTCCGCTGAAAATGACCCAAACGAACTGCGAGTCATTTGGTTCGATTTTGACAATTTTGGCTATGGTGTCGGCGACGTGGGGTGCAAAGATGAAGATGGCCGCAAAATTAAAGAAGGCTGCCCACAAAACAGCAGTATGAGGCTTTAATACCTGCGTTGAAACAACAGTGGCAATCGAGTTGGCAGAATCGTGAAATCCGTTGATCAGGTCGAAAACCAATGCTGTTGCAATAGTCAGTATGATCAGGATGATGGAATAATCAGCTGGATTCAAGGATTACCCCTTCAATAATATTGGAAACGCTCTGGCAGGTATCGATGGCATTTTCCATACTTTGGTAGATGTCTTTCCATTTAATGATTAAACACGGATCATTGTTTTCGTCAAAGAGGCGTCCCAAAGCCTGGAGATAGATGATATCGGCCTCAGATTCCCATCGGTGGATTGCATTAAGAGACTTTTTCATTGCCTCTACTTTCTTAAGGTTTTTTAATTGTCCAATAACAGCGCCTAGTTCCTTTGTAGCTTGGAGCAGGATATCGGCTAATTGACCTGCCTCAGAAGTCAAAGCAGAAACCCTATATGTGATGATTATTTGAGAAGTTTCTTCAGCGAAATCGATGATGTCGTCCATGCCGGAAATGAGTCTAAGAATATCGTTCCTTTGAAAGGGGGTGATGAAGGTAGTGTGGAGGTCTCTGACACATTGGCGCGTAATTTCATCAGCCTTGTGTTCCAGCTTGATTTTTTGTGCTTTTTCTTGAAACTCTTTGCCCGAGCGGGTCATGGATAAAAGCACTTCAGAAGCCTCTATAACTAAAGCAATATGCTTTTCAAAGTATTCAAAGAAATTGGTACTCTTGGGCATCAGCCATTTCCACATAATATCCCTTGGGTTGTTCTATTAAACCTAGAAACAGCGATTGGAAGGGGGTGCCAGATGCAATCGCCGTTTCCAGGTTAAATTGTATATAGCTGATTTAGGGCATAAGGGCTAGGAAAATGCGCGAGTCATTCGGGCGCTGGCAAGTTCACGTTCACGATTTTTTTGTTAATCAATGATTTTTCCGCGAAGTTTTTTCTTGTCACTATGACGGGATTTTTTTTGCAGCCCCTCTTCTTTTTTGCTGCGAGGTATTTTGGTGGGGATTCTTTTTGGGGCACGGTAGTTAAGTTTAGCCACCTTTTCCCTGAGTTTTTCGATGCAACGCGTCTTATTTAGAAATTGGCTTCTTTCTTCCTGACAGGTCACAGAAATATTATTTGGAAGGTAGGTAAGCCTAACAGCGCTGTCTGTTGTATTGACATGCTGTCCACCTGAGCCGCTCGAGCGGTATGTTTGCACCACACACTGCTCAAGTAGCTTCTCATCCGATTTTGCGAGATAAATTCCAGTGCAGTTTTGGCGGCAGTGACTTTTACGGTCTCTAATGTTGCTTGGTAAATCGCTTTACAGATAGGTTTAAAATGGCTGACTGCGTTCATAACTTAGCTTTGATCATATAATGTTTTAA
>JABDDC010000105.1 GCA_013287815.1 Chlamydiota bacterium
TGAAAGCCCCTCTGATTGACCGCTATATCATCGCCACCCAGATGGGAGGGATGAAACCGATTGTTGTATTTAATAAAATGGACCTGTTTGATAGCTGCACAGATGAAAACCTGGTTGAAGATGAAAAAGATCTGCTGCAAGGCCTCTTGGATGCCTATGCAGTCATTGGTATCCAAGTCATTCCCGTCAGCATTATCACCGGTCAAGGAATCGATGAGCTCAAAAACGCTATGAAGGACAAATCATCCGTTTTTTCCGGTCAGTCAGGTGTCGGCAAATCATCGTTAATCAATGCCATAACCGGACTCGAATTGAGAGTAGGCGAAATAGTCGAAAGAACCAGAAAAGGATCCCACACAACAACTAGCACTCAGCTTATCGCCTTGGAGTGGGGCGGTTGGTGCATTGATACTCCCGGCATCAAAAGCTTCGGCATCTGGGACCTCAAAAAGGACCAGGTCGAAGCTTACTTCGATGAGATCCATGAATTAGGAAGCCAGTGCAAATTCCCCGATTGCACCCACACCCATGAAACGGAATGTGCTGTCCTCGATGCCGTCGAGGAAGGGCGGTTGTCGTCGATCCGCTTCGATTCTTACCAGGCCCTCATGGAAAGCGTCTCCGAAGAGCATAGGAGAAGGTAGATAATCTCAACCCTTCACGTACTGCTGCAGAACCGAATGGCCCATCGTACGGCTATTTTTTAGCGACAGTGTAGAGAGGTTATCTAACTTAGGCGCATGGTTCGCATCTTCCTCAATGAACAAAATACCACCTTCAGCCAGAAGAGAGCTAGTATCAATAAACTCAATCACTTTATCGCTGTAGCCCTCGCTCCCTTCCGTTTTGTATGGTGGGTCAGCATAGATGATATCGAACTGTCGATTCTGTTTATCGAGCCATTTCAAAAGGGTGAAAATTTGACCATGCAGAATTTGACATTGTCCTTCCACTTTAAGGTGGGAGGTGTTTTTTTTTACGCATTGGATGGCTTCTTTGCCGGCGTCGACAAAGGTGGCTGATTCTGCGCCACGGCTGAGCGCTTCCAGTCCGATGGCGCCTGATCCGCAAAACAGGTCGAGGAAGCGGACATCTTCGATGAATCCCTGGCAGATGTTAAAGAGAGCTTCGCGCAGCCGGCTGGCCGTAGGCCTGGTTTGTAGCCCTTTAGGGGAGATCAGCTTTTGGCCGCGAAATTGTCCTGCGATAATGTACATAATTATTCGATGGTAAATTCAACAGACTTATTAAGTCCCGAAGTGGTGGAGGTGGTCAGCTTGTATTCCCCTTTCAGCCATCCTTTTTGAGGAGGAGAAAATGTAGATACGAGCATTGTATCGCCGCTTTCAGCAATCTTGGCCTTGATGGGGATGGTCGATCCGCTTTCCACGTGCAGCAAGTTCAAGTTGACCTCTTCGCCTTTGAGTCCATTTTCGACGTCAAGATTAATGTAGAGGTCTTTTAAATCAGGTTTGAATGCCGTTTCCGAATGCAAGATCAATCCCTGGTCATCGGTTTTAGCACCTACCGTTAAGTCTCCAAAGGTCATTGGTTCTTCGATGCTTTCTTCGGCGGGTGAAAGGATTCGCATGCTCAGGATTTTCCATGTCTGCTCTTCGTTGATGAGGTAGAACTTGACATAGGCCTCGTTATCCGTATCTTTGACTATTGCTCCGAGGCTGCCGACGCCGTTGCGTACGACCGCTTTGGGAAACGAGATAGTCTCAAATTTTTCTAAAATGGGGTATTCTTTGATAAATTCAATGAAGTCATGTTCTGTGGTTGCTTTCTTGAATTCCTCGGAGGCATACTTCAGGTAAACGACGGAAACTTTACCTTCTCTGATCTTTGTCAGCAGGTCTGTGGCTACGTCGATCAGGTCTTGGGTCGTGCCTAGACCCTTTGCATGGGGGATCAGGTTGGGTTTCAGAAGACGGATGCTGAGTATCTTCCATTTGTCGCCTTCTTTGGTCAGCTTGTATTCAATGGGTACATTGACTCTTTCTGTGGTGGTCATATTGCCACGAAGGGTGACGACATTTTCTGCAAAAGATCTTTTAGTGAAATGGGCTGACTGATTATTTAAAAAGACAGGGTAGCTTTGGATAAAGTTCTTGAACTGATTCAGGCTGGTGGCCGACTGAAAATCTTTGGCGGTGTAGGAATAGGCTTTGTTGATATCATCTTTTCTAAAGGCCTCCAGCTGGTGATTGACTACATCGACAAGGCTTTCGGAATGCATGATCAGGGCAGTTACGACAACCAATCCAAGCAATAGAACAAATACTGTCAGCTTGAACCAGAAAGGCATGGGTTTTTTAGGTGCCTTGGAGCCTGGTTGATTATTCTCTTTACTTTCAATTTTAGGAGATGTCGCAGCTTTGGTCCCACACACAGGACAATACTGAAAACCCTTTTCCATCTGTGCACCGCAGTAATGACAATACATTTTCTCCCTCATCCCTGGTAGGCCCCATAAAAATGGATCAGGCTTTCCGCTTTAATATAATTAGAATTTCGCAATATTTGATACACCTGCAGGCCTTTGGCATTTAAACCTTGTTCAAAATAGAGTTTGCCAAGCTTAAATAAAGTTTCTTTATCATCTGGGCAAAGCCTCAAGATGGTCTCGTACTCTTTGATCTCTTCCTTGGGCATTTGCAAGTCCCTGTAACTATAGGCAAGCTGTGCATGGACCCATGGGTCCTGCGGAGCATAGTCGCTCAATATCTTAAATTCTTCTATAGCTCTTTCGCCAGTTGAACGGAACTTGTTTTTGAATTCTTCATTAAATTTATTGGGTGGAATCCAGTGGTCATCGTCAAGTCCCTCTATGGTGCGTGGGTCGACATAGAGGCCTGACAGCATTACGTAGGCATTGGCCAGTCCAGCGTGAGCATCAAGGCTTGTCGGTTCTCTGCGCACATATTGGATATGTTCGTCTACACAGCCCTTTAAGAGGAGTTCCTTCATAAAATGGATATCTTGCCAATGGATCCAGCAGCTGATCTTTTCAATGGTAGAGTTGATTCCATGGAGCCAACCAGGACAGGCAAAAGCTCCGTATTCCATCCCATGCAGCTCTGAGGCTAACTTGCAGCAGGCTTGAGCAATGGCAATATGTACATTCTCTTCTTCATTGACGCTGACGCGGCATGCTTCGATGAAGTTATTCTTGAGTTCGATCTGCTTTTCGACTTTTCGTGTCTGTAGATAGAGTCTGAAAGTGAAATAGGAAAAGACAGTGGCGAAGATCAATGCCAAATGGATAGCTAAAACAAAGGTGTGCATCAGGAAAGTCAAATTGACGAAGAAGTAAATAATCTCTGATGCCATTAAAACAAGGAAAAACAGATTGAAAAGCAGATACGACCGCATCGTCTTCTGAAATGCGACCAATATCGAATCAATATAACTTTGTA
>JABDDC010000106.1 GCA_013287815.1 Chlamydiota bacterium
AAGACGAACTTTTTACTATCGAAAAAATAGGAAGTAAAAATGAGAATGAGCTTCCACCACTGCTTTATGACCTGACAGAGCTACAAAGAGATATGAATCGCCGGTTGGGTATGTCAGCTGCCGATACCTTGCAGATAGTACAAACATTATATGAACAAAAATTAATTACCTATCCTCGTACAGATTCCCGTTATCTGACCAATGATTTAAAAGGGCAAGTTGTTAACACATTGGAAAGCCTAAAACGTCAAAAATACAAAGAAATAGAACCGTTGAATTTGTCGCAGCTCCCATTCTCCAATCGTATTATCAATGATAAAAAAGTCACCGATCACCATGCCATCATTCCCACCGGAAAGCTGCCGGGAACATTGGCTATTCAATCACAGGCTGTTTACGAGGCTATCGTAACAAGGCTGATCGCTGTTTTTTATCCCACATGCATTAAAGAGCTCACCACTATCGACGGTACTTCCAATAATGAGCTTTTTCAAGCCAAAGGAATAAGAGTGCTTTCACCCGGATGGACAGTGCTTTATCCAAAAAAGTCTGAGGAAAACAATGAGGTCAAACAAACTCCCGAGACGCAAGAGCTGCCTCAATTCCAAAAAGGAGAAAGCGGACCCCATTCACCTTATGTTACCGAAGGAAAGACAAAACCCCATTCACACTATAACGAGAATGCTCTATTAGGAGCCATGGAAACGGCAGGGAAGCTAGTGGAAGATGAAGTTTTAAAGGAGGCCTTAAAAGAAAAGGGTATTGGAACTCCGGCTACTCGAGCCTCAATCATAGAGACGCTACTAAAGAGAAACTACATCCAGCGAAGCGGTAAATCACTGTCAGCAACTGATTCGGGACGCTATTTAATTGCGCTTATTCAGGATCCCAATTTGAAGTCGCCTGAACTTACAGGTGAATGGGAATCCAAACTAAAAGAGATCGAGCAAGGCAAATATAGCGCGGTCGATTTTATGCAAAAAATTGCAGAATTTACAAAACAGGTTGTGTCAGGAAGTGATCTATCCCGGATC
Source organism: Chlamydiota bacterium (assembly GCA_013287815.1). Lineage (GTDB taxonomy): Bacteria > Chlamydiota > Chlamydiia > Chlamydiales > Parachlamydiaceae > JABDDC01. Next base: position 1,035 of record JABDDC010000106.1, read on the forward strand.
AATTACGAAACCTACGGTATCTGCCCGAAGTGCAGAAGTGCTGTTATCAAAGGAAACAAAGGATATGGATGCTCAAAATGGCGTGAAGGTTGCCAGTTCGTTCTTTGGAAACAGTACAAAAACATAGAACTTAATGAGGGGCAGATTCGTTGTCTACTACAAAAAAAAATTCTTATACAACCTATTGGAAGTACTATTTTAAGCCTTTCCGATGCCGGGGAATTGACAGAAATACCTGTTCCCTCAGATCAGGGAAACCGTTTTAAAAAGCCTGTTAATAAAAAACCGCGAACACATACATAAAAATGTACGGCTTAATTGATTGCAACCACTTCTATGTCTCTTGTGAGCGTGTGTTTAATCCGCGCCTGGAAGGGAAACCGGTCGTCGTCGTTTCGGGCGAAGGGGGTTGCATCGTAGCACGTTCGCCCGAAGCTAAGAAATTAGGCATTCCGATGGGCGAGCCGGCGTTTAAGCTGCGCGACCTCTTCGTCAATTGCCGTGTCTTTGCTTTGACGTGCAACTTCTCCCTTTACTCCGATCTTTCTGCGCGCGTCATGCGGATCATTGAAGATGCCTTTCCCGACATTGAGTTTTATTCGATTGATGAAGCCTTTGTTAGAATTGATGAGACGGTCTCCATGCAAGAGATGTCTGACCTGCGAACACGAATCCTCAAGTGGGTAGGCATTCCGGTCTCCATCGGAATGGCAGCAACCAAAACGCTGGCAAAGGTGGCGACCGACCATGCCAAGAAGATGAAAGGGATGCAAGTGTTTAAAATGTCGGCGGCCGACACGCCAGCCATCTTGAAGGAAACACCTCTGCAGGACATCTGGGGTATTGGCAGCCGCATCAGCGCGACGTTGCGGCGCCAGGGGCTTTACACCGCCTGGGACTTTATCCAGATGGACGACCAATGGATCCGAAAGCAGCTTGGCGTCATAGGCCTCCGGATGGCCCTCGAGCTGCGCGGCACCTCCTGCCTTCACCTGCAAGAGGATGTGCCGCCGAAAAAGTCGATCCTCTGTTCCCGCTCCTTCACAGACCCCCTCATCGAATATGAACACGTCGTCGAAGCGGCCTGCTCCTTTATTGCACGAGTTGGAGAGAAACTGCGCAGTCAGGAAAGCGTTGCTTCCTTTGTCGAAGTCTTTATTCATAGCAGTCCATTCAGGGAAGAAACTTATTACAGCAACCAGATCCATTTGCGTCTGTCTGAGCCTACAGCTTACACACCGCTCCTGATGCATTATGTGAAAGAGGGACTCAAACAAATTTTTAGGCCGGGTATCCTCTATAAAAAAGTAGGTGTCATGGTCGGCGGCATAGAACCGGCCGCCAATTACCAGCGAACTCTATTCGGAATCGATCCGGCCATCAAAGCCAGGCAGGAAGCGGTGATGAATCTCATGGACACTCTCAACCGCTCCAGACGGAGTCAAAAGACTCTCTTCCTCGCCTCCGAAGGGGTCGAAGGCTCCTACACTTACAAGGCCAGCACCACCTCACGCTTCACCTCCCAGTGGGACGAGCTTCTCAAAGTCAAAGCAAACTAAAATATGCTTTGAAACATAATGTTTTTAAGTATAAAGTTTATTAATATGCTAGCAAGAATTTATGCCCTTATCATCAAAGAGATCCTGGCGGTCTGGCGTGATAAAAAAAGCCGCATGGTTCTTATCGTGCCGCCTATCGTACAGTTATTTATATTTTCCTTTGCTGCTACTCTTGATGTACAAAATATTTCCATCGGCATTTATGATGAAGATCACGGACCTGAAGCTTTCGAACTGATTCAGCGCTTTAAAGGGGCTCCTGCCTTCACTACCATCTATTATCTGGACCACCCTTCACAAATAGCAGAGTTGATCGATACCCAAAAAGTGATGATGGTAATCCGCTTCGATCCGCAGTTTTCCCGAAATCTGAAAGCTAGCAAACGAGCCAATGTGCAGCTTATTTTAGACGGAAGGAAGTCTAACACAGCTCAAATCATCAACGGCTACACATCAAGGATCCTGGAACAATACAATAGCGATACTGCCTCCAAACTGGGCTACGTGTTGCAAAATACTGAATTAGAGCAGCGTAACTGGTACAATCCCAATCTGATCTACTACTGGTTCAACGTCCCCAATCTGTGCGGCATTCTCACTATGCTAGTTGGCCTGGTCGTCACCGCCCTATCAGTTGCACGAGAACGGGAGCTTGGTACCTTCGACCAATTGCTGGTCTCGCCGGTGACACCGGCAGAAATCCTGCTTGGCAAAGCAATCCCAGCCGTGATTATCAGCATGGCTGAAGGGACTATCATCATCCTGGCGGCCATTTTCATCTTCCGTGTGCCTCTCACAGGCTCTCT
>JABDDC010000107.1:0-64 GCA_013287815.1 Chlamydiota bacterium
TAAAGCAGCCGACATGGCTGAAAACTCACAAGTTCGAGGGTGCATGGTCATTAAACCATGGGGC
>JABDDC010000107.1:74-2683 GCA_013287815.1 Chlamydiota bacterium
ACTTCCCCCTGTTTATTCCGTTGAGCTATTTTGAAAAAGAAGCAGCTCACATCAAAGGCTTTGCCAAAGAATGTGCCGTCGTCACCCATCACCGCCTTGAAGAAAAAGATGGGCGTCTCGTTCCCGCCGGCGAGCTCGAAGAGCCGCTCATCGTCAGACCCACTTCTGAAATCATCATCGGCGACTCCTTCTCCCGCTGGGTCTCATCCTACCGCGACCTGCCTTTGCTGATCAATCAGTGGGCCAACGTGGTCCGTTGGGAAATGAGACCGCGCATTTTCTTGCGCACTACCGAATTCCTTTGGCAAGAAGGGCATACCGTCCATGCCACTCACGATGAGGCACTCGAAGAGACCCTCAAGATGCTTGAAGTCTACCGCGACATGATGGAAAATATACTAGGGATCCCTGTGATCAAAGGGGAGAAATCGGAAGGGGAGCGCTTCCCCGGTGCGAAAAACACCTACACACTGGAAGCGATGATGCAGGACCGCAAAGCGCTCCAGTCATGTACATCGCATTACCTGGGACAAAATTTTGCTAAGGCCTCCAATATTCGCTTCAGCAATAAAGAAGGGCAGCTCGAATATGGCTACACAACCTCTTGGGGAATGACCACCCGTCTGCTCGGCAGTCTGATCATGTGCCATGCCGATGACGATGGACTGCGCCTGCCGCCGCGTGTTGCTCCCAAACAGATTGTGATTATCCCTGTCGTCACTAAGCCCGAGCTCGAAGCCGATGTCTTCGCCTTCGTCGATCGGCTTGCAGCCGATCTCAGAAGCCTTTCCTTCTATGGCAAGCTATTGACCGTCCATGTTGACAAGCGCGATAAACGGGGCGGAGAAAAAAGCTGGGACTGGATCAAAAAAGGGGTCCCTGTACGTATTGAAGTGGGACCACGTGATATCGAATCGCAAAGCGCCATGGTCGCCCGCAGGGACCGTCCCCACAAAGAAAAGCAGGCGATGCCTATCCCGGAACTATTGAAAGCGATCGTCCCGATGCTGGAAGAAATTCAGCAGAACTATTTCAAGGAAGCCAAGGCTTACCACGATGCCCATATTTACCGTAACATTGAAAACTTCGAGCAGATGAAGAAATTCTTCAATCCTGCCAACGAAGAAAAACCGGAAATCCATGGCGGCTTTGTGCTGGCTAAGTGGTGCGGTGATCCGGCTACAGAAGAGATGCTTGCAGAACTCAAGGTGACGATCCGCTGCCTCCCCGTGCAGCAAAGCGGCACCAAAGGGCACTGCGTCCTCACCGGCAAGGAAGCTACCCTCGACGCCATTTTTGCAAAGTCTTATTAAATTTAATTGATTTATATTGTTTTAAATCTATTTTGAATTAGGCGCTCAGCCGATTACCTGGGAACAGCAGATCCGGAAAAATCCGATCCTTTTCGGTGCCGGACCTGTCCTACCAAAATATATCGTCAAAGATATGTCCAAATATGAATGAAGTGGGCCGTGGGTGCGTGGCAGATCGGATGTTTTTCATTTCCCATAATGGCGCCGGAATTCTTCAAACGGCTTTAAAGAATCAATATACTTGCTTGCGAAGCCTTGGAGCACGCGCACTCCAAGGGCTTCGCCAAGCAACTTAGTCACCATTATTTAGCTTCACCACATCGGGAGCAATCTTTCCTAGGTAGTGCGGCAACTCCAATCCTGCCATCGATGCAATATCATGCAACGCAGGCAATGACTTACAAAATTGACTGATGAAATTCGATGTCGATGAACCCTTCTCTCCATTCCCGCCATTTCCGCTATCCCAAACAGTAATCTTATCAATTTTGATATTCTTGATCGCTTCCGTCTGCAATCTAACAATCTCTTCCAGCTTTTCTATTAACAACATTGTTGAGGCACTCTTGGCATCGTCTCCGCAAGCTTCTACGAGCTGCTTATAACCCTTCGCCTTAGCGTCCAGCAATTTTTGAATACCCTCAGCTTCTGCTTGTTTAATCGCCAGGATTGCTGTTGCTTCCCCTTGAGCAATCAATACATTCCTCTGGGCTTCAGCTTCAGCTTCAATCTGAATTTTTCGTTTGCTGATTTCTTGTGGAACAATCTGTTCAGCTTCCAACAATTGAGCTTGTGCCTGTGCCCTAGCTCGTTGAATTTCTGCTTCCGCATTTTGTTTGGCCACTTGGCTTCTTCTCGAAGCTTCTGCTTCTTTTTCAGCCAGAATAGCATTCGTCTGCGCGATTTGTGCCTTGGAATCGTTCTCACCTTTGACCGCTTCAGCATTATACGAAGCAACAGAGACGCGTCGATCTTTTTCTGCTAAGGCTTTACCGATATCACCTTGCTTTTCCTGTTCGGCGACGTCGACTTTAGCCTGGTTGACGGCCATTGAGGAAGCCTTCTTACCGATGCTTTCGATATATTCAGATTCATCAGTGATGTCAGTTATGTTGACGTTCAGCAATGTGAGGCCGATTTTATGCAGTTCAGGTTCGATGTTCTTCTTGATCGCTTCAAGGAACATTTCACGGTCCTGGTTGATCTCTTCGATGCGCAACGAGGCTACCGTTAATCTCAGTTGACCGATGATAATTTCGGTCGCCATCGATTCTATTTCCTTATGCCCTAGTTCCA
>JABDDC010000107.1:2693-3333 GCA_013287815.1 Chlamydiota bacterium
TTGTTCATGATTTCTGGAGTGAGACCGATCGCTACAGTAAATGTGCTAGGAACATTGACACGGATATTTTGATGCGAAAGGGCACCCTTCAATGGGATATGGATGGTGCGTGGGATTAAATCCAAAAAGGCGTAGCCTTGAATCAAGGGCCATACCAACCTGCCGCCACCATGACAACATTGTGCCGTTTTGCTTTTACCAACGCGACCGTAAACGACCAGCACCTTGTTGGAAGCACAGCGGCGATACAGCTTAGCCAGGAAAAAGATCGTTGAGAAAAAGAAAACGAGAAAACCGATAGCGGTTGTCCCTAAATATGAATTATCCATTATCACTCCTATACCGCCTTTACAAGGACGGTGTTATCATCTACTTTACTAATTATTTTGACTTTGACGAATGAAGAGATCTCGGCATCAGAGCTGGCATCGACTTCCCGAATAAATTCTTCACTGCTAAACATATCCAGAAGCATGATTCCTCTCACCCAAATAGCCTAACATTCTAAACCATCCGGCCCATCCTCTTTATTAAAGCAAAACATCATGTTTCCATGCGTTCCATCTTGAGTAAAGAGTCGTTTAGCTTCTGTATGTAAATGATCAGTCCATTTCTGAATGGATGCTGATTCTGAATTAGT
>JABDDC010000108.1 GCA_013287815.1 Chlamydiota bacterium
TTTTTTATTGCCAATCAGTATCATTTGATGCTATAATAAGATACGAAGAGAGATTAAATGCATGATAAGCGCCCTTCGGAACGAGCGATTTTATTATGTCTCATTACATGAAAGCCATTCGACAGAACAAGAAGGAGAAGAATAAATGAAATGCCTAAATTGTGATTGTGAAAAGTTTGAATCGAAAAACATCCGCTTTAATCCTGAGATAAAAGGAGAAGAGGTTGAAGTAGTCGTTCCTTCGTTTGTTTGCACAAAATGTCAAACTCCTTTAATGGATGGAGAACAAATGAATGTGCTTCGAAGGAGCGCTGCGGATAAATATCGCATGCAGCACAATCTTTTAACATCTGAAGAGATTATCAAATATCGTGCATCACTTGGAATGTCTCAAACCGCTTTTGCCAACTACTTAAAAGTGGGAGAAGCAAGTATCAAACGTTGGGAAACTTATTATGTACAGGATGTTGTTCAGGATGATCATATCCGTTTGAAATGCGATGAAGCTTATGCTGAACTTAATGCTCTTGAAGTACATTGGAAAAGCCTGTCACCTAACATATACAGTGGAAACAGATCGTTTTGTTTAGAGTTGTTCAAACAAGCTGTGCGTTACTTGATAGGTTTTACAAAGAGTCCGCTTTTTTTGAATAAAGCCTTGTTTTATTCCGACTTTAAACATTTCCAACTTCATGGCGTAAGCATAACTGGAGCGAGGTATGTGCATTTGGAATATGGCCCCTGCCCAGATCAATTCCAGAATATCTATCAGTTATTTCTTTCTAAGGGTGTTTTAATCACCGGCGGCCATCATATCTTAAAAAGTAAAGTGAAACCCGATCTCTCTGTTTTTTCTGATTCGGAAAGAGAAGTGTTAGAATTTGTAGCGCAACTTGCGCACAAAGATAGTGGTCAGAAGCTCTTAAAAATTTCTCATGAAGAGCAAGCCTTTAAAAAAACCGAGCCTCTGCAATTTATCAGCTACAAATTATCGAAAGAGTTAAAAATTTAAAAATGAGGTCAGGCTTCACGGTATTACTGTTAAAACTATGATACTGTTAAGCCTGACCCTATTTCCACCTGTTATATTTTTATAGGCTTATTGCTCGGATGATTGCATTTATTAGCACAAAGGCACCAAAAGCAAGAAGTGGTAACGAACAGAACACGTACATATTTTTGTAATTCCCTGTTTGATATCTAGACCACATGAAATAGATACTGAGCAGAATGGCAAGAGGAGTCCAAAACCACGTAAACACTGTAAAAAAATCTGTAACGCTAGAAGGATCAGTTGCTGCACTCCAAAATAATGCCATCCAAGAGAGAACAGGAAAAAGCACAACATATATTATTGTCCAAACAGAAGCGCAATATTTAGCGCTTCTTTTGTTTATTGATGACTTTTCTGAAACCATCATACGGCCCGCTTGTAATAAAATATTTAATAACGCCGATATTTATTAATTTTTTCTTCAACTGTAGCTTGATAACAGCTACTTTCAAATTTGTGCTTCAACTTAGGATCAGGATCCAGTACAGTGACATTGTTGATTTTGGAAAACTCCTTCTCATAATATTTCACACGTTGCTTCGTATAAGCTTCGACTGTTTTGGGATCTGTAGAGTCGAGGTGCAACATCGCATCGTACAAAGCCAACTGATATATGACCTCTTCCTCACTTCGACCTTCTTTGATGCCAAAATATCGTTGTAATGCAAGGTATTGAAGATTTGGTGATCCCATACGACAGACAAAATCTGTTGCACTTGCATAATTGTGAGAATCTGAGTGACTTTTTTCTTTGGTAATAAATGACCCACCGCCAAAAGTAAAAATTATAAGTTTATCTCTTTCTTTTTTGCTAAGAAGCTCAAGTGCATGTTCTGAAATAATGGCTCCTTGGCTATGAGCAAAAATGATTACTGGAGGATGACTTTCATCTTTTTCTGCAAGATTCAGTAGATATCGGAAAAATTTGACAGCCCACTCAACTAAGGGTGTGTCGGCTATGAATTTTAGGGAAAAACAGACTAATCCGTCTTTTATGCATAAAAGAGCCGTATCGTTTGGCATTGAAAAGACAACTTCTCCTTTAGCGAATTGAGAAATTCTTCCAGCTGATTCCAAGGCTTCTTCTTTTGAATTATTGATACCATTGATAAACCCCCAAATACATTGACCAGGCTTTTTTTCACCAACAGTGCGTATTAAAGCATCGATCTTCCCTTGAGTGGGAGACAACACTGCTTCATGCATTTTTATATTCCAAATGCAATGATTAGGTCTTGAACGCAAATGCACGCTGCCATTCCGTTCATGTACGATAACGCCGTCTAAGCGATGTTCTTGAATCCATTCAATAGCTTCTTTCTTTGAGAGAACAATGTTCTCTCCTATGAGGTAAGTGTCCTCCATGTTTTTGTCATGTTCTATCTTTGCAATAATCTTTGGCAAAAGATTAAAGCTCTCATTACCTTTGGAGGAATATCCACATAGCTTTTCAATGCTGACAAGCAAGCAATCAAATTCTTGTTTATTAAGCGATTTGATTTTGGTGTCTGGGTCTATTTTAGTTAATGAGGATAGCTCATTAACGAACACATCTGGAGCCTTAGGTCGGTAATGTCCTCCAATCATTCTCAACGATGAGGTATAGTATTTATTAGTGTGAAGCCATGCTGCTAATGCTTTATGCCCTTCTTCTGGATGAGAGAAGATTGCATAACCATCACAACTCCCGATTGACTTATTGCTGCGAGAAAAATGACTATGGCTCCGTAGCAGGCCGGGATTATTTAGACGCCAAGCTAAACTACCACCGGAAGCAACATATTTATTGCCTGCATGATCAAAATATAAAACAACTTCGTCGCTATATCTATAGGCAATTTTATACATATTTTACATCGTAGAGGTTATGAATTTCTATTTTCTTTTTTGCTTCTTTTGCTTTCGAAAACCCAAATACTCTTTGCCAAACTGTAGAAGTGTTCGAGCACTTACCAAGACCGGATCCTTGGGATTCTCCAACATTTCGAGAACAATTTTTTCAATAATCTTCAGATGATATTCTGCTTGTTCAAGGTCTTGCATAAAATAGAAATACGTGACCAAAACATCCTCGAAGATTTTCACTTCAGAGACATACTTCGAAAGGAGTATCCGCACTCACAGGTTTGATTCGATTTCTTGTTACAGTCGATTTATTATTCATGATTCGTTACTTACTTTGCGTATTTTGCCTCTTTCATGG
>JABDDC010000109.1 GCA_013287815.1 Chlamydiota bacterium
CGTTTGGTTGTTTTCCAGTCGGTGACGAAGATCAGGTCGGTCCCGAATTTCTCCAGTGCATACTTGCATAATTCCTTTTCAGCGGCGGGACTGAGGTCCGGCTCTTGCCGCTCATCGTGGCCCGTACGTTTGAAGTAGATTTCTTGTGCTTCGGCAAAAGTGACACGTGGAAACCGGATATTGTCCGGTGCCTTGACGATGTATCCTCCGAGTGTTTCAATCTCTTTGGCGTAGTTCTCATTGAGATATTTGACAATGAACTTAATGCATTCTTCTTCGATGTCCATGATATCATGCCAGCTGTCGAAAAAGCCCATCTCGAATTCGAGCTGCTTTCCTTCTGTCAGATGGCGTGGAGTATGTGAATTTTCTGCGCGGAAGAATGGCATCAGGGCGAAGACTCTCTCATTGACTCCGACCATGATTTGTTTGTAAAGCTGACTGCTTTGCGCCAGTGTTGCCGTATAGCCGAAGTAGTCGACAGTGAAGAATTCAGCACCCCCTTCAGATGAAGCACCGATCAAGTTAGGTGCAAAATATTCGACAGCCTGGACGGTATCGTACATATAGAGCCGGTAGGCATGGGCAATGGCAGCCTGAATCTTAAAGACCGCTTGAATTTGTCTATTACGCAAGGCAATGGGTCTGTTATCGAGAATGAAGTCAAGATCGTTTGTAAGGGCAGGTTTGTAATATTCAACCGGAGATACCTCAGCAATGGGAACCTCAACGGTGATGGCAGGATCGATGATTTCAGCGCCTAGGTCCGAATGCGAAGCGACCGCCTTCCCTTTGATGGAGAGGATCGATCCCGGTTGCAGCGACGACACCTTGGAATACTCATTTTTTTCCTGGATGACAACCTGTAGAAATCCTGACCTATCCCTTAAAATAAGAAAGTTTACTTTTCCAAATGGTCGTATATTGTTCAACCAGCCGCGCACTTCAACGGTTTCGTTGAGATGTTTCGGCAGATCAGCTGCAAGAATGCGATTTTTCATAAGGTCCCCTTAAATTTATTCGGCAATGATAACAGATTTCTTTCACCTTGTATATAATTAATCTTTCATATACAATCTGTGATTTAATTTATTAATTATAGGGAAATATAGGTTATTTATGAATAATGCATTATCTCGAGTTTCTAGTTTTGTGGCAAATAACTATGAAGATGTTTTAATTAATGTAGAAAGGGTTTGCAGCTATATTCCTAGGGTCAGCAAAGTTGTGGGCTTAATCGGGATTTTCCAAAGAATCGTTTTGTTTCAATTGGTGAGCGAACAAACCATTGCTAAAAGTCGCTACCTGACCCACATTAAACAACAGCCTTTATTCCGTTTCGCAATCCTGCTCGATAATTATGGCTATATCTTTGTGGCTATTTATGATTTTTATCAATATCAAAAACGGAATTGCAGAGACGGTGTATTAGGACAAGTTTCATCAAATGGACTTAGCTTAAAAGATGCTAGTGAAGACTTGAAAAATGATAAGGAAATCGTCTTAACGGCAATCAGACAGAATTACCAGGCTGCCAATGAGGCCGGACGAAGGTTAAAATTTGATAAAAGTTTTTGGGTTGAAGCCATTAAAATTAATTCAAATGTTATTGAATATCTTCCGGTATGGCTCGAAGAAGATCCGGAATTTAAAAAGAAATCATATAGCCTTAACACTCTCACGCCAAAGAATATTGTCGAATTTCTCGATGAAACGATATCAGGACAGCAAAAAGCTAAAGAATCATTAGCTGTAGGCGTCTGGAGGCATTTCCAAAGAATTAATTCGAATCAGAAGGTGAATAGCAGATTTAAATCTAATGTCATTATCTTTGGTCCTACCGGATCAGGCAAGACTCTCATGGTCGAAACCATCGCCAAATTATTAAATGTTCCCTATTATTGTGCCGATGCGACCAAAATCACGCCTTCAGGATATATCGGGGAAAATATTGAAGAAGTCATGCGCCATCTCTATCACAGGTCGAATAAAAATCTGGAAAGGACCCAAAAAGGGATCCTCTATATTGATGAAATCGATAAGCTCAAAAAAAACACCGGCTCTATAGATGGTGGCTCTAGGGATGCTACATTTAAAACCGTTTTGATTCAACAAACCCTTCTTAAAGTCATTGAAGGAACAAAAATTTCATTGGATGGAAAAATGGCAAGCCTTGGACCTATTCAAGCATTTTTTGGCAATCCTGTTGAAATCGACACAAGCAATATATTAATCATCGTTAGCGGCGCGTTTATCGGCCTCGAAAATAATGTTTATAATAGGTTGTCCGCGATTGCTCCGGATATCAACATAGATAAGGATTGGCTTTTAGCTAATGCAAATGCAGCCGATTTTATCAGCTATGGCCTCATTCCCGAATTTGTCGGACGTTTTTCTACTTTTGCTCATGTTAACCAATTGCCTGTTTCAGAGATGGTCAAGATTCTCACAAACAAGGAAAACGGCATCGTGACTCATTACGTAGAATTGTTTAAGGAAAAAGGGATTGAGCTCAAGTTCACTGAGGCTGCGCTCCAAGCTATTGCTGTCAAAGCTAATGGATTCCAAACCGGTGCAAGAGCACTTGATACAGTTACCAATACCCTGATGTCGCCAATCATTCTCCAATATTTAAGTTCAAATGAATTTTCCATGATCCAAATTGAAGGCTTCACAGTTTTGAGAGGTGATGCTCCTGTCCTCGTCCCGAGATCATCATCATCTTCTCTCACCGAAAACAAAGAGAATAACTAAAATTGCTTGCGAAGCCTTGGGGTGCGGTGCTCTGAGGCTGTGAAAAAATAGGGCGGCGCAGCCGCTTTTGGAGTGCGCCGGCTCCGCCGGCGCTTTGTTATTACACACACTCATGCAACGCAAAACGTATCGTAGGCCATGCTATAATCCTAAAAACGGCGATTGGAAGGGGGTGCCAGACGCAAGATTTTGGTTCATAACGCGTTGAGGCGAAGGGGGGCATACCCAAACGGGTAAGCCCCCCCCCCCTTCGCCTCAACGCGTTCTGAATCAAAAGATTGCATCTGGCACCCCCTTCCAATCGCCGTTTCTAGGATAATAGCCTTAAGCACGGGACCACAGTGTCGTATTTATCACAAAGAACACGAAGACACAAAGACACAAAGAAAGCAAAAAAAATCTTGTAGCCCTCTCTCTTTTTTTTTATTATCATTTTACTAAATTCTACCTTCGTGTTTCCGTGTTCTTTGTGTTCTTTGTGTTTAATA
>JABDDC010000110.1 GCA_013287815.1 Chlamydiota bacterium
AAAATGGCTTTACAGATGTTCCAACCAAACGAGCCCTTGTCGCAAATAAAAAATATCATTGCTATTGCTGCCGGAAAAGGTGGTGTCGGCAAGTCAACTGTGACCGTCAACCTGGCTCTGGCACTGCAAAAGATCGGATATAAAGTCGGTGTTCTTGACACTGATATTTATGGACCTTCTATTAGAAAAATGATGCCTGAAGAAAACTTGCCTAGTCAAAAAGGGACTGTGATACAGCCAGCTAGCTGCAAGGGCATTAAGATGATTTCGATGGCTTATTTTAGAAAGGAGAGTGAAGCCTCGGCCATTAGGGCACCCATTGCAAATAGTTTGGTTACCCAGTTTATTAATAATGTAGAGTGGGGCAAGCTCGATTTTTTACTTGTTGATTTTCCTCCGGGAACTGGCGATGTGCAAATCACCCTATGTCAGCAAGCTCATTTGAATGGGGCTGTCATGGTGACGACGCCGCAAGAAGTAGCAATCATGGACGTGAAAAAGGCTATCAACTTATTTGATCAGATGAATGTCCCTATTCTCGGTATTGTTGAGAACATGAGTTTTTATACTATTCCAGGGTCAACTGAAAGGCATTATCTTTTTGGAAAAGGCGGTGGGGAAAGATTAGCGAAGGAAGGTGCTATTACATTTTTGGGAGGCATTCCTGTTGATCCGAATTTATCCACCTGTGGTGACTCTGGACAGTCTATTTTTGAATTAGAAACTCCTGCAGTGCAAAGTTTTACTCAGCTGGCACAAGCGGTTATAAGTAGTCTAGAATTGCAAAAAAAATGAAGACTCTTTTAAAGAGTTGCGCAAGATTGATGAAAGCACATTTTTATTTGTTTGGAATGATGGTAGCGAACAAGAATTGCGGATGAGCGATCTGCAGCGTAGTTGTTCTTGTGCTAACTGCGTAGAAGAATATAGCGGTAAGAGATTATTGAATCCAGGCACCATCGATGAAAATGTGCAGGCACATGAAATACGGATGGTGGGCAGGTATGGGCTACGCGTTCAGTTTTCGTCTGGCTGTTCTACAGGCATTTACAGCTTCAACATGATAAAAAAGATTAAAGGGTGAGAAAATGAATAAATTATTTCTTTGCTTTTTTGCGTTGATGTTGACCGCCTGCTCAGGTGATCGACAGAAGGATTTCCGCCGATGGATGGAAAATGATGGTAAGGTGAAGGTCCTCAGTACTACAGGAATGGTTAACGACCTCGTCAAAGAAATTGGCGGAGGACACATCGACACGCTCACATTGATCCACGGTGAATTAGATCCCCATTCCTATCAGCTTGTCAAAGGAGATGATGAAAAACTGAAATTTGCCGACATTATTTTCTACAGCGGGTTGGGATTGGAACATGGTCCGAGCTTGCAATATCATCTTTTGCAAGGCCGTAAGGCAGTTTCTTTGGGCGATTATATTGAAAAGAATGATCTGCAGGCGGTCATCTACGTCAATGGACAAAAAGATCCCCATATATGGATGGACATCAGCCTGTGGGCTAAATCTATTCCGTTGATTGTCAATGTTCTTAGTGATGCTGTACCTGAACATACAGCTGAATTTAGGGCAAATGGTAACCAATTGATGGAGGTGATGACCAAGACACATCGGCAAGCCAAAGAAATTATGAATAAGGTGCCTGAGACAAAAAGGTATTTAGTAACTAGCCATGATGCATTTAACTACTTTACACGGGCCTATCTTTCAGAACCCGGCGAGGTGGAATCAGGTGAGTGGAAAAAACGTTTTGCTGCGCCAGAAGGGCTTTCTCCCGAAAGCCAGCTTAGTGTTACCGACATCCGCAGCATTATCGACTATCTGAAAAAACATCATATTACCCAGATCTTTCCCGAATCGAACGTCAGCCGCGATTCGATCCGCAAAATAGTCCAGGCAGGCAAAGATCAAGGTCTGAATGTCAAGATTGCTTGCTGCGCCCTTTATGGAGATGCGATGGGGAAATCCGGTTCTGATGGCGATTCCTATCTTAAAATGATCATTTACGATGCCAATACCTTGGCAAATCATATGGGAAATTAATGGATCCGCAACGAACACCGTATGCCCTTCAGATACATCAGCTAAGTGTCAACTACGGCAAGACCCAGGCTTTGTGGGATGTCTCGGTCGATGTCCCACAAGGAGTTTTATTGGGGATTATCGGACCCAACGGAGCCGGCAAAAGCACCCTGATTAAAACTGCCCTTGGACTGATCAAGCCTCTTTCCGGAAAAGTGGAGTTCTTCGGCAAGCCATTGAAAGAGGTGCGACAGAAAATCGCTTACGTTCCCCAAAGGGAATCGGTCGATTGGGATTTCCCGGTTACAGTCCTCGATTTGGTCTTAATGGGCCGCTATGGCAAGTTGGGGCTGTTCAAGCGACCAAGGGAAGCCGACCGCGCTGCCGCCTTGCAGTACCTTGACGTGGTAGGTATGTTGGCCTTTGTGGACAGACAGATCAGCCAGCTTTCTGGTGGCCAGCAACAACGGGTCTTTTTAGCGCGTGCTTTGCTGCAGGAGGCTGACATCTATTTTATGGACGAGCCCTTCACTGGAGTAGATTTAGCCACTGAAACCATCCTGATCCAACTGCTTCAGCAGCTACGCAACAAAGGGAAGACAGTCTTTGTGGTTCACCACGACCTGAACAATGTCGACCAATATTTCGACTGGGTATTATTGATGAACGTCAGGCTCATTGGCTGCGGACCAACCACGCTTACGTTTACTCCAGAGAACCTCAATACCGCCTATGGCAAGAGCTACGCCCTCTTCGATGAAGCACTGAAACTATCACAGCAGAAGCAATCTGGAGTTAAATAGAAAGCCTCCTTTTCTGCAAATGTTTTTCCGGAATTGACCTTATTTCCAAATGTTTTGACAAATTTTCAATCGATTTTCTATAATTGATGCAAATTGCAAAGGAAATGAAAATGGCTAAAGAGCGTCGATTAAATGAAATCAAACCTGTTGGGTATGCCGGTTTGAAGGACATTCTTAATATTGAAAGTCTACCCC
>JABDDC010000111.1 GCA_013287815.1 Chlamydiota bacterium
TCCCCAACGTCGCCCGGTTTTATATTTGAAGTCATATAGTTACGAAGAAACGGGAAGTTGATGACTGCGCCAAAATGGGCAAAAGTCTTGTTATATTCCGGATTTGATTTCAAAGCTAATGCACTTTGGACGGCCATGGCCTTGTACAGATTGATCATCCTGCCTTGATGCTTATAGGGGTTTAGCAGAGGATCATAGGATGCCGTTGTTTTGAGGAGGATGTGGGAAAGGTCTGCAATTGATTTCATGCATTCGACAGCGGCGATAGGATTAATATGACTCCATAAATCTCCACCTTCAACTGTTGGGACGGGAAGGGCGTCTAACAATGAGTCAATGTATTCGCCCACCATTGCAATTTTTCCATCTTTCATCCCTCTTTCACATAGCTGAATAGCTTTTTTAAGGTTTTCAGGTAAGCTTTCTGCATTAGGGACCCAATTGACATCCCATTCAAGGCTATATTGAGGTGCAGGTGCTTTTGTGCTAAAATATGACAGGACTTTATTTGGTGATCGAGAAATAAAATTTATTGATTGGGATAAGAGGTTTGGAGCAGTTTCTTTATTGACGACCTCTTCCATTATCTTGGGAGTTTCAACAGTGCAATCAATCGTCGTACCGGCAAAGTTAAATTGCGGCTGTAGGGCTCTGGCATAGCGCCTTCTTTCGTAATTTTCGTATGCTGTATCTATGTCGTGTTTGACTTTGCCGACAATTTTATTGGTCTTTTCAAATTCACTGTCTGAGATGACTCCCAGATGCCACTTACGTTCTGAAGAGAGAATGAAATTCTCGGCGCTGCGTTGCAGCAAGCGGCGCACCACATGGTTATTTTCAAGCTTATCTTTGTACTCGGTATAAAAATCAATTAATGACTGTAGTTGAAACTCGTGTTCTAATTTAGCGAACTCTTCTTTGGGAAGATGGTCTCCTATAGCAGCCAGCAGCCCGGCCATGGTACAGACTCCCGAATGTTGCGGAATAATGTATTTCTCTATTTGAGCTGCATTGTCGACAAGGGTTCCGCCCAGAAGAGGAAACAACTTTTCGTATAGGTTTTCTGCTTTATAGTCGGTTCTGCTGCCATCATAGTCTTTGAGATAAGTTTGGAACTCAAATAGTGGTTCTAAAAATGACCGGTCGCAAAGTTTATTTTCTTGAACACCTTTAATTTCAATAAAGGGGAGGTTTTTTCGATGGCCGTCAATCTGCAGTTGTGGGTGGTACTGCAAACCGGAACCGGTGTTGTAGACTTTAAAAGTATAGCTTCCGTCAGCTTCTTTGATCGCCTCATAATACATCGCATGGCCGGAGGGATCGCCAATCCAGCCTCCGGGAATGAACAAACTCCTTCCGACCGGAAGTTCCCTGACCTGCTCTTCGACATATTTAATGAGTTCATCCATCTCTCTTTTCTGGTGGAGAGCAGGTTTAGTTGATAACTTAGCGCGTAATTTTTCTATCCCTAAAGCTTTTTCAAAGGACCGGATCAAATTCTCTATTTTTGCTTTTGATGTTGTTGTAGGAAGTATTTTATCTTTCAAAAAATCGACAGTATATCTTATGGTCGCGGGTATATGATATCCTTCAAGGCCTGTGTCTCCGATGAAGGTATCGCCATGGATATGGGCAAAGAGGGCTACCTCCGTCGACTTTTTCCATGTCATATTGGATAGCTCTATATCTTCAAGCTCCTTTAACATTTTAGCTTGCTTTAGGCCGTCCCGGACGGCGCCCATGAAAAGGTCTTGCGAGCGTGCACCTGCAATGGCGGACTCTTCCGATACTTTCTTTCGTTTAGCTCCATCATCACTAAAGTAATCTTCGATGACAGGGCCTTTTTCTAATTGAAGATGTTCAACGTCTGATTTTTCTATTTCGGCCGCACTATCATTCAATATTTCAGAGGTCACAGCGGTAAGGACGACATTGAGTTTTTTTTGATTTTCCTGAATGGAGCCCTTGCCTTGGCCCAACTCTTTGACCAGGTTGCTGATCTCCTTGATTTCAGATGTTAACTTAGGAATTTGTTGGCTAATGTGATTGATTTTCGAAATAATGGAATTTATTTCGTTGCTTTCTAGATACTTATGATCTTTAATAAGTGCATTGACTTCATCATAAACTTCTAGTAACTCATTAATAGGATCAATATTACCGGGATTTATAGACATAACTACACCCCCAAATAAATGAAATTAAATATCCTATATTCATTATACTTTTTGTTGTGATTTATTTGATAGTAGAAGTTAGAAGGATGAAACAGAGGCTAAGGGCTAAAGGTTAATGGTTGCTAAGCTGTGCTTGCGAAGCCTCAAAGTGCCGTCGCTGTTCTGTTCGAGCATTTCGACGATGAGCTGCGTTGGGTCTCTATTCGGGCACTCGTATTATGCGCTTGTAGACGAGGTAGTTGGCAGGATGGATAAACCGTTCATCATTGGTATCTACAGCAGCAACACGGCAGTCATTGCAATGTTTCCAAACGTTTTCGTTGAAGACAACTGAAGTCCAATGGTACTGACCATGGTTTTGTGAAAAACCAACCAGTTCATAAACTGCATCTTTATCATTCACGTTATCATATAAACAAGCACAGTTGATCACACCATCACTAGCAGGATTGACTTGATGGTTTTCGACTCTGAATACTAATATTTCTTGCACCGGACTGACAATTTTATTTTCTTCCGTTTGTTTGGTAAGACGTAATACTGTTCCATCCGGGCTGGTATATCTAAAGGCATCTGTACAACTTAATACTTCTTGAACAGGATTTCCACAAGCATTGACTTTATCCTGAACAGATCCGGTATCTTCTTTTAAGAAGAGGACACCTTGAGGCATTGGACCTTCACCAACATCATGGGTTGTACCGTCAGGTAATTCAAACCTCTTGACTGTATTTAATGTTAATCCCTGCCCGATGACATGTAGGATCAGTTCAAAAAAAGAACCTGCATCCTGGAAAGAGCGTTCGG
>JABDDC010000112.1 GCA_013287815.1 Chlamydiota bacterium
CGATTACGAAACCATTATCATCTATCCCGGCAATTACGACGAAATGGTAGTAGCTAAAACTTCTGTCCGAGAACGTGCAGATATGGATTCCAAATCAAAAGAAAAAAAAATCTCGCAGCTGCGTGAATTCGTCGCCCGCTTCGGTGCCGGTACACGTGCCAGCCAGGTGCAATCGCGCCTCCGGGAGATCAGTCGCCTCCAACCCCAAGATTTAAAGAAGTCGAACATCACTAGACCTTACATCCGTTTTATCCCGACTGATAAACAAGCAGGAAAGATTGTGATGAAGGTAGAGAGCATCAGTAAAAAATATGATGCAGACCCTGTCATCAAAAATTTCTCGATGGAGATTGCCCGCGGCGATAAGATTGGAATCATCGGTAACAACGGTCGCGGTAAGACCACCTTACTTAAGATGCTGGCGCAAGTGATGGATCCAGACCATGGTGAAGTTGAACTTGGCCATCAGGTGATTATTGGCTATTTTCCGCAAGACCACTCCGATGTTATCAATAAAAAAGGCACTCAAAATGCTTTCGACTGGTTAAAGGAAAGGCGTCCAGGGATCTATGATCAAGATATTCGCGGTGTCATGGGCAAAATGCTGTTTGGCGGCGACGATGCCTTTAAGCAGGTTGCTACGCTCTCGGGTGGCGAAACAGCACGTCTGATTTTAGCCGGCATGCTTCTGTCTGATCACAATTGCATCATCCTCGACGAACCCAACAACCATCTTGACCTAGAAGCCGTCTCAGCATTAGCTTGGGGTTTGTCTGAATACAAAGAGACAGTCATCGTGGCCAGTCACGACAGGGACCTTATCTCCAATGTTGCAAAAAAAATCATTGCCTTCGAACCGGATGGAATCCATCTCTTCGACGGCACGCTGGACGAATATCTCGTCCGCAAAAATGGTTGATTTCACCGTCAGAAAATTTTTATCTTTGCCCCTTTTCACTCAGCATAAGAATTGCGCTGAGCTGGTCCGTATTATTCATGAAAAAATAGCTTCCGGCTTACCCTTAGAAGCAGATCTGGATACATACCGACAAATGCTCGGGTGGATGAATGAGCTGCCCTTATCTGAAACGACCAGAAAATCGTTGTCAGACCGTTACCACTATCACCTCAACTTGGCTGAGGTTAAGCATAAGGAACACAACCTCTTGCCTCATGTGCGCACCCAAGACAATCAGCAGGCCGCAGCTCCTTTTCCCATTGCGATTTATCTCGATAACATCCGATCGGCACACAATGTGGGCAGCATTGTCAGGACCACAGAAGCCTTTTCACTAGGAACATTATATCTGTCAGAAAGCACGCCATCTATTAATCATAAGCAAGTCAAAGACGCCGCCATGGGTGCCGACCAATGGGTCCAGTGGCATCATAACAAAAAGCTCGACGACTTACCCAGACCAATTATCGCATTGGAAACAAGTGACGATGCTGTCAGCATTTATGAATTCTCCTTTCCCGAATCATTCACCCTGGTGATTGGCAATGAAGAATACGGCTGCTCCGACGAAACGCTGCGTCGAGCCGATTTCATCGTTGAAATACCCTTACGGGGCCGTAAAAACTCCCTCAACGTCGCCAATGCCTTTGCAGTGGCTGCCAGTAGTATTGTACAAAATTTAACGTGATATTAAGAATGTGAAAAAAAGTTTGGGAAGACGGTAAGCCGGATCCTGTCAGCTAGCCTCAGAAGAGGCTAACGCGTAATCATTCTTCTAGGGATGCCATCACTGGCATCCTCAAGCGACTCTTTCAGGACACTGCGGAGAACAGATCGCCCTGTTTCGGTCTTGCTTCAGATAGGGTTTGTCACCGTCCGGATCTCTCCGGATCGGGCACTGTTTCATTAAACAGGCATTTCACCCTTACCATCCTAAGATGGAGGAATATTTTCTGTTACACTTTCCGTAGCCTTACGGCCCCCAGCCTTTCGCTGGTATCTTCTCCTGTGAAGTCCAGACTTTCCTCTCCCCTCCTCGCGAAGGGCAGTGATTACGTGTCTTCCCAAACAAGCGGAAGTCTAAAGACTAAAAACAAAAGGCTAAAGGATTAAAAACAGTCTCGCTATTTTCATCTTCCCTTAGTCTTCAGCTTAGCCCTTAGCCTTTAATTTATACTTTTGTTGTGCGTTTGCGGCGCTGCTTGGTGGCGACGACAGTGTCTTCGATGGCCTTACTCTCTTGCCAGTAGTGGATGCGTGAGCAATGTTCACAGAAGACTAGCCTTTCACCTTTGCGGACGAGGTTCTCATGCTGAGCTGTCAGCATGATGTGGCAACCGCTGCAGCAGCGGCTTTCTAGTGGAACAACCACCCTGTCTTTTTTGTTGCGCAGAAGCCTTTCATAGATTTTGAATGCATCAGGATCAGCCTGTACAACTAAAGCGTCGCGCTCACCTTTAAGGATGCGGCCTTCATCATTGATTTGGCCGATGCTTTCATGAATTTCCGATTCAAGAACTTTGCAGCTTTCGGTGGTTGACTCGAGGCTTTCGTTCAAGCTTTTTAATATTTCTTCCTCGGCTGTTTGTCTGTCGTAGAGGTCGCTTAAGCGCTGTTCTTTGGCAAGGCGCTCCCTATCGGCAGAAGAGATCTCATGGGTGATCGCATTATACTCTTCGACTTTCTTAATGGAAGCTTGTTGCGATTCGAGCTTCTTCATTCTCTCAAGGACTTCGCCATGTTCGCCTTCAGCGAGTCGGATCATTTTTTTGATTTCAAGAATATCACGCTGCTTTTCTTCAGCGCGTTCGCTTAGAGAGGATTTATTGGCATTGATATTAGCCAATTCTTTTTGTCTCTGTCTTTTAAGATGGATCAATTGGATCATCTTCATGTCTAATTCTTGAACTTCTAAGATCACTTTAAGGGCTTCTAGCATAGTTTTTCCTTAACGATTTAAATGTGATAAAGTACTAATTTACAGTATAACATACCCGAATTTAAGATAATAT
>JABDDC010000113.1 GCA_013287815.1 Chlamydiota bacterium
GACTTTCGAAGAAAAACTTCAGAGGCTGCACCCTGTCTCAAAGTACGGTAATGCGATGTTGGGAACCCTTGAAGGTGTATTAGCAGATCTGGAGATCGAGCAAGAAAAACGATATGAGGAAAAAGAAAAGCATGAGGAAGAAGCAAGAAATTTTATTGATGTTAGCTGAGCAGAGAAAGGAGCACGGCTACTTCGTTTTGGCAGGCCTGCGAGAGTTTGCTGATTGGTTAAATTTCACCGTGTCCCTTCGTAGAGAAAGGAGCACGGCTACTTCGTTTTGGCGATCCTCATTCTAAGAATGAGGGTATTAATTTTGAAGAAAAAAATGAGTGCCTAACCCGAAGGTTAGGCCTCTTAACCTATAGGAGTATAATTTATGGATACTATTCAGATGAATAGAAAATTGGCAAAACTGAGACTGCTCGGTATAGCAACCACTGTTGAACAGAGGTTGAGCCAGGCAATGGAAGAAAAATGGGCCCTATCAATGTTTTTAGAGACATTACTCACAGATGAAATTGAACGAAGAGACAATAAGCAGTTTCAAAAAAGACTAGCCAAAAGTCAGTTGGACGTAACTAAAACCTTAGAAACAATTGACTTCAAGTTTAACCCTAAACTTCCTGTTGCTCTAATAAGGGAACTGGCTCTTTGCGGATTCGTGGAAAACAAACAAAATATTTTTATCCTAGGGCCAAGCGGTGTTGGAAAAAGTCACATTGCCCAAGCACTAGGTCATCAGGCATGCCGAAGTGGACATGAAGTGATGTTTTTTTGTACCTATCAGTTGTTTGAATGGATTTATAACGGCAGAGGTGACGGGACGCATAAAAAAAGGCTTGCACAGGTAATCAAGAAGCCAATTTTAATTTTAGATGACTTTGGCCTTCAGGTTCTTAATGAAGTGCAACAGGAGGACTTGTATCAAATTATCGCCCAAAGATATGAAAAGAGTAGTACAATTATTACAAGCAATAGGGATTTCGATGAATGGCCAAGCATTTTCGTTAACCCACTGCTGGGGACAGCAGCTTTGGACAGACTTGTGCACAAAGGCATTCAAGTCATTATAGAGGGTCCTAGCTACCGCTGCCCATTACCCACAAATAAATGCTGGACATAAATTGTGCGCGTGATTTATGTTTTTAAGCATGAACACAACACAAAACCAAATAAAAAAAACGCTTTCAGTTCCCGCCAGCATCGAATTCATTCGCGGTTTGTTAGAAAGTAATCAATTTTCAAATAGAGGAGCGTTGTCGCTAAATCTATGCAACCACTTTAAGTTCTTCGATCTTTGTGGAAAGGCCCAGCAAGCTGGATGTGTGAAGGCATTGCGTACACTTGAGACTCAGGGACATTTTATTTTACCGAAAGTGTGTTGGATCCCTGGTAAACGCACTCAAAAACGTCTGGAGGCACCAGTGACTCCACCACAGGATCTTCCACAAGCGATTAATGACATTGAGCAACTAGAGCTCATTCTGGTCGATACGGAAGAACACATGCGAATATGGAATGAGCTGATGATTAATGAGCATCCCGAAGGATCCAGACCTTTGGTTGGAAGGCAATTACGCTACCTGATTAGTTCGCAACACGGATGGCTGGGAGGACTTGGCTTTGCCTCCGCCGCCTTCAAACTGGAAGATCGTGATAAATGGATTGGTTGGAAATCCAAGCAGCGTCAGGAATATTTGCATTATGTAATCAACATGAATCGTTTTCTCATTAGACCAAGTGTCCACTGTCAGAATTTGGCATCCAAAATATTGAGTATGAGTTTGTTGAGACTTCCTGAAGATTTTCATAATAGATATGGATATCGCCCGCTATTGGTAGAGAGTTTTGTTGATGACTCTCGTCACTTAGGGACTTGCTATCGGGCTGCTAATTGGATGGAAATCGGAAAAACAAAGGGTAGAGGTCGCCAGGATCGTTATCATCAAGCGCAGTTAGCAATTAAATCAATTTACATCTATGCTCTCGAGGAAGATTTTAGAAAAAAACTGGGGTTAGCTTCAGGTGATGGAAAAGGGAAGCTGGAGCTGACAGATGGACTCGAGAGCGATGTTTGGGCTCAAAATGAATTTGGAGGAGCACCTTTGGATGATAGACGATTGAGCAAAAGACTTGTAGAAATCGCTGACGCTAAAGCAAAGATCCCTGATCGTGCTTTTACCGGTGTTGCGAAAGGAGATTGGCCCGCTGTTAAGGGATACTACCGCTTTCTTGATCACTCCGACGACACAGGCGTTAACATGGCTAATATATTGGCTCCTCATCGTGAGCGTACAATACGACGAATGATGGGGCAAAAGGTAGTGCTGTGCATACAAGATGACTGTAAACTCAACTATGACAATCTAAATAATTGCACGGGGCTTGGTTCAATTGGCTCAAATCAAACCAGTGCAAAAACTGCTGGATTAAACCTTCATTCTACATTTACAATTGCCTCAAATGGCCTTCCCCTAGGTGTATTGCGGGGAGAGAGCAGTGCACCTACCGGTAGAGACGTGAATGATAAACGTAAATGTCACAATATTCCGATTGAGGAAAAAAAGACATTTGCTTGGATTCAGCATCACCGTGACCTCGTGGAGGTTGCCAAAAAAATGCCAAACACTCGACTAATTGACATATGCGATAGAGAGGCTGATTTTTTTGAATTATTCGATGAGCAAAGAAAAAATCCATCTGTAGATTTGCTCATACGGGCGAAACAAAATCGTATTATTGTAGACGATTTATTAATAAGAGATGGTGATGAAAAAAAAGAGCAAGTTAAATTATTTGAAGCCGTATGTAATGCTCCTATTCAAAGCAAAATCAAGGTTTGTATTCCACGACAAAGCGAAAGGCCCAAAAAAAGTAAGCAGGAAGCTCGAAAGAAACGCGGGGGTCGTGTAGCAACGTTAACACTCCGTTCAAT
>JABDDC010000114.1 GCA_013287815.1 Chlamydiota bacterium
TTGTAGTCGGGTTTCAGACATAGCGCTCTATCGAGATAGTTAAGCGCCAAATAGGTGACTTCTCTTGATAGAGTAAAATCACTACAAGCTTCTATCATCCAATCAGTTAAAATTGTCACATCAGATGCTTTTAATTGAGGGTTATTCAAATTGCTATTGGGATAAAATTTTTTCTCTTTATTCAACATGAATTCTAGCGATTCAGGGTGAATAACAGATTTATTCATTATTTCTTCGATTGTCCAAAGATATTCTTTAGGTGGTTCTCCCAGGAGGAGAGATTTTTTAACGTTATTTTGGGAAGTTATTGTTATGTTTTTTATCGAGGAACTAGAAAAATAAGAGGGGGAGCTAGAAGAGTTAGGGGAAGAAAAAGAAGTATTGGATGATGTTGAGAGAATAAAATCTAATGGATGAGTTAGCTTAACCTTTTTAGCTTTTGCCTGTTCCATATCATCACTTCTTTCAAACAGTTTTTTATGAACAGGGATGAATTTGTCTAGATAAAAAAAAGTCTCATCTCGCTCCCTGTGTCATAAAAATGACATTTGTCATTCCTGCAATGTAAGCAATTCGCGGTTCAATCTGGCGACATCGCGGATGAAGGTGAGCCGGCCTTTCTGGAGGAAAAGTTTTTTGAGGTCACGCTCTTTTTGAGTGATCTCATTCTTCACCGATTGCAGATGGCGGATATCGCGGTTGTGATAAAGGATATAAACTTCGTTAAAGATATTCAGGATGTAGATATAAGCCGGTTCATCCTGAATGTCTGTTTCCAATAATGAGATGCGCGGAGTTTCCAGTTTCTGAGGATAGGATTCATTGTTCTCGATTTTCTTTGCCAGATGATCAGTCGCAGTTATCAGTTGATCTAGTAAGACAATGGATCTTTCGATGCTTGCTTGCATCTTCTGCATGGCTGCGACAACCTGCTCTCTCGTAATATTAGAAAGGCTATTGGCTTTGATTTCTTGACTGATCTGCTCTTTAAGGTCGGGGATTACACGAAATTTGCCGGTCGCCTCTTTCAAAGTCTGGTTGGTGACCCCTTCGAAGCCGATACCTCCTTCAGTGGCATTGATAATATTCAATTCAGGATTTTTCCCGGCATAGTCGGAAATCCATTCCGATTCATTGATCCATTTCCACAAAGTCTCGGTAGGTTGGCCGTAGATATCCTTTTTCATTACCGGTCTAGAGGCAAAATCTTCACCAGGCAGCCAGTCCTGAGGGACTAATTTTAAGCTTTCGATGATCCCTTGTGAGTAAGTTGTCTTATTCGTATAGGCTAGATCAAGTCCTACTAAAACTATTGGATTGCATCCCAGCGCCTTTGCGATTTCGAGGCAGAAAGTGACGATATTATGCCCTTCTTCAATGGGTGTCCCTTCGATGCCTAATTCATTTTCGAACCAGTCGGCGGCGTCGTAGCCGCCGGCTCCTGTCAGGTAGATTTTAGCTCCGGTGACGGATTTCAGAGCGAGGTTGAACAAGCGGCTGCGGTAGAAAAATGGAACCTTGTATGGAGCCGTCAATTCAACTCTCGGATGCTGACCCTGATTGGGATCGACTCCGGCACCGAAGTGGGGTATAAATCCTTTGGGGACGAGGGCTCCGAGGGAGGAGCTGCCGGCAAAGACCAGCGCCTTGTCTTTGACATTTTGCAGGGTATCGATTTGTTTATCGAGTGATGGGCCTGCACCGCAAATAATAGCCGGCACATTCTCAAATTGTCCAAACATGCCATTGCCCAAATATGAGTTAGGAAGCTCAAGTAAGTTGCGGTAGAAGTTGCGGTAGAACACGACACCGTATTTGAGATATTCTTCTGCAAAGACACTTTTTTCTACTAAGACAAAAGAGAGCTTATGATGGAGTTTGGAGACGCCCTCGCTATTCACTTCTTCGTATAGCTTCAGGCACGAGAAGGCAAAGGGGAGATCAACGAAGGTCCATGACAGCTCATTGAAGAGAGCCTTATCTTCGACCAGATCCTGAAAGAAGAAAAGCTGGATTTGCGGATCGCGCAAGATTTTTCCACCAAGTTCAGTTTCTAAAAGGCGATAGATGACGCCCGGATCTTCTTCAAGAAAGACGATGGCATGCTCGCTATCCTGCTTAAGCCACTTTTGCGCAGCCTGGTAATAATAACCGAGGCCGATTCCATAGATGAAAAGGACTTTATCATTATTCAAATCCAATTGAGCAAACCATTGATCAGCTTCGGCCTGCGCATCTGCGATCGAGTGATAATAGTAGGTTTTTCCTTCGTAAGTGCGGCTAAGATTGAGCTCGCCTTTCTTTGTCCTGCAAAGCTGCAGATCCGCAGGATCCGTCGACATCAACTTGTAAGCCAATTTAGTATCTAGTTTGTGAAGAAAATCGAGGTTCTCTTTAAAGATTTGTTCATTGCTCATTGTCTTCTCTTCTTTTTCGTTTGAGTGCATCATCTTTTTCGAGATTTTCCTTTTTAGCTTCGTAGAGGGCTTTTTTATAATTTTCCATCTCTTCTTGAGCTTTGTGCAAATTTAAAACTTGCTGGTACATTTGTGGATTAGTGCTCGCAAGCTGTTCGAGCTTTTCATCCAAGCCAGGATCAACCTGTTCAAGCATTCCCTTGATCCTGTCTTCAACATATTCTACCCTTTTTTCAGCTAGGGAATACATCTGAGTATAGTCTTCCACACCTCTTTCTATGTTTTTAATGACCTCGCCTTCTTTGGAAAAAATTTTGGCGTCAAAATCATCAGGAAATTTGTGGACGGTCACTTCCTTGAAAAGCCAGCCCGTGGGTGTCCATTCCTTCGCTTTGCCAACCGGCACACCATTTTCAAATTGACATTCCATCATCAGCTGTCCGTTAGGATGCCACATGCGCTCTATGC
>JABDDC010000115.1:0-1690 GCA_013287815.1 Chlamydiota bacterium
AAAAAGACTCTCTATTAGTTTTGTGCTTTAAGGCTGAGGTTTGCAAATTCCCCCGACAATGTCATCATATGTTAATCGCTTTATTAACGCCATACGCCGTGCGCTTATTTTAGCCTTCGCTAATTCTTCATTATTTGAGATTTCGTCTATTTCAACATCATCATCCTCTTGATTCTTATGAACCACATCCTCAGTATGCTTTAAGTTTGTTTTTTCTCTGATCGTTTTTAAATTATTACCAATATGTTTTACTTTTTCGTGATTCTCAAAGACTTTACAGTAACCTTTAAAAAGAATATTTAAATGTTCAATTTGTTTTGGTTCACCTGAAATTGCTAAGCTCTTTAGATCACCAATTGATTTTCCTTCAAAGTCTGTGTATTTTATATTTGCATTCCATATAGCGTTGTAGTCTTGAATGCATTCCGTTACATATAAAAGGGCTGCAAGTCCATCTTGGGTAACTATCCTTTTAGCTTGCTCTAAGCGTTCTGCTAGCTGTTCGCTCTGAGAAAGACCATGAAACGGCTCCCAAATTTCTTCAAGAGGACAAATAATTCCTGCCTTTTTCAGAAAGCTATCAACAGCAATCTTATGTTTGATAGGAACTGTCCTAAAGCCTTCATCGTTCCAATGGGCATTAAAACGCCTTTTCAAGTTCTGTTTAACCGGTTCCTTTAGTTTTTTTACGGTTACAATTTCGATCGCATTGTACTTTGAGGTGTCCACATCTTGTTTCCCTTCAGTTATTTCTACTTGCTCTGGTGCAGAGGATTGTGACATAAAAAGATTACCGATACGAGTTTATATTTTTAATAAAGCAATCCAGAAAAATGCCTGGATGCTTTTATGCTCCCTCTTTCGAGTTAAAATAAAAAAACCAGCTCAACTTTATCTGTAAATAAAGAAGCTGGTTTTTTTGAATCCACATACGCGCAATTGATAAAAGCCACGCACTATCAGAAAAATTATTTTTCATGCAGTGAGGCGTTTTTGATGTAGCGTTCCAGCGCTTCAAGATCGAGGATGTAGCGGCCACCTATCTTTTTTACACAGGCTTGTGCAATGGGATTTTCCGAATAAATCCAATGATGCCACTGACTAAGTCGCGGCCATTTATTGTTCCTGCAATATTCTCGAATAGGTACTAAGTATTTGGCATGATTCATAAACTATCTTGGTTACCTCCTAATATGTGAAACTTCTCCTAACGATGGGTACAGGAGGGATGTTACCAGAAGCCACCAATTATTCTCAATAGTTTTGCAGTTGCTTCGCAGTTTTAAAACATATAAACTGCAAATAAGAAAGACAACTACATATTGGTTACCAACATTTTAGGGGACAGATTGGGGAGATTCAAAATTATTCCAAGTTGCTTGAAATTTCTGAACATTGTCGCAGAATTGATACTTGTATTATTTCTACCAAGAAATACAGCACCTGCGGATCTTTTTCCTATCAATGATTTAAGGTCCTCGAAAACATGAAGTGGATAGCTCAATAGCTCACCTTCCATATTAATTTGCATATTTCTAAAATCCACATCTTTGATATTGAGTTTGATAACTTGGTCTAGCGTTCTATTGCCCCCAAAATAGAGTAATTTAGCTATGACACGACAGCGTTCATCTAAAGGAATAAGTAAACGAACAAAAGTGTCATGATCTAACAACCGCTCTTTTACTCT
>JABDDC010000115.1:1700-2820 GCA_013287815.1 Chlamydiota bacterium
CCTATCAGGATCTTCAAGGATTGGTACGTATGATACCGTTTGAATCGATAGCCAGCGAAAAAACTCTAAAAAAGCCCCAACAAGGTCTTCTAGGACCTGAAAAGAAAATTTTCTTTGACATCTTATCTTTTCGATTTGATTACAAAGACTCGGCGACGTTAGATCGCATAGCCTGATAGGTTTATTCTTAGCATCCTTGAACTGGATTAATTCGTTTTCCATGAGAATTTCCGCAGATTCAATTAATAAATCATCTGAACGCTTCTCTTTAATCCAATCTAAAAAAACAGCCAAAAGAGGAGCATCATGAGCAGCCTTCCAAAAACAGCTTAAGGCTTCATCAAAATGAGCTCTTCCTTCTCGAAATGAGGATATAGATTGCTCCAAATTGTGCCTGGGAGCTATTTTCTTAGCTTTCTCTAAAAACACCTCATAAGCTAAGTGTTTATGAAATTTTACCTCTGTTATTTTCTTTTCTAAAGTTTGCTTCTGTTTAGCCATAAACACTCTCCTCCAAAATATTTCGATTCATTTTATCAAGCACTTTTGCTGTAGCGGAAGTCGATATATGACTATACCGCTTAACCATAGCAAGTGTTTTATGTCCTAAAATAGCTGCGATCTCCAGCAACGTTGCTCCATTCATCGCTAAGTGTGATGCTCCAGTGTGACGAAGCGTATGGAAGCAAATATTCAGCCTTAAGCTTTTTATGACATTCTTCCAAGCCGTTGTAAATTCTGCATGTTTGCTTCCGTCAATAGAAGGAAATACGTATTCACTTAAAGTGACGATTTTATCTTTTTTTGACATTAGACCAAGATGAGAATTCCACCATAAAAGCTGCATTTTTTGTTTTAAATGCATCTTTGGTTTTTTGGGAAGTTCGTTTTGTATGTAACGGTCTATGAAATCCCCGAAAGTCCGCTCCAAGTTTGCTTTTTGCGGAAAAAATCGCTCATCGCGGATTTTGGATTCCATTTTTCTTGCCCAAGCTGTCGCTTGAGATTTTTTTGGAAATGTTTCAGAAACCTCAGGCATCCCTTTAATTCTGATGCGGGCTCGATACATTTTTTTGATTTTATTGCCGGGTTGAACCAGCTGTTCTCTAGCTTCAATATA
>JABDDC010000116.1 GCA_013287815.1 Chlamydiota bacterium
TTCCACACGCGTCAGCCTCACCCTGTTTTCCTGGTCGAAGGAGTACTTCCACATCCAGGTAGGCTTTGTGATTGGAGTGATGGCGATGGCTAACTCACCATTTTTCTGACTGACGACCATTCGGTGATGGGCGGGAACTTCGATACGGTAGTTGCCTTCAATGATAATATTCTCGGCATGGAATTCGGAGCTTTCACCCAGATGAATCTGAGCAGATTCATACCGCTTGATCTGGTTCTTCCAGTAGACATTTGGAGCCGACGTATCGATGCCGAGGTTGCTGACTTTGACATTTTTTAAAGAACAGCGACTCTCATTGCCATACGTGAGGATACCGCCTGGATTGACTTCTCCTAGTGGCAAGGTGCTGATGATATGCAAGGATCCTTCGACGTCAAGCTTTTCGATATCGACTTCGGCGATTTCTAAAATAAGTTCTGAATGGTGCCCGAGCGACCCTTTTCTGATTTTTTGTTCAATGACAGAATAGAGCGGGCCGAGGGCTGGCAAATAGGAAATAAGGACGTGCGGGCCGCTTTTGAGGTATTCTTGGATTGTCTCTTGAGGAGGCATCGAAAAGCGGCAGCAATTTCTAAATAGCTTCAAATGAGAGGTTAATAAGTCGTAATGAGCCAATTCCGGAGTTCCGACAGGACTTTCTCCCGGTTTATACGCAACCTTCGTTGTCGAAATGGTTTTGATTCTTTGGTTGTAAGTAACGAAGGTCTGTAGCTTTTTTACAAGTTCGTTTTTTTCTAGTTTTTTAGGGAAATAATCGACGATATAATCTGCAATGTTTTGCATAGTCGACTCTAAACGCCCTCCTGGCACATGGGAAAGATTCCCTTCAGCATTGATGAAGGGGACTTTGGACTTCAAGTTTATCAGCTGTCCGGGAATAGGACACTTCTTTAAAGCCTTTTGGATGGCCGGGATGTTCACGTATAAGATGTTGGTGTTGGTTGGATAGGTTGAGTAAGTGTTACCTTCGCTAGCCGGCTCGTCTTTTAACCCTTTCTTCACGAAGTCGGTGTATTCGATATTCGTTAGGCAATACTCGTAACCCTGCGCTGTTTTTTTCTCAATCAGCACATTAGTTCCTTCAGCTGTCTTCAACAGCCTTTCGCAGGAAAGGAATCCCATCGATTTTTTTTCTTTATATCCTATTCCTGCTAGGGCCAGCAAAGCAAAATCGAGTCCGGCCAAAGGATTATTGATCTGCCTCACGATACAATCGAACCTTCCAACCGACTGCAGCCAGTTGAAGATGTTTTTCTCCTCGGCGATTTTCCACATGACCCCATGTCCGCCCGGCTTTAAATTCAACGTCAGGAAATCGGTCATGGAGAAATACCCTTCCTCAGTGATGACCGGAACGACCGGCTGTTCAAAGAAGCGGAAGCTTTCCACCGGTCTGCCGAACCACTGATGCTTTTTGCATGTATCCAGGATATGGGCATGATTATTTTTCTCACACGATGTCATCATCGAGATCGGTGAGCATATCTGCTTTCCAAAGAGTTTAAAAAATAGGTATTCGCGTCCCTGCAAATCCCTCACCAGGTTTTCGATGAGGGTGCGGCCAAGAAAGGGGAGTACTGCTGCAGGTAAGGGAAGACCGCTCTTTTCATCATGCAAATCGAGTCTGTCCCCAGCACCGCCTACGGGATAGATCTCTCCAATACAGCACATTGCCTCAATGCCCCAGCGCACTGCTTGTCTTACTTCGTTCCTGTCTTCATTGAGAAAAAGCCCTTCGGGATGAATATACTGCGCTTCAGAGGTTGGGGGTGTTTCTTGCTCCTGAATCAACTGCAGGACTGTCAGAAAATAACCTATGACGCCCCCCATAAAGTCGTATGAGTGCTCTAGCTCGAGCAGATGATCCAGCAATGAGTTAAATTTTGAGTACTTCTCTTTGGGTGTATGGTGGTTGAAGATAATCGGACCCTGTCCTATAGCGATCACCAATTTGACAATATATTCCTTTTCATGCGACAGCTTTGTGGGAAAACTTTGTAAAATAGCATTTGAGGCGTATTCATACTGAATGGCGGGAAGGGAATTCAGGTAATTCAGTTTTCCTTCCAGCGACGATGCTTTTTTTAAATAATCATAAAGCTTTTGCAGTTTGTCTATCTGCTGCTCTAGCTTAAAATAATTTTTCATTTTAAATTTCCACCTCAACGCAACAGATTGCCACGATCTTAATGTTTCAAGCAAAGAAAATTGCACTTTCTTTAATTTTCCCCCTTTCCCTACAGGGAAAACTAAAAAAATATTTACGCATAAATCGCAGATTCTCACGATTTTATGACTTTTAGAGTGAAATTGCTTTGACTTGAAATCTCAACATAGCTAAAAGAATCTCATTAAGACGCAGTAATGTCTCAATAGTATTTCAGTTTTTCAATCATTAAAGGAGATTTAAATGCCAACAAAAGATGCAAAAAAAAATTCAGCTTTTATGAGACCAGTACAAGTCAGCGAAACCCTCGCTGAAGTCGTTGGACATGGTCCTATGCCACGTACCGAAGTGACAAAAAAACTTTGGGACTACATCAAAAAACATAAACTTCAAGACCAAAATAATAAGCGCAATATCAATCCAGACCAGAAATTGGCTAAAGTCCTTGGCTCTACTCAGGCCATCGACATGTTCAAAATGACTAGCAAAATTGCCAAGCATTTGAAAGAACCGGAATTGGCGAAGAAATAAATAAAATAATTCGAAATTCGGAGTAGGTAAAAGCGACTTGAAACAT
>JABDDC010000117.1 GCA_013287815.1 Chlamydiota bacterium
CCCCCTTCAAAGGAAAATCCTTGAGCCTTAAACTGATCCAGAGGATAGCGGTCCAGGACATAAAGATAAACATTAGAACTTTCCAGTAGTTGATGAATAGAAGGAAACTGCAACATTTGCAACAGATGAAAAAATGTTTCAACAGCCAGGATCATCTTTTCTTTTATGTACGGCTTAAAGAAATTTTCGTAATCGCAATTGTGAAGCGGTTCCAGAAAAATAAGCGGGATTTTATTTTTATCCGGGGAAGCGGACTTTAAAACATGTAACGGGTAGGCATATTGGATCCAGGGGAGAAAATAATCCCAAGGATGATCGATGATGGCACCGCACAACTCGGGTCTTCTATTTCGTAACTGTTCCCATCCTTTATAAACCTGCAGCTTTTTTGTAAACAGTTTTTGGTATCTGTGTGGAATGTCATTGAGATGTTCATTGATCTGTTCCTCATGCAGCAAATAGCCTTGTTTAAGCATGATAAAGAACTGCTTAAATCCCTCAGGAATACTCGGATCGTCTTTAATCCTCAGGGGATCGCCATAGATCAGGCTGTTGATCTCTTCGTCGTAAGCCAGCGCTTGTGTGAAAGTCTCATAAAGGGCTTTATTCTTCACCGACTTAAGCAGCTCGCTTATCACCTTTGAAGTGTGATTGAAGCCTACCGCACCTTTATAGAAACAGGCATCGGCTAAATTGACGAGAAAAGGAGAGTAAGGATGTTTCAAATGGAAATCATCATACTCCACATTAGGGTGCGGAATGATTTTATCCAACGCTTCCGTCCACAGCCCTTGCTCGTATTTTTCTATAAAGTCATCAAAAAGATCCATCTAAATGTCCTTTGAACCATTCTAAATTACGCTCCATGATCTCTAAGATCATCTTAGGTGTCCTTGGCCCATGTTCCATATTGGGATATAGCTCTAAGGTAGCGATTTTTTCTTTTTTGTTAAATGAATTATAAAGTTCGTAAGCTTGCGATACAGGGACACGTTGATCATTCATGCCATGCTGGATGATGCAAGGTGTTTTTACTTTGGCAGCGTAAGTTAACGGAGAACGGAGCCGGTATGTTTCCATCGACTCAAAGAAATCGCCAAAATAGGCCGGGATAAATCGGTCAAGGTCAGTGGTGTTTGCGAAGCTGACCATGTTAAACAACGCAGCGCCGATTGAGGCTGCTTTAAAACGGTCGGTCTGCGTCACTGCCCAAGCTGTCATATACCCACCATAACTCCAGCCGCATATCCCTAAACGATTAGGATCAGCCAATCCCTGTGCTGTTAAGAAGTCGACCCCGGCAATGACATCTTCATAATCTTTGCCGCACCAGTCGCCATAGTTGGCCTCACGGAATTCTCGACCATAGCCTGTTGAGCCTCTCGGATTTGGTCTTAAGGTGGCAATGCCGGCTTCAGCAAAAGCTGCATGAAGATAAAGATGTGTATACGAACCGACGTAGGTTTCATCAAAAACGAACATGGGGCCGCCGTGGATATTCAAAAGCAATGGATATTGCTTTCCCGGAGTGTATTTCAGAGGATATGTTAACATCCCTTCAATCTCCAGCCCATCTTTCGATTTCCATCTGATGATCTCTGTCTTTGGAACAGGCTTTTGCTTAAATCGTTCGTTTAATTTCGTCACTTGGGCTGGGATAAAGTGATCGATTTCTGCTATAAATGCCTCCGGAGGCGTCGACGAGTCCTGCGCGATAAATCCGAGCTTGGTCCGATCATGGCTAAGCGATGGTTGCTTGAAAAACCGGTTGCCTGTCTCGATGAAACTAGCTGGAGATCCATTGACAGGCACTTTTACTAGACGATAGCGTGTCTGATAAGGCTCAAAAAATAGCAGGCTGCTTTGATCGTTGGACCAACCGAGAAGGTTTGGACCGGCTAGAAGCGGTCCCTCATTAAACGTTGGAGCCAGCTCTATCACATTTGAGCCGTCCACATCCCGAATGGCAAGATAGCGGTTACAAAAATAATTGCTCTCGGGTTCACTGATGAGATATGCCACTTTTTTTCCATCAGGTGAAAAGAAAGGCTGCGATTCTACCTGCACTTTTTTTTCCCAAGGATCAATTTTCATTGTTTTGAGGTCGATGACAGCGATGCTGCTATCCATGAACATATTGTCCAATCCTGCCCCTTTAGTATAGGCAAAAACAATTTTCTGCCCATCGGGCGACCAATCAAATTCCTCGTTGGCTGTGCCCCAATCGCTATAACCTCGGACAAAATAATGAGAATTGGGTGTAATGGGTTTTGGTTCACCCGGTTTTGCTATATCGATCATCCAAAGACGATTAATATGTAGATCCTCTTTATAAACGATGGCAATCTGTTTGGGACTCTTTTTTGGCAGCAGCTCGGCCATCACAAAGGCTATAGACTTACTGTCCGGTGACCAGCGAAAGGTTTGCACCGGCAGCTTGACATCGGTCAGTTTGATGGGCTTATTCCCATTGATGCTTCGGATATACAGGACCTGATTGTTTTTCTCCTTTGCCACAAAAGCAATCCACCTTCCATCAGGAGACCACCTGGGCTGCATGGGATTATTGGCGATGATCTCTATGGGCGATTCCCCTTTTTTGTAAAGAAAGAGTCTGCTTGCAAACCGGTCATCAGTATCGCTCATTACGGCTTCACTATATGACACCGCTACAGTGCTATTATCTGGAGATAGCTGCACATCTCCGACTATCTTCAGCTTTAAAGATTCGGATGGCTCCCAGATGGAGTGGAGC
>JABDDC010000118.1:0-2495 GCA_013287815.1 Chlamydiota bacterium
GCAAAGAAAGATGACTTAATGATTCCTTTCAATCTAGGGAAACAGTCGATTTTTTTCTTCAGATTTGATGTTGCTTGATGCACATCTTTAATTACCGCTAAGGCTATGTTCTCAAATTGTTTTTGATCTTGAGTCTCATTAATACTAGTTCTAAGATATTCGTTGGAGGCGATAAGAATGGTGAGATCACGAACAGCAAGGATGAGACCTTCTAAGGAATCATTAGACTCCAAGTCTTGCAAAAAAGTATTTAAAACATTCATTACGTCTTTCATAGTCAAATTCTTTACGTTTTTGGATCAGTACTGTTTGG
The DNA here is from genome assembly GCA_013287815.1 of Chlamydiota bacterium. Taxonomy (GTDB): domain Bacteria; phylum Chlamydiota; class Chlamydiia; order Chlamydiales; family Parachlamydiaceae; genus JABDDC01. The sequence goes on from JABDDC010000118.1 coordinate 314, forward strand.
CAGAAGCTTAATGAGATCGCAATTTAACAATCCAGAATTATAAATTTAAGTAAATTTTACGTACTTGACCGCAAAACACTGGCATTGAATGGCGCAAGTAGGCACAATAGAGAGTCTTTTAAACCTTTAGTTAGCGCCTATGTATTCTAGTTTATGCCAGTATGGGAAGCAACTGAAGCACAATACACCAAATAAAAGGAGAAAATATGTCTATATCAACTTGGTTACTCGGGCTTAAGATAGCTCTTATTGCAGCAACAGGCGTAGAGCAAATGGAGTTAGAGGGACCAAAAAAGAGTTTGGAAGAAGCTGGAGCAATTGTTTCTATTGTTTCTCCAGAAGAAGGTAAAATTCGCGGATGGGATTGCTACACTCTACAAGCAAGAGATGAGTTCGTTGTAGATGTTCTTTTGAAAAATGCTTCTGCAGAAGATTTTGATGCCCTTGTCATTCCTGGAGGTATGTTTATAGATGATATACGACTTGCTGAGAATGCTATTCCTTTTGTTTCAGGTTTTAAGAATAAGCCGATAGCCTCTATATGTCATGGTCAGCAGTTACTTATCGACCCAGGATTTTTAAAAGGTAAAACCGTTACATCCTATCCAGGGATTGAAATTGATATTGTTAATGCAGGTGGACATTGGGTTGATCAAGAAGTTGTGCGTGACGGCCTTTTGTTAACAGGACGTAAGCGTTCTGACACGCAGGCTTTTGATAAAGCATTAGTTGAATTCTTGAAAGAATACAAAGATAAGTATCCAAAGTTATAGTGGAAAATTGCCTACCACTCTCGTGCATCTGAAGAGTGGAAACCATTATCTACTCCCCGAATATGGACAATATGGATTCACTATCTTTACCTGAATCACAATGCATAATATCCGTGAGGATGTTTTATCTTCTTTTGCTTTTCGTTCTAATCGGTTGTTCTTCGGAGACTGAAAAAGGATTTAATAACGTCGAGGAAATCAAAAAGGATTTTATCAGTACTATTTTGACTGAAAGTTCCTTGGATGAGGGACCTTTTCAAATGAACTATAATCTGAGAAGTGTCCTTTTTTCGGATGACGTAGTTAGTCTCTTCGGAGAGATCTTTGTGCATGCACACATGCCTCATGGATGGATACGATACGAAACTAAAACATTTGTAAAAGAAAATGGAGCCTTTAAGAAGGTAGTCTTAAACGATCTTTTTTCACATGCTAGTCAAAAAGAATTTCTGAGGAGCTATTGCGAGGACTTCTTCAGGCATCGATGTGATAACTGCAGCTATTTTCAAGGCCCAGAACCTATTCGAGATTATTTAGAGTTGGGATTGATAAAATTATTTGCGGTTGATCACGAATCGCTTCTCATTATTTTTCAACCATACGGAGTCGGTGGATTTGCTGATGGTCCCTTTTTTGTAAAAATTCCATTTACAGAACTTGTTGGAAAATGGCAGGCGGGAAATCCACTTGAAAAACATCTTCCCATCACCAAAAACTTCTTGTCGTCTTGGGAAGGAAATGAATGGATCAGTGATGTGCAAGATGGTCATTCAATCGCTAATTAAACAAGTCGTTGTGAAAGACTATCTGGGGCTCTGATTGCTTACATTCATACCCTAGTAATCATTGAAATTAAGGAAATTTATGAAGATAGGTAAAAAATGGATTAAGGTCGAAGAGGGTCCCGATAATTCAGTTATTTATTTTGATGAAGATGGCAATAAATTAAAGCGGTTCTGGAAGTCACATGAAGGTCAGCCTATAAACGAAGCGAGTACCTGATCTTGGAGAAATAATAATCCAGGAAATCATTCGTTAGGACCCTTTGCTAGAAGGAATGGGGCTAGTGGATTTAAAGAATTTCATCATCAACATTGCCGATTCCTGCTGTCCCCTTATGACAGTGCAACTCAACGTCGCAAGGATGTAAAATGGGAACTGGCTACTCCTTCTAAACTACAATGGAGAGATTGTCATATGCCTTGGAAAGATATTCATTTCTCATGGGAAGCGCATAAAGCAAGTGAAAAGCTTCCAGAAATATATTCTATCATTGGCAATGATCCCTTAGAACGTCGTGATGGTTTACATCTTGATTCTGCATTTAAAAGCGGAGCACATATTTTTCTAACTTCAGACAAAAAGATTATAAATTGATTTGATCATTCATTCAGCAAGAAAAACCGGAT
>JABDDC010000118.1:2505-2638 GCA_013287815.1 Chlamydiota bacterium
GAACCGCTTTTAGGTTTTCGGATTTTTTACCCTGATTTAGAAGTTAACTTGATAAAGGAGTTTATTAATAGGTGGATGGCTCAAGTTTCTGAGACGATCAGCTAATTTTGCCCAGTCAAAAGTTCTGAAATCG
>JABDDC010000119.1 GCA_013287815.1 Chlamydiota bacterium
CGCGTTTAAAGTTATTAAATGCCTTCTCGTCCTGAGAGGCCTTCTGACAGAAAGAGGGAAAATCTGTCAATTCGGTGATGCTCTTTCCGCAAAGCATCTGAAAATTAAGCAAAATCAAGCAAATGTAAATTTTTCTCACGTCAACTCCTCTAATTAAAATCATCAATAGGTTCATATTTTTCTTGGCTACGGATATACTGATCGACTCGCCATTGCAGTGAACGGTCGACTTTATCATCATTGATCGGATTGGCCCGATTGTAAACATATAAGATTTTAGAGATGTACCGGCTATGCTTCCCACCCATCTCCATCATCGGAACGATATAGGCTACATCCTGCGCGGTAGTCACAAAATTCCCGTGATAGAAGAGATCTTCTTTTTTAATTTTCTGAAAAAGTCCGGCATAGTAGGTGCGTAGATGGGAAATGCAGCCTCCCGTGTTGCGGTAGATGTTTTGATCGATCACTTCCTGGGGAACTTCTGAAGCAATACCGATCCAATTATCAGGGTAGGTGATGTAAGATCCATAGGTCATCCAAACATCGGGATCAGCATAAACCTCATTCAGACTACTCAGAACATCATCATGAAAAAACCAGTCGTCCCCGTCCATGTCGACGATGACCTCATTTTTTTCACACAGACACGCCCCAATGTAGAGATTTTCCATTGAATAAAGTCTCTCCTGATTGCATATCAAGATGACTTTGCCTGCGGGATCATTTGTCTGCAGGTAAGCCTCCACCAGTCCTCCGGTATTGTCTGACGAGGCATCATCATAATATAGGACCCTATAATTGGTGTAATTTTGGCTAAGGATCGAATCGAGATTCCTGTTGTACCAATCTTTGTTATTGTATGATCTGACTATGATCGTCATCGGCTTTTCGGTTGATTGCTCAGAGAGAATAACCTGCTGCACTAATAAAAATACAAAAAGAAAGATAAACCTGATGATGTTCATAATTATACTTGCCTAATATTTTGACACATCAGAGTATTCAAAAGTAAAATTAGCAACAAGATTTTTCACGAGATTTATATTCCCTATTATTTAGGTAACTTGATAATCTTATACTTAGAGAGGTGATTACCTCCCCAAAATCCTTTAAAGGAAAGAGTGCAGTAATCGAGTAGGAGGGAGTTTTAAAGCTCCCGTCCTCTCACACCACCGTACGTACGGAACCGTATACGGCGTACGGCGGTTCATGATCACTATGACCTGGCACACACTAAAGTCATCATTGGAATATATCCCATGGATTCAATTTCACTGTTCGATATCGCTTTATGCATACCATAGGATTTAGCCATTCTCCATGGTCCTTTGCTACTATATGCATGTTTCTTCGCAGTGTTTTCTTTAACCCCTAATGCCATCAATTGCTTGCATCGCGTTCGGGGTTTCTTCCATTGCCTCCATAGAACTCCTCTTATTTTGCGCCTAATCCATCCATCTAAATGGCCGAAAACGCTTCGTGCTTCTGCTATACTGAAATAGTTAGCCCACCCTCTTGTGATTGGCATGATAAACTTTCGGATGCTATCCGTCATTTTATTGCCTCTCATTTTCCTGGTTAAACCTCTTATTTTGTCTTTCAGTCGCTTCACTCGGCTTTCGTGGACTGCAATTCTTCCAGGTTCCTTTCCACTTGTAAAAGTAAATCCCAGAAATTTGCGATCCCATGGCTGGGCTACCGCGCTCTTTTGCTCATTAACTTTGAGTTTCAGTTTCCAAATCAATATCGACTACCCATTCATATCCTTCTCGGATGTATTCTTGGACCTTCAATACTGCTTGTTGGGCTTTCCGACCCTTTCTAAAACCATAACTGCTTTCATTGCTTCCTGCATGTTATAATCATTGACTACTCCCTCTATCTTGGGGATATGGATGTAGCGTTGATTATCAGGTAGGATAGATTCTTCCCTTTCTGCCTTGTCAACCATCGCGCTATTCGTAGGCTGTACGAGGTTCCGCCCCGAGTCCTCCGTTTTCGCTTCTTGTCCTTCTTTTCTGCGATTCTCTGTTGTCATAGAAAATTGGGTCTCTCCTTTGTTTTCATGTTCGGGCCTTCATCGTCTCACGACGGGTTACTATGCCATCTGCTGACTTCTCTATCCTTCACGTCATCTCTCCGAGACACCGCTAGTCATGTCGTTCCCCCCTTTTGTCGGGTATTAGTCACGCGTGAATACAGATCTCACCGGGTAATTCGTTAAACTTTCCTGCTAACCCGTTGCATCTACATTGACTCCTTCCGGGTAAGTATTGGACTTCGGATTCAAACGCACCCTCGTCCTAAAGAGCCCTCTGCCTCATATGCACTTTCTGTTCGTCAGATCAGCATTTTGTATACGGCTTTCTTCAGATCCCACCTCACGGTGAACACCCTTGCCTTCTCTAACGGTTCTCCTTACCAGAGCCCGTAAAGGACTTTCACCTTCTAGTTTAACGACATACCGGTCGCACGTCAAGGGGGCAAAGCCCCCTTGACAATCC